>CANQRR010000014.1 GCA_947626285.1 uncultured Lachnospiraceae bacterium
AGGAAGTGAAGATATGATTTCAAGTCAGATTTTACAGAACACGCTGGATGAGCTGAATTCGATCACGCGGGTGGATTTCACCCTGACGGATGTGCACGCGAATTTGGTCGCTACCACGCTTCCGGAAGAGGCAGTGCAGGAAAATGCAATCATACAGTTTGCAGAATCGCCTGCGGACAGCCAGGTCGTGCAGGGAGCGCATTTTTTTAAGGTGTTTGACGATAAGAAGCTGGAGTTTGTCCTGATCGCGCAGGGCGCCTCAAAGGACGCCTACATGCTGGGGCGCGTGGCGGTCAGCCAGATTCAGAATCTGATCATTGCCTACAAGGAGCGCTTCGACAAGAACAACTACATCCAGAACCTGCTTCTGGACAACCTGCTCTCCATCGATATCTACAACCGCGCGCGGAAGCTGCACATCGACACGGAGGTGCGCCGGATCGTCTACGTGATCGAGACGAAATATGAGAAAGACAACGCGGCGATGGAGATCGTCAAGGGGCTGTTCGGCAGCAAGACGAAGGATTTCATCACCGCGGTGGACGAGAAGAGCATCATTCTGGTGCAGGAGCTCAAGGAGAACGAGGGCTACGAAGAGGTGGAGAAGACGGCTCACATGCTGCGCGACATGCTGAATTCCGAGGCCATGTCGAGCGTGAAGATCGCCTACGGCACGATCGTTGACGAGATTCGCCAGGTGTCCCGCTCTTATAAGGAAGCGCGGATGGCGCTTGACGTCGGGAAGATCTTCTACACGGAGAAGGCGGTCATCGCCTACAACACGCTGGGCATTGGCAGGCTGATCTATCAGCTTCCGCTTCCGCTGTGCGAGATGTTCATGAAAGAAGTGTTCACCGCGGAGTCGCCGGAATCCTTCGATGAAGAGACGCTTGCCACGATCGGGAAATTTTTTGAGAACAATCTTAACGTCTCCGAGACGGCAAGGCAGCTCTATATTCACAGAAATACGCTGGTGTACCGGCTGGAGAAGCTGCAGAAGAGCACCGGGCTGGACATCCGCATCTTTGAGGACGCGATGACGTTCAAGATCGCGATGATGGTCGTCAATTACATGAAGTTTATGGAGCAGAACAGCTGATTCCTGAGCCAGAATAGAACATTATAGTTGTAGAAAATATATACAACATATTGAACATCTCAAAAAAATAAAAAATATCACAAAAAAGACTTTACAAATCACTGAAACGTGTTATAATGTATCTTACCAAAAGGAAAGATGCCTTTGGTAAGATACATTTTTTACGGCTCGAATTCCATTTCAGGAATATCTACAGAGGACGAGGCTGCGGAGTATGGCAGCGGAGTCGGTCAGGATGAATGCCGGTTCCGGCAGGGATTTCCGAGACAAGCGTACAGAAGAAAATGTAAAAGGAAATTGCAGAAGAATTGCAAAATGCATGGGGAGGGATGTGGCGGATTTGATGGATTTTTCTGTTTTCTTATTGTTGAGTCTGGCTGTTTTGGCTGTGCTGTGTGATCTGAATACTGGCAGGATTCCGAATGGGATCATCGCGGTGGGACTTTCCTGTGGCGCATTGTATCAGCTCTATACCAGCGGGCCGACCGGTGTGGTTCTTTATCTCGGCGGCGCGGCTCTTCCGATCCTGTTTTTCAGTCTGTTCTATTATTTTCGCATGATTGGAGCGGGGGATATCAAGCTGCTTTGCATGGCGGGCGGATATTTCGGATTAGCGGGGAGCTTCGCATGTATTACCTGGTCGATTCTTTTCGGAGCGTTCTTTTCGCTTCTGTATATGCTGCGCAGGGGCAATCTTGAGCAGAGGATCTTGTATTTTGCGCGGTATGTCAGTCACTATTCAAAAAACCATCAATGGGAGTCATATATGGGCGGTGTCGGCGAGGATGCGAAGTTCTGTTTTTCTGTTCCGATCCTGCTCGGGATACTTTGGCAGATAGGAGGGAGCATTTGAAGAAAAATATATTTGCGGTCTGTGATCTGGATGCGTCCTATGCGTGCAGTCTCATGGACTATCTGAATGGAAAAAGGACGACGCCGTTTGAAGTGCAGGCGTTTACGAACGTGGAGAGCCTGCAGGCATTTGCCCGGGAAAATTCCATTGAAGTCCTGCTGATCTCGACGCGCGCCATGTGCAATGAGATCCGGGATCTTCCGATCAAGCGCGTGATCATGCTGTCTGAGGGAGAGACGATGCCGGATCTGGACGACTATCCGCACGTGTACAAATACCAGTCGTCCGACCAGCTGCTGTCCGAGGTGCTGGAATACTATGCGGAGGCGCATCCGCAGCCGTACATATTTGGAAATACGACCAAAAAGACGCACATTTACGGGGTCTATTCTCCGATCGGCAGGGCGCGGAAGACATCCTTTGCGCTGACGCTGGGCGAGATCCTTTCGGAAAGCGATCAGGTACTGTATCTGAATTTTGAGGAGTTCTCCGGGTTTGAGGAGCTGTTTGACACGAAGTACCGCACGGACATCTCCGATCTGATCTATTTTTCCAGACAGAAGGAGGGCGGATTTATCTACCGGTTGAATTCGACGGTGCAGACCTTTCACGAGCTGCACTACATTCCGCCGGCCCTGTCCCCGGCTGACATCCGGGATGTCTCCGGAAAGGAGTGGCTGGATTTTCTGAATGAGATCGGCACCTGCGGAGAGTACGACATTCTGATCCTCGACCTGAGCGAGCAGGTGGATGAGTTTTTTCAGATCCTGCGGGTGTGTGACAGGATCTATATGCCGGTATTGGAAGATGCGATCTCACAGGCAAAATTGTCCCAGTATGAGAAGCTGCTTCAAATGCTTGATATGCAGGATATTACGGAGAAAACGCGAAAGCTCAAGCCTCCGGTGCAGCCGCTATTGCGCGAGAACGGAGACATCATCCAGCAGCTGGTCTGGGGCGAAATGGGAAATTTTGTGCGGAAAATGTTGATCGAGGAGGAACTTTGAGACGTTTATGGTGCAGAGAGGAGTGATGGGAGACGGACGAGCAGAAATTTATTTATCTGAGGCACAGACTTATGGAACAGCTGGAAGGCTACCGAGAGATCTGCGACGAGGAGATTTATCACAGCATAGACGAGCTGATCCTGCAGACGGGAATCGATTTTTACATCCGGCTTTCGGAGCGCAATGAGCTGCGCAGGGAGCTGTTCAATTCCGTGCGTCGGCTGGATATTCTCCAGGAGTTGATCGACGACGACGGCGTGACGGAGATCATGGTGAACGGGACGGAGGGGATTTTTTTCGAGCGCGACGGAAAACTGCGGCGGTGGGAGAAAAATTTTCACTCACGGGAACGGTTGGAGGACATCGCGCAGCAGATCGTGGGCAGGTGCAACCGCATCGTCAACGAGTCTGTGCCGATCGTAGATGCACGTCTTGAGAATGGCGCCCGTGTCAACATCGTGATGCCGCCGGTCGCGCTGAACGGCCCGGTCATCACGATCCGCCGGTTTCCCGACAGCCCAATCCGAATGGAACAGCTGATCCGTTGGAATACCGTATCGCAGGAGGCGGTTGATTTTTTGAAGACGCTGGTTCGGTCGGGGTACAACATTTTTATCTCCGGCGGCACCGGCTCCGGCAAGACCACGTTTATGAACGCCTTGTCGCACTACATCCCGAAGGACGAGCGTGTGATCACGATCGAGGACAACGCGGAGCTGCAAATCCAGGGCGTCGCGAACCTGGTCCGCATGGAGGCGAGGAATGCCAACACAGAAGGAGAGAAGGCGATCACGATCCGCGATCTGATCAAGTCGAGCCTGCGGATGCGTCCGGACCGGATTCTGATCGGAGAGATCCGCTCAAGCGAAGCGATCGATCTTTTGCAGGCGTTGAATACCGGTCATGATGGGTCGATTTCCACAGGGCACGCGAACAGCCCGGAGGATATGCTCTCAAGGATTGAGACGATGGTGCTGATGGGGATGGAGATCCCGCTTCCAGCGGTGCGCAGGCAGATCGCGTCCGGGATCGACGTGATCGTGCATCTGGGAAGGCTGCGGGACAAGAGCAGAAAGGTGCTTCAGATTCTGGAGATCCTCGGTTATGACAATCTAAGCGGGGAGATTCGGACGCAGACGCTCTATGAATTTGAGGAGGAGGGTGAGGACGAGTGCGGAAGGATCATCGGAAGCCTGAAGCCAAAGGCGGAGCTGAGCAAGCGATACAAGCTGGCGCGCGCCGGGTACGGGTAAATTCGCTTCCCGACTATGCGGTCTACCGCTTTTCCCAAAAGGAGCTGGCGAAATATCTGGCGCTGTATGCGCTGCTGGACGGATGCGTCAGTTATCTCTTTTTCTGTTCATGGATCGCGTTTGTATTATTGCTGCCGGGTGCGGTTCTGTTTCTCGCGGAGCGCAGGAAGGCTCTGCAGGCAAAGCGGGCGCGTGAGATGACGCGGCAGTTCCTGGATGGGATCCAGATGCTCTCGGCGTCGCTGCAGGCAGGCTATTCGGCGGAGAATTCCCTGCGGGAGGCTCTGCGTGAACTGCAGAAGGTGTATGAACCGGATGCGTTTATCGTTCGGGAATTCCGCTTCATGGATGCGCAGATCAGGATGAGCCGGAACATGGAAGAATTGTTCTGGGATTTCGGGAAGCGCTGCGCCATTGAAGACATTCAGAGCTTTGCGGAAGTGTTTTTGACCGCGAAGCGCTCCGGAGGGGATCTGTTGGCGATCATCCGCAATACGGCGTCCTGCATCCGGCAGAAGCAGGAGACCATGCAGGAGATTGAGACCTGCCTGTCCGGAAAGATCATGGAGCAGAATATTATGAGTTTGATCCCGATTTTGATCCTGGCGTATATCCGGCTGAGCTCTCCGGAATTTCTCATGGCGATGTATGGGAATGTGACGGGCGTGACGGTTATGAGCATTTGTTTTGCAGTGTATGTCGCGGCATATTTCTGGGGAAAGAAAATCGTCCGGATCGAGGTGTGAGCAAAAAGCCGGAAGGAGAATTGCGATTGAGACAAAAGGAAAAGACACATGGAAATGTGATGGAAAAAATGGGTGTGTTCCTAGTTGAGCGGATGAAACTGGATCAGCTGGGAAAGGGAAAGCAACGGCTGCATGAGGAGCTGACATCGCTGTCGTGGGAAGGCAGATCTGTCGTCAGGAATTACTACGTCAGAAAGATCTCCATTTCTCTGACAGTTCTCCTGGTTGGCATAGTGTTGTCCTGTATCAGTCTGGCGGTCTATATGGCAGACAGGGACGATGACGCGACACAGCTTCTGAAACGGCCGGGCTATGGGGAAGGAGACAGAAAAGAGGCGCTTACCGTCCGGGTGGACGGAGAGGAGGAACAGCAGCTGGAAGTCACGGTACAGGAGCGGAAGTATACGGACCGGGAGAAACAGGAACTGCTTGACCGTGCGGTACAGGAGGCAGGTGAACTGCTCTTAGGAGAAAACGAATCTCCGGACAAAGTGCAGAGCGATCTGTATTTTCCAGAGAGCCTGCAGGGCGGGGCGGTCACGGCAAGCTGGTCGACGATTCCGTATGGGGTGATCGGCGAGAACGGAGAGATCAAAGATCCGGAGGATGAGGAAGGCACGCTGGTGGAGGTACAGGGAACTCTTACCTGCGGCGGGAAGGAGACCGTATACACGACAAGTGTAAAGGTATATCCTCCCAGCTTACCGGAGCCGGAACGTTTTCGTCGATCCATTCAGAAGGAGGTCGAGCGCGCCGACGCAAAGGAAAGCTATGAGGAGGAGCTGAGACTGCCGGAGACGGTGGAGGGGAAAGCGCTGACCTGGCACAGAACTTCCGAAAATCCGGCGCCTGCGATACTTGCCCTGACGTTTGTGATGGTCGTAGCTGTGTATCTGGAGATGGACAGTCAGATTCACCAGAAGGCGGAGGCGAGGAGGAATCAGCTGATGCTCTCCTATCCGGACCTGATGTGGAAGATGACCATGCTTCTCGGGGCGGGGCTGAGCATCAAGGGAACGTTCACCCGGATCGCAGAGGAATACCGCAGGGGGAAGGCAAACGGTCCTGAAGACCGGAAAGGTACAAAGCACGCCGGAAAAAGGCAGGTGAATTATGCGTACGAAGAGATCGCGTGCGCCTGCTTTGAGATGGAAAGCGGCGTTCCGGAAGGGCAGGCATATGAACGCTTCGGGAGACGCTGTCAGCTCCCGGAGTACATACGGCTTGGCTCTGTGCTCTCGCAGAACCTCAGAAAAGGCGCGAAAGGGCTTACCGGGCTTCTGGAAACGGAGGCGGAGGCATCTTTGAATGAGAGGAAAAATCACGCGCGAAAGATTGGGGAGCAGGCGGGAACGAAGCTTTTGCTGCCGATGATCCTGATGCTGGGAATCGTTCTGGTGGTCCTCATGGTGCCGGCTTTTCTGTCCTTTTAACATGAAAGCCCGGTCTCTATGGAGTGCGGACAGCAGGTTTACTTGTATGTCCGCAGGGCTTTCATATAAAAAATGGGAGGAAAGGAGGGAATCGATGAATCATTTGAGAGCGTTTATACGCGAGGAAGAGGGAGTCGGAGTGGTAGAGATTATACTTATACTTGTGGTCCTTATAAGTTTGGTATTGATCTTTAAGAACCAGCTGACAAGTCTGGTCAACAGCATCTTCAAAAAGATTGTCAGCCAGAGCAACAGTGTGTAAGGGAGAAACGATGGACAGAAAAGGGTTAAAAGGTTCGATCACTGTGTTCCTCAGTCTGGCGTGCATCTTGTTCCTGGCCCTGATCTGTGCAAGCGTAGAATCCGCCAGAGTCCAGGGGGCAAGGGCACAGGCCGCCAATATCACGGGCATGGGAAGTTTTTCACTGCTGGGCGAATTTGAGAAAGAGTTATTGGAAAAATATGATATCTTTTCGCTCGACGGGACATATGGGAATGGGTCCTTTCAGATTGAAAAAGTAAATGAACGCCTGCAGGACTATATTTCTTACAATGCCAATCCCAGAAAGGATCTTTTTTCGGCGGGGTGCTTTGATCCCTGGAGTCTGGAACTTGAGGACAGCAGTATAGAGGGCTATGCTCTGCTGACCGATGACAAGGGTGAACCGTTCTATCAGCAGGCGGTCGCCTATATGAAGGCGAACGCGCTGACGCTGGCGGCGGATAAGCTGCTGGAGTATTCGAAAGACACGCAGACGATCAACAACTGGGAAAAGGAATATGAAAAAGGGCTTAAGGACAGCGGCGATCAGATGAACCAGATGGAGGTCGAGAAACAGAAAAAGATTGAGACCATGGAGTCAGAGGCCGCGGCGGCGGGGACGGTGGTCGTCGTGCCTCCGCAGCCGGAGGTGAATCCACTGGAGGAAATCGCGAAGCTGCGGAAGAAGAGTACGCTGGAGATCGTCACTTGGGACAAACAGATCTCCAAAAAAGAGATCAACCTGCGCAATTTTCCGTCGAAAAACCGGTTACAGGAGGGAAATCTCAAAGTCGAAAAGAAGAACAGCGGATTGCTTTGCGATCTGATCTTCCGTGAATATCTGCTGACGCATTTTCCGAACTATACGGACGAAAAGTCCGGGAAGGCGCTGGATTATCAGATCGAATATATTCTGGGAGGAAAGAAATCGGACGAAAAGAATCTGAAGTATGTGGTCAACCGGCTCCTGCTGATTCGGGAAGGGATGAATTACCTCTACTGTGTGCAGACGCCTGCGATCAGTCAGCAGACAAACGCGCTTGCACTGACATTCACCGGATTTTTCGGACTGCCGCCGCTCACGGCGGCCACGAGCCACGCGCTTATGCTCGCGTGGGCGTACGGGGAAAGCCTGATCGATGTCCGGATCCTTTTGGACGGCGGAAAAGTGCCGCTTTTTAAAGATATGTATACCTGGTCGCTCTCCCTTGAAAATCTGGGCCGGATCGTGGAGATTCTGCAGCAGGGGGCAAAGGGCAGCGGACAGGGAATGACCTACTGCGAATACCTGAGAATCCTACTCAATCTCGGTTCGGTTCGAAGTCAGAGAATGCGGGCGTTGGATATGATCCAGGCGGAACTGCAGGAGAAAAACAGTGCCTTTAAGGCGGAAAACTGTATCGTAGCGGTGAAGACAGGGACAAGCTGGCATTGCCGTCCGGTGTTTGCGGGATTGCCGGCGGCAGTGTTCGGAGCCTCATCAGAGAGCGTTCGCTTTGAGCAGGAAAGCAGCCTGGCGTATTGAACGAGACAAACGGAAAAGGAAGCGAGGTGAAAAAGAATGTTCTTATATTCTGAAACGTCAACTGACATTCCCCAATATAACGTCATAAAATCTAAGAGAAAGGTTAAGCACTCTCCCCCACTTCGGCAAATCAGGTTCAGGGATATAAGAACATTCCTTTTTGCTCCGCTTCGCGCGACTTTGACAGTAGAGGCGGCAGTGATTCTTCCCCTGTTTTTGTTCGCGATGATCGCGGCGCTGCAGTACGGGGTGGTGATGGAGACCGCGGCAAGATTCGGGGCAAGTCTTACGGAGACCGGGAAGCAGATGGCGACCGCCGCTTATGTGACGCGCTTCGGAGGGGATCTCGATGAGGCGCCGGAGATCGCGGTCAAGGCGCTTTCGGCGACTTACGCGAAACAGCGTCTTGTCTCACAGGCGAAGAATGTCTCTGCGGTGAAAAGCGTGAATCTGCTGCTGTCCTCTTTTTTGGCGGAGGAGGACACGATCGATCTTGTATTGACGTATCAGATTCGCTCCCCGATCACCGTGATAAAACTGCCGGGAAACTTCTTTCTGCAGCGCGCCCGCGTGAGGGCGTGGACAGGGAGAGAGGACGGCGAAGACGACGGGACGGAGGGTGAAGAGGGCGACGACGGAACATACGTGTATGTGACGGAGACGGGGACCGTCTATCACGACGATCCGAACTGCACACACCTGAAGCTGTCGATCCGTGAGGTCGATGAATCGGAGCTTGCCGGGCTGCGCAATAACAGCGGCGGGAAGTACCACAGCTGTGAGAGATGCGGCGGCGCGTCCGCCGATGGGAAAGTGTTTATTACCAGCGAGGGAGACCGGTATCACAGTTCCCTGTCCTGCGGCGGACTGAAGAGGACGGTGCGGCAGGTGTCAAAGGAGGAACTGGGCGATATGAGGGCGTGTTCCAAATGCGGAAAAACGGGAAACCATACATAGAAAGAAGGAAACGGATGTATCAGCGGATATTGACAGGGGCTGTGTTGTTGGGCTGCGCTGTCACGGATCTGAAATGCAGGAAAATATACAAAGCGGCTGCAGCAGGTTATCTTGCTCTGGCCGTTTTGGGACAGCTGGCAAGGCGTACGGCGACAGTCGCGCAGATGGCGTTCGGTCTTCTGCCGGGAATCTTCTGTCTTGTGGTGTCGTGGCTCAGCGGACAGGGGCTTGGCTATGGGGACAGCGTCCTGGTGCTTGGCTGCGGATTGTCCCTGGGGTTTTGGCCGTGTATGGAAACATTATTCTTTGCGTTTTTTCTGTCCGGACTCTGGGCGGTGATCCTGCTGGTACTGCGAAAGGCAGGGCGGAAGAAGGAGATTCCGTTTGTCCCGTTCCTGTTGGCGGGAGCACTGATCCAATGGGCCGGGGGTGTGTGAAAATGAGAAGAAACTATCTGAAGGGAAGTTATACGGTGGAGGCGTCGCTTGTGGTCACGATGACGTTTCTGGTTCTTGCGTCGCTGATCCTGTGCGCCTTTTATGTGCACGACCGAGGCGTCATGCAGAGCTTGGTCTGTGAGGCCGCGTCGGTGGGGAGCAGCTTTGCCACGGAGGAGGAGCGCAAGGCGGCGATGCAGCAGGTCACAGAAGGGCTGACCGCCGACCGTTTCCTCGGCAGCCGGAACTTAAGCGGCAGCGCGGCGTCAAGCGGAAAGAGAGTGACGGTATCCTGGAGCGCGCAGTACCCGGTTCCGGGGTTTGCGGCAAAATATCTGGCGGACGGGACGCTTGAGCTGGAAGGGTTCTGGACCTGCAGGATCCCGGATCCGGCGGATGCGATACGAAAAATAAAAGGAGCAGGAGAACTGCTGACCGGAGGCGACTATTGAACGCGGAGTATAAGAGAGATCTACAGAACAATTATCTGATCCTGAAGGCAGAGGAGGAATCGGAAGCGGACGATTATCGTCTCCGAATGGCAGAGCAGAACAGGATCACCGGGCTGCTGCCGTTTCAGTGCTCCAGAAGAGATGGCATGCTGTATCTGCACTATGAGATCACATCCTTGCAGCCGTTGGCATCCGTTTTTGAGAAGCGGACGATGGGTTACGACGATATCCTGTTTCTGCTTGCCGGAATCCGGGACGTGCTGGAGGAAATGCAGCGATATCTGCTGGACCCGGCGCAGCTGGTGTTTGATCCGGAGTACATGTATGTCGACCCGGAACACTGCAAGGTACGGCTCTGCTATCTTCCGGGGAGTGAGGGAAGCTTTCCGATCCGGATGCTTGCGGAGTATATTTTGAAGCGGCTGGATCACAGAGAGCAGCAGGCGGTATCGCTTGGCTACGGCTTTTATGAGAAAGCTGCGGAGGAAAACTTCAGTCTGCAAAAGACGCTGCGGGAGATGCTGGAGCGGGAAACGCCAGATAATGGAAGAAGCAGGGACCGACTGGGCGGAACAAACGGAGAGCCGTTTTCTGCCTGGGAGGAAGCGGGAACGGCAGGACTGCCGGGTGGCGACCGACGGGTCTACGGAGGAAGCGGCATAGAGGACAGAAAAAAGGGGACGGAAGACGGGTCGAAGAATCGGCAAGGGATTCAGGCGGATGCCCTGCAGGAGGAGATCGGGGGCGTTTCGCCGGAGATTCGAAGATCCTACGGGGTGACGCACCGGGAGAGAAAAAGTCATTCGCAGAGAAAAGTAGACAGGCTGTTTCAACTGATCCATCCGGCGGTTTTGCTCTCGACGCTGTTTCTGCTGGCCGCGCTGGAGGTCGTCTTCTACCTAGGGCTTCTCACTGTGACGGAGGCAGGCGGGATCTTTTTCCTGCTGCTCTCTGTGGAGACGCTGATCAACAAATTCTGGAGGAGCGCAAAGGAAAAGAAGAAAGAAAACCATTGGGCGGAGGAAGAGGAGGATGAGATGTACCGGATGCTGCAGGAAGAAATGTACGACATGCCGAAGCAGGAACCGGTGATCGAGGAAACCAGATGCCTTACGCCGGAAGCGGAACAGGCGCGGCTGTATCTGGTCTGCACGAGCGCCGGGGCCTCCGGCATCGCCGGGGAAGATATCTTTCTTGGGGCGTCCCCGGTCTATGTCGGAAAAATTCGGGGAGAGTCCGATGTCATTTTGGACTCTCCCACCGTGAGTAGAAGACACGCGCGGCTGGAATGCCGCGGCGGAGTCTGTTATGTAAAAGATCTGAACAGCCGGAACGGGACCTTCTGCAACGGAAGAAGGCTGCGCCCGCAGGAGCAGTGTCAGTTCGGACAGGGCGATGAGATCTCCTTCGCGGAGATCGGATATCGCGCCGTTCTGCGCTGAATTGCCGTTCTTCTTTCGCCGCCCGGCGGTTACGTCAGAACTGCCGTTTATCGTCTGATCGACAGATAGGTGTCGGAACACTATTGTTTGCCGCCCGGCTGGTAGACAGGCACCGGAATCTCCATTTACTGCCGCCCGTTCAGACAGCGGTCAGCGGGCAGGTTCCGCGTTTCCTTTGACGCGGAACCAGTAGGTATACAGGTCGTGAAAGCCAAGGGAGGTATAGAGCTTCCGCGCGAAAGTATTTCCCTGGACGACCTGGAGATAGGCGCGGGAAACACCTTTCTTCTGTGCTTCGGTCAGGATCGTGCTGCAGATACCCTTTGCGAATCCCTTGTGACGGCAGCTTGCGTCGACGTAGACGGCGTACAGTCCGACGTGGTCGCGGTCCAGGATTCCAAGCCCGGAAGCCACCATGCGTCCGTCGATCTCGATGCCGGCGACGATCGTCTCCTTAGGGATCGCCTTGAACATGGATGGGACGATGCGGCGCAACGTCGGGTTTGTCGTACCGTTTAAGCGGAACAGGGCGTGGATCCACTCTTCCGTGATGCGGTCCTGAAGCTGGACGATCACATCACCCGGATAGACGACGAAGGAGGGGAGACCGGAATTTCTCCCGTAGTACTCATACTCCGCTGATACGGACGGAACAGGCTGAAAGTCTGCAAAATCCATCGTCATGACCTCAGTGGTGTGTTGGATCTCATAGCCCTTTTTGGCAAGCAACGCGTCGAATCCCGGATCGATCAGCGGACTGATCTTGAAGATGGAAGGAGTGTGGTAGTTCCGATAGATTTCCTCACAGTAAGCAATTTTTTCTTCCACCGGGATCAGGGAGGTGCCCACCTGCGTCACGCTGTTTGTGCGGTGCGTGTAGTTGTGCGAAAACCGGATCAGCCATCCGTCATACAGCTCCATCTTGTGGGACGGCCAAGCGTTCAGAGAGATTTCCTCGATCAGTTTGATGTATGCAGTATCATCCATGAATCTGTATCTTACCGCCTTTCTCAGTCTTTGTCTCTTTTTTGAATCATACATGAAGCAGGACGGAAATGCAAGAAAAAGCTGGTTGAAACGCAGGTCTTGAAGGAGTATAGTAGAGAATATCAACGCTGCCCCGGCGGTCGGGGCTTTGCGGAGCGATTTCGGGATCGAGGAAAAAAAGATGCAGGAACTTCAGGACTTTATCCGTTCAAGACAAAAAGCGAATCTGTTGATCGTCGCGGCGAATATCGTTGTCTTTCTGATACTGAGCGCGCTGGGCGACACAGAGGATACGCGTTTCATGCTTGCGCACGGCGCGGAGTACGCGCCCTTTGTGGCACGAGGAGAGTATTATCGGCTGGTGACATCGATGTTCCTGCACTTTGGGATCCAGCATCTGTTCAGCAATATGTTGGTCCTGATCTTCCTTGGAGATACGCTGGAGCAGTGTGTCGGAAAGCTGCGTTATCTGTTGATCTATCTGGCGGGAGGCGTGTTCGGAAATGTGGTCTCTGCGTGGTTCGCGCTGCGGGCAGGAGACTTCGCGGTGTCTGCGGGCGCGTCCGGCGCCGTTTTCGCGGTGATCGGGGCGCTGATCTTCCTGGTGATTCGGGGAAAAGGCAGACTGGGAGGTTACTCTGGGCAGAGACTGATCCTCATGGCGGTGCTCTCTGTGCTGCAGGGATTGACTGCGGGAGGCGTGGACAACTGCGCGCACATCGGCGGGCTCGCCGCCGGCTTTGTACTGGCGCTTGTCCTGTGTCATGGAAAGACTCGGAACGATGCGACGTAAGACGTTTTGTTATCTGTTTGCCCGTGTGCGGAAAACATAGCTATGGCATGGGTCAGGAAGACCCGTCGGTACTGCTGTTGAACGGAAGACGCAGGCAGAAGTCGGTGTAGGATGCGGCGGTTTCCGTGCAGGTATCGACCGTGAGCGTGCCGCCGTGCTGTTCGGCGATCGTCCGGGCAATGCCAAGCCCAAGACCGGTGCCGTTTGCTTTGTGCGTGACGAACGGGTCGAACAGATCGGACAGGTATTCCTGCGGAATGCCGGGACCGTTGTCCCGGATATGGATGCACAGCCTGTCGCCATCCACAGCGGCGGAGAGCGTGATTCGGCCGGGAGCAGTATATTTGCCGTCCATGTCTTGGGAAGCGGTTCGCTCTGAGACGGCGTCGGCCGCGTTGATCAGCAGGTTGGTGATTGCCCGGCGGAGCTTTTGGCGGTCCGCAAGAATACATGCGCCGGAGAGTTTATCGGAAAACTCCGCAGTAAAGCATATCCCGCGCAGCTCCATGGAGGGCGCGAAGGATGCGGAAAGCTCCGCTAGAAAATCCGTGAGATCGACCGGCGCCATCTGGTACCTGCCGTAAGGGGCGGACATATCTTTCAGAAGCTGGATCACATCGAGCACATCTTTTTTGAGCGGATCCCAGAGGGCGGATCCGCGGACAGAGGGACACTCCTTTTCGAGAAGCTGCAGGGAGCTGTAGATCAGGGTGAGCGGGTTCCTCAGCTCGTGAGAAAATCTGGACACATACTCTTCGTTTTGCATTTGCAATCCCTCTTTTTACCATAGAAATTTTCTGCCCGGGAATACTACAAATGTAGCATTGTAACAGGCAAAAATCAACGAGAATCAGTTGACATTTTTCGACATTATTTTTAGAATGTTTAGTAAGTATGTGGGTTGTCTATAAAAATTTGAAAGGAGAACCATATGGGTGAAAATTGTATTTTCTGTAAGATTGCAAACGGAGAGATTCCGTCCGCGACACTTTATGAGGATGAAGATTTTCGCGTGATCCTTGATCTGAATCCGGCGGCTCCGGGACATGCGCTGATCCTCCCCAAGGCGCATGCCGCGAACCTGTTTGAGCTTCCGGATGAGACGGCGGCAAAGGCGCTCGTGCTGGCGAAGAAAATTGCCGGGAAGCTGAAGGATGGGCTGCAGGCGGATGGTCTGAACGTGGTTCAGAACAATGGAGAGGTAGCTGGACAGACCGTGTTCCACTTCCATATGCATCTGATTCCGCGCTATGCGGGCGATACCGTCAATATGAACTGGAAGCCGGGCACGCTGACGGACGCGGATAAGGATAAGATCATGAATTTGTTTCAATGAGGTAGAGAAACTATGCAAAACTATACAAAAGAAAAACCCACCAGGATAAGGACGTAACATGAAGAACGGGAAGTTTGAAGATTATTTTCGGAGATATAAGAATCTGATCATTAAGATCGCCATGGACAAGATCGGCAATTACGACGACGCGTTGGACATCTGTCAGCAGGTATTTGTCTCCTTTTACCAGAATATGGATATCGTATCGGACGAGCTGGTGAAGGCGTGGTTGATCAAATGCACAAGACATGCGATTTCCGATTATTACAGAAAGACTTCGAGGGAGAAAGAAATATTCACGGAGTTTTCGGAGAAAGGGATCGGGAACATCGCGATTGACGGAGAGATCGGGCTTGCGGAAGACAGGCTCGATGATCTCGATCTGTTGGGAAAGGTCCTTCGTACAGTAAAGACAGTGAACCGGCAATGGTTTGAAGTGTTATTTATGTATTGTGTGGAAGAACTGTCTTATGCGGAGATGGCGCGGAGACTGAATGTTTCGAACACGGTTCTGCGCGCGAGACTCTACCGGGCGAGAATGTTCGTGAAAGAGAAATTTGGGAAGGATTACCGGGATCGCTGATCGACTCCGCCGCAGATATGACCCCTTGCCTTTTAGGGGTTCGACCCTGTGGGGTAAGGGGTCCTATCTGGATTTTATCCGCTGACAAGCTCTTCCAGGAGAGCTGTGATAGCGGCAACCGCATCGCTTGCGCCGCTCTTTTCCATTGCGGCGATGTAGCGCTGACGGTTTTCATACAACTCTATGATTTTGTTTTTGAGAAGCTCCGGGCCAAGCTGCTCCTCCTCTACCATGACGCTGAAGCCCTGTTTCTGAAAGGATTTCGCGTTGAGGATCTGGTCGCCGCGGCTGGCGGCGGCGGACAGCGGGATCAGCAGGTTCGGTTTGCGAAGCTCCAACAGCTCACAGATTGCGTTGGCTCCGGCCCGCGACACGACGATATCGGCGAGCGCGAATAAGTCTGCGAGCTCCTGTTTGATATATTCGTATTGTACATATCCCGCAGTACCCGCAAGAGATTCATCCAGATTTCCGTTTCCACAGAGGTGGACGACTTGAAACGTTTTCAGCAGCTCAGGGAGAATACTGCGGATCGCGTTGTTGACGGCGACGGAGCCGAGGCTTCCGCCGATGACAAGCAGTACCGGGCGGTCGGCGGTGAAGCCGCAGAACTTCAGTCCGGCGAGCCGGTTGCCCCGGCGCAGTTCTTCCCGGATCGGGCAGCCGGTCACGACGGCCTTGCCCTCAGGGAGATGGGCGACGGTCTCCGGGAAATTGCAGCAGACCCTGGACGCGGCCGGGATCGCAAGGCGATTGGCCAGGCCAGGCGTCATGTCGGATTCATGGATGACGACGGGGATGTGCAGCCCCTTGGCGGCCTGCACGACTGGAACCGTCACAAAGCCGCCCTTGGAGAAAATAATGTCGGGGCGCAGTTGTTTCAGAAGTTTTTTTGCCTGCAGGAACCCTTTCGCGACGCGGAACGGATCCGAGAAGTTTTTGAGGTCGAAGTATCTGCGCAGTTTTCCGGACGCGATTCCGTAGTAGGGAATGCCGAGCTCTTCGATCAGTTTTCGCTCAATACCATCGTAGGAACCAATGTATTGGATATCGTAGCCGAGCTCCCGCAGACGCGGGATCAGGGCAATGTTTGGGGTGACATGGCCGGCGGTGCCGCCGCCGGTGAGGATGATTCGTTTCATAGCGTCCTCCTGACAGTGGATTGATTATCTACAGTTTATCGTTTATGAGGAAAAAGTCAAGAAGGGACTTAAATTCAATGAGTGAAGAAAACAGGAAGACAGAGCGGGACAACAAGATCCTGTCTTTTCAGATAACAGAAGAAGACCTGCAGGATCCGGAGACGGATCGTTTCGTGCGCGAGAGCCTGATCCGCGAGGCGGATGAGTTGGAGCGTGAGATCAACAGCAAGCCGGAGCTCGCCGGGATCGAAGCGCCGGAGGGGATGTTTGAGTCGATCGTCGCCGAGCTGAAAGCGCGCGGCGTATGGGAAGAGGAGGAAGAGGGAAAAAGTGCAGGTGAAGTGACGGAGACAGAAAAGTCGGAGGAAGAAAAGGAATCAGCATCGGTGGAAGGTGAACCGGGGGCAGGCACGGAAAGTCTGGAGGCGATCTATGCCCAGTTGCCGGAGGAGGACCAGAAGGCGCTTGAGCTGGGTCGGCAGGTGGTGCAGAAGCGGGAGGCGAAGGCCGGGAAACGCCGACGGAGAAAAAAATTCCTAAAGGTGTTCGGCGTGGCGGCGGCGTGTTTGGGAGTGCTGTTTGGGTTCAGTATGACCAGCGCGGCGAACCGAAGACTGGTGAAACGGATGTGGGATGGGCTGATGATGAATCTGGAATTTAGAATGGATACAGATTATTCAGGAGAGGAAGAATCTGTTCGGAGCAAGAGCAAAGAAGAGATAGCGGCTATGGAGGAAATTCGTGAGAAAACGGGAGCTCCGGTAATTGAATTTTGTTATCTTCCGAAAGGAATGAAATATCAGGGATATGAAATTGTTGAGAGATTCGAGACGGTTTTATTTTATTCTTATCAGGACACAATTTTCAATGTGACGATAATCGATGTTGACAAAGAAGGTTCTTATTATTATACGTATGACGGAGAAGCCGTTCTCCGAGAGACAATTGCTAATAAGGCGAATATAGAAGCCAAGATTTGGGAGGTAAATCTTGATATAGAAGAGGAAACCTATGTTGTGGAGATAGAACACGACGGTTGGCGCTATGTGTTGGATGGGATGTTGCCTTTTGAAGAGATGAAAAAAATTGTTGAATATCTTATAATTTTATGAAGTTACGTCACATTTTCAAAAGTGAACCGTTACTATCTATGTAATCCAAAAGAGAAAGGAGGGAGAGAGATGAGAAACGTAAAGCGAATGGCAGTCTCCATGCTGTTGATATTGGGACTGGCGTTGACGGCGTTGCCGGTGTATGCGGCAGATGAGCTGCTTGGAACCGTGGTCGATGGTTCTCTGCTGACCGACGACACCTACGCGGAAGGACAGACGTACCTGAAACAGCGCGGGAGCATCCTGAGTCATGGATCCGGGAGTGTGTCCATCGAGGGAACGCGGCGGGTAGGAATGACTGGGTCTACAACAGCTCACAAGACTGTGGACGAGGTTCAGGTTACAATGTTTCTACAGCGTTTGGAGAGCGGGAGTTGGGAACATTATCTGACGATGGGGCCGAAGATCAAGTACAACTCAAACTTTGTGTCGAACAGCAATACGTACTCAGTGAGCGGCGGCTATTATTACCGTGCATATGGTTCTCATACGGCGATTAACGGCAGCACAGTTGAGTCTGCATCGAGCTGTTCCAACGGCATCTGGGTGAGCTGAGCCGAACCAAACCACCGGGTGGAGTGCCCTGCGGGGCATGTCCTGGGCGCGCCGGAAACTGCGCCCAAACAAGAGACAACTACATACGAAGAAACAAACGAAGCAACAAGAGGGAGACCGCATAGCGGAAGGGGAGAACTCCGCTATGTGGCATCTCCTGAGCAATAAGGGGTGAAATGTAATCATGAAGATGAAGTATTTTCGATTCTTGTACGCGGAGACAAAGCGATGCTTTCTGCACTTTGGGGAGCTGCAGGACACAGCGAAGGGAGAGACATTTACATTTCTGTATCTGAGAAAAGTGGAGAGGCATGCGAATCAGACAGACGTTGATCGCAGGCCTTTTTTGTTTCCGGAGCATCTGGATCTCGTCGTTCTGGGAAGCGCGGACGAAGAGACAGCTTGCGCGCTGAAGGAGCTGATCGCGGACCGAACCGTGGGTATGCTGATTCTGAGCGGGCAGGTGAAATCGGAGGACTGGGAAAGGGTGCCCGGGATCAAAGAGCTGGTGAGACTCGGCGGCGGGACGTTCCACACGGAATCCGCAGGCTGGAGTTTTCTGGCAAAATCCTATGAGGACGGAACGGTGGCGATGGCGCACGGACTCTCGGCCGTTGTGCAGGAGAATCTGTTTGAGGACTGTGTGATGAGCGTGAAAGCTTTGCGGGAAGGGCTGCCGTGTCAGAAGGAGCTGTCTCCCGACAGCTACGGCTGCGCGCTCGGCTGTGCACTGTACCAGGATTACGACGTGTGCAAGTACCGGGAGAGCAGGGAAGGGCCGGGCTTTCGGACCGGGACCTTGCTCTTCGGCGGAGGCGAGGATGTGGATGCGTGCAGGGGCCTTTTGCGGGAGGCCGAGGAGAGCGTCGGGAAGATTCGTTTCTTCGGGCTTGCCTCCTCGGAGATCGGTGCGCTCGGGGAAAAGCCGCTGCCTGGAGGGGCGATGAGTCAGGTCCATGCTCTGCGGGAAGGACAGATAGAGACAAGGCGTCTTCCGTCTGACGGATTCCGCCGCTATCTGATCGGCACGGAGGATCTGGACGATGATACGATCGCGAAGCTCTGCCGCGACGGTTGGTACCAGCGACCGGTCCTGCTTGGCGTAGGCGAAGGGATTTGCTGCTCCGGGCTCCTGAAATATCGCGCATAAGATCGTTAATATTGATTTTTCAGGCTGAAAGGACCGCAGTATGTGAAGACGTGAATCCCACTGCCTTCACAGCCTGCGGTCTTTTCCTGTCACAGGAAACTTCGCGGGACTCTATTTTATTTTTATGTGGAGAAATTATCCATAAGGTGGTAAAATGTTCGTGAAAGCAATGAGCCGTGCAAAGACGCTGGAACACAAGATGTCTGCTGGCAGACAATCTTGTGGGTCAGCGGATTTATAGGGCGAATGCCCGCGACCGAGCTGTAGCGTAGCGGAAGTGAGGTTGGCACGGCTGAGAATAATGATACGGAAAAGAGGTGCACATTTATGAAACTTACATTCCTTGGGGCGACGCATGAGGTCACTGGCAGCTGCTTCCTGCTGGAGGCCGCGGGGAAAAGGATACTGATCGATTACGGAATGGAGCAGGGACCAGACATCTATGAGAACGCGGAGCTGCCGGTCAAGCCGGCGGACATCGACATGGTGCTGCTGACCCACGCGCACATGGACCACTCGGGGAAGCTCCCCCTTCTGTATAAAAACGGATTCAGCGGGCAGGTGTTTGCGACGACCGGGACCGCAGACCTGTGTGAGATCATGCTGCGCGACAGCGCGCACATTCAGATGTTTGAGGCGGAGTGGAAGAATCGCAAGGCGAAGCGCGCCGGAAAAGGGTACGTGGAGCCACTGTACGACATGGACGACGCCGTCGGCGTGCTCTCCTGTTTTGTGCGCTGCGAATACAAAAAGGAAGTCATGATCGCGGAGGGGATCCGCGTGCGTTTTATTGACGCCGGGCATCTGCTTGGCTCTTCATCTATAGAAGTGTGGGTGAAGGAGAAGGATGTCGAGAAGAAGATCATTTTCTCCGGCGACATCGGGAACGTGAACCAGCCGTTGATCTGCGATCCGCAGTATCCGGAGAGCGCGGACTATGTCGTGATGGAGTCGACCTATGGCGACCGTTCGCACAACGCTCCGGTGGACTATGCCGCGGCGCTCGCCGAGGTGATCCAGCGCACGTTCGACCGCGGCGGCAACGTGGTGGTGCCGTCCTTTGCGGTGGGGCGCACGCAGGAGATGCTGTACTTCATCCGCCACATCAAGCAGGAGCATCTGGTGAGCGGGCACGACGATTTCGAGGTATATGTGGACAGCCCGCTTGCGAACGAGGCGACCAACATTTTCCGCGAGCATATGTGGAGCGATTTCGACGAGGAGGCGACGGAGCTTCTGCGCCAGGGCATCAATCCGATCGGCTTCACCGGATTGAAAACTTCGATCACGAGCGACGATTCCAAGCGCATCAACGACGACATGCGTCCGAAGGTGATCCTTTCCGCGAGCGGCATGTGTGACGCGGGGCGCATCAAACATCACCTGAAGCACAACCTCTGGAGGCCGGAGTCGACGATCCTCTTTGTCGGTTATCAGGCGGTCGGGACGTTGGGGCGCGCGCTCGTCGAGGGCGCGACGAACGTCAAGCTCTTCGGCGAGGAGATCGAAGTGAAGGCGGAGGTGCTCACGCTGCCCGGCATCAGCGGACACGCGGACAACCAGGGATTGATGAAATGGATCACGTCGTTTAAAGAGAAGCCGTCCAAGGTGTTTGTGGTGCACGGCGAGGACACGGTCTGCGATCTGTTCACCGATCGGCTGCGCAGTGAAAAGGGACTGGACGCATACGCGCCTTACTCCGGGACGGAGTTTGATCTGGCGACGGGCAAATTTATCCTGCAGGCGGAGCCGGTCCGTATCAAGAAAGGACAGCCGGCTGAGAAGGTCACGAAGGTGTTCGCGAAACTGCTGGCTGCGGGACAGCGCTTGATGGAAGTGATCCGCAAGAACGAGGGCGGGGCGAATGCCGACCTGAACAAGTTCACACGGCAGATCCACGAGCTCTGCGACAAGTGGGAGCGCTGAGGCAGGAAAGACCGCAGAGAGCGGACGATACAGAGGCTGACAGGAGAAGAAAGGCAGTATGAGAAGAAGATCCGGAATACCCGCCGTGTTGGGCGGATTGTTTGTGTTGATCGTGGCGGCGGGGGTGTTCGCCGCGATCAACTATGACGTGATCAAGCGCGTCCGCTATGAGCTGACCGGCGGCGGATTGGAGAGCTGGGAGAACGCCGCGCTGGAGGAGGGCTTTGTCTCCTCAGTGGAAGAGTATTACTATGACAATCTGCCGGAGGAGCAGCATGAGTCATACCGGGAGATCTATGTCCACATCATGCGGGGCGAGGACTCCGGGGATTTTCTGGCGCAGATTTCCGGGGACGATTTCTGGAATGTCTATTATGCCGTGCTCGCGGACCATCCGGAGATCTTCTGGATTGGGACAAGCGCGCAAATCGAGACGGACTTTACCGGGCGCGTGGTCGGGTATGATTTCGAGGTCACGGTACCGGCGGAGGCGCGCGCGTCGATGCGGCAAAAGCTCGAGGAGGCCGCGGACGAGTGCATCGCCCGTATCCCGTCGACGGCGTCCGATTATGAGCGCATCAAGATGGTTTATGAATACCTGATCGACACGGTCGAGTATCGGGCGGATAGTGTGGATTCCCAGAACATGCAGAGCGCGCTGCTGTATCGCATGTCGGTATGCGCCGGCTATTCGAAGGCATTCCAGTATATCCTGCACCGGATGGGGCTCTTCTGTACATATATTACCGGGCAGACAAAAGACGGGGGCGACCACGGCTGGAACATGGTACGCATCGACGGCGAATATTATTATGTGGACGTCACCTGGGGCGACCCGGTGTTCGCGGGGCAGGTAGAGGGCGAGAGCGTTGACAACGTGACGAACTACAATTATCTCTGCTGCACGGAGAACGATCTGTTCAAGACGCACGTGCCGGGGGATTCCATTCCGCTGCCTCCCTGCACCTCGGACAAGTATGATTATTACAAATTAAACGGCTTTTACTATGAATACTTCGATTATGACACGATACGCAACGCGCTGATGAATTCGGTGTGGAACGGGGAGAGCAGCATCGTCATGAAGTTCGGGAGCGCCGAGGCGCTGGAAGCGGCGCGGTACGAGCTGTTCGACAACGGACTTCTGGATGAGCCGGGGCAGTACCTGATGGAGATCAACGGGGTCTCCAGCTGGAATTACCGTTATCACATCGACGACGATTTTTACCTCATTACGATCTACTGGTAGAGGATCGTCAGGATTCGTATGTCTACTGCGCGATCGCCTGCTTGAGTGCCTGGGCGAGCTGATCCGGGCAGGAGGTCGGACGCGGGCCGCAGTGGATCCCTTCGAGACGCGCGATCGCGTCGGTCGCTTTCATACCTTTTACAAGACGCGCGACGCCCTGTGTATTTCCGGAGCATCCGCCGACAAATTCTACATTTTTGATCACATCTCCATCCAGATCGACATGGATCTCCATGGAGCAGACTCCCTTTGGTCTGTATACCATATTTCATTCCTCCCATGTTATGTTTTGTTGTGTCTTACAGCGCCATAGACAGGCGAGGACACTCTGCCCAACTGATTTACGCAACCAGTATAATCCTTTTTTCTGACAGATTCAAGAGCATTGTGAAATTACCGATTATCCGCGTATCGCGCGGGGAGTTTGCGCAAAAAAACTTTACAAGGGAAGTGTAATGTAATAAACTTTCTATAAGGAAATACGGGAGGCGGAACATGAAGCACAAGGTGCCCAGACTTCTGATCGGCAGTATCATTTTTGTGATCGTTTTTTGTGTGATCGTTTTTACCACGCAGACGATTCGAATGAACCGCAAGAGCGCGGAGACGATCGGTGAGATCGGTGAACTTTATATGTCCGGAATAAGCAGACAGTCGGCGATGCATTTCGGGACGATCATGGATCTGAGACTGTCCCAGGTGGCGGGCCTTGTGGATGCCGTGCCGCCGGATACGATCACGAACCTGAATTCCATGCGTGTGACGCTGACGCATCATGCGCGGTCAAGGGGATTTGACCATCTGGCACTGTGCGCGTCGGACGGCACGATCGACATGTTCTTTGGAACGGATGTGAAGCTGGACGGGTCAGACGATTTTCTGGAATCGCTGCAGAACGGCGAACAGAAGATCGCGATGGGGACGGATTCGCTGGGCGAGGAGATCGTACTGATGGGCGTTCCCGCCGTGTACCCGATGGAGGACGGCAAGGAGTGCATCGGGCTGGTCGCGGGACTTCCGGTGAGCTATATCAGCGAGACGCTTGCGTTGAATATGGGAGAGTCGACGGACTATTATTTTATCATCCGCAAGGATGGAAGCTTTATCATCCGGGACGACACGGTGGATGACGAGGATTATTTTTCCCGTGTTCAGAACAAGTACACGGACGTCGGCGGAAAATCGGTCGAGCAGTACACGAAGGAGCTGCGCGAAGCGATGGCGAAGGGGGAGAGCTATTCAACGCAGTTCACGCTCTCCGGGGACGACCAGCGCTATCTGTACGCGACAAGCCTGCCGAACACGGAGTGGTATTTCATGATGTTCATGCCGTACGGGCAGCTGAACCAGGCCATCGGCGATCTGGGGAGGACGTGGACCACGACCGCGATCCGAGACTGTGTGATCATCGTAGTCATCCTGCTGCTTATTTTCGGCTGGTATTTTCACCTGCTTCGTCAGCACATGGTTGAGATGGAGGAAGCGCGGGAGGCGGCGGAGTACGCGAACCGGGCCAAGAGCGAATTCCTCTCCAACATGAGCCACGACATCCGCACGCCGATGAACGGGATCGTCGGCATGACCGCGCTTGCCATGTCGAATCCGGACGACAGCGGACAGGTGCAGAATTGTCTGAAGAAGATCACGCAGTCCAGCAGGCATCTGCTGGGGCTGATCAACGATATTCTTGATATGGCGAAGATCGAGAGCGGCAAGATGTCGCTGAATATGGAACAGACTTCCCTGCGCGAGGTGGTGCAGGGAGCCGCCGATCTCATACAGACGCAGTGCCAGCAGAAGGATCAGCAGTTTGACGTCAGCATCCGGGATCTTTCAGACGAATATGTCCGCTGTGACAGCGTCCGTTTGAATCAGGTGCTGATGAACCTTTTGGGCAACGCGGTGAAATTCACGCCGGAAGGCGGGGAGATCGGGATTGAACTCTACGAGGAGGAATCGCCGCGCGGAGCGGATTTCGTGCGGGCACATTTTCGCATCCGGGACAACGGAATCGGCATGAGCGAGGAATTCCGGCAAAAGGTTTTCGAGACCTTTGCGCGCGAGGACAACGCGAGAGTGCAGAAGACGGAGGGCACAGGTCTTGGCATGGCGATCACGAAATACATCGTGGACGCGATGAAGGGGACGATCGAGGTGCAGAGCGAACAGGGGAAGGGCACGGAGTTCCATGTCACGCTGGATCTGGAAAAAGCGCCGGAGCAGGAGGCGGACGAGCCTCTCTCCGTGACCGAGGAGATCAGCAGCGAGATGTTTGCCGGAAACCATGTGATCTTCGCAGAGGACAACGAACTGAACTGGGAAGTCGCGGACGGACTGCTCTCGACGCTTGGACTGCAGCTTGACCGCGCCGAGAACGGCAAGGTGTGCGTAGAACTCTTTGAACAGTCACCGCCGGGCTATTATGAGGCGATTCTGATGGACATCCGCATGCCAGTCATGAACGGCTATGAGGCGGCGATGGCAATCCGGGCACTGAACCGTGAGGACGCCAGGACGGTGCCGATCATTGCGCAGAGCGCGGACGCGTTTTCCGACGACGTGAGGAAATGTCTGGATGCCGGGATGAACGCGCATGTCGCGAAGCCGATCGATGTGCCGGAGGTCGTGCGGCAACTGAAGAAATGTATGTTGAAAGAGGAGGAAAAATGAGACGAATTTCGATCCTGATGTTGACTATGTGCATGTCACTTTCGCTTGCGGCATGTGGCAGGCGAGAGACGCCGCAGACAGACGTGCAGACGGAGACGGAGCAGGAAGTCACGGAGCTCACGCTGTGGACGTACCCGGTCGGCGACTGGGGGAACAAGAGCGCGGTCTCCAATTTGATCGCGGAGTTTCACAGGCAGTATCCGGAGTATCATGTTTCCGTGGAATATCTGGATTATGCCAGCGGCGACGAGAAGGTCGCGCAGGCGGCTGCGGATGGGAAGCTGCCGGATCTGGTACTGGAAGGTCCGGAGCGTCTGGTGGCGGACTGGGGTGACAAAGGCTGGATGCTTGATCTTTCCGATCTGTGGGAGTCCGAGACGACTGAGGAGATCTATGAGCCGGTCCGGAACGCGTGCCGGTATGGCAGCGGAGCGTTTTATGAGTTTCCGCTGTGCATGACGACGCACTGCATGGTGATCAACCGGGATCTGTTTGAGAAGGCGGGCGCGCTCTCTTATATAGATGAGGAGAGCCATACCTGGACGACGGACGGCTTTGTCCATGCGGTGGAAGCCCTGAAGAAGTACGGGCAGGAAGATGCCGGGATCATATACTGCGCGGGACAGGGCGGCGATCAGGGGACGCGGGCGCTTGTGACGAATCTCTGCGGAGGCGCGTTCACGGACGAGGAGCACACGAAGTATGTGTTTGACAGCCCGGAAAATGTCGAGGCCTTGGAACTTCTGAAGGATCTGGATGGCATTTCCTTTGACAAGAATGCGCTGGGCACGGATGAGATCGAGCGTTTCGTGAAGGGTGAACTTGCGATGGCGTTCTGCTGGAACGTCTCAGTGGAGATCAGTCAGACGGTCAATCATCCGGATCTTGACTTTGACATGCTTCCGATGGCCTTTCCATCGGACGATGGCGAACCGACCCTGCAGGGCGGAATCTGGGGATTCGGAATCTTTGACAACAAAGACGAGGCGAAGGCTGAGGCGGCGAAAGATTTTATCCGCTTTTTCACGGAGGACGACAAAAATTACGCGAGAGCGGTTCTGGTGTCGACTTACTGGCCGGTGCGCGAGATGCCGGAGCTCTACGCAAACGATGTGCTGATGAAAGAGTACAGTGTCTTCACGCAGTATCTGGGTGATTATTATCAGGTGACGCCCGGCTGGGCGGATGCGCGCACGGCGTGGTGGAATATGCTGCAGGAAATCGGGGACGGCGCGGATATCCCGCAGGCGGTGAAGAAGTTCAACGACACGGCAAACGCCGCGGCGCAGGCGGCGGAAGACGAGTCGGAAGATGCGGCGCAAACGGCGAAAAGCGAAACGGAGTCGGGCATGGAGTGACAGGAAATGGAGTAAAAGCATGCGTTGGCATGGGAAAGGAAAAAGACCGCGATAATTTGCAGGTTAAGTTTTTCTGTGAATGAAAAGGGGTACAAGAAAGGAGCCATACTGAGTATGAATAAGACAGGCATCATCGGGGCAATGGACGTTGAGGTGGAACAGCTCAAGAAGGATATGGTCATCCGGCGCGAGGTGGAAAAAGCGGGGATGAGTTTCTGCGAAGGAGCTCTGAATGGGCAGGAGGTCGTGGTCGTGCGCAGCGGTGTCGGCAAGGTGAACGCGGCGGTCTGCACGCAGATTCTGATCGACGAGTTTCAGGTGGATGCCGTGATCAACACGGGGATCGCGGGTTCCCTGAACGCGGATATCGATATCGGGGACATCGTAGTCTCCACAGACGTCGTGCATCACGACATGGACGCCGTGAATTTCGGCTACGAGCCGGGGCAGATCCCGCAGATGGATGTGTTCTCTTTTGAGGCGGACAGAGAACTTGCGGATCGGGCGGAGAAGGTTTGTCAGGAAGTGAATCCCGATATCAAAGTGTTCCGCGGGCGCGTGGTAAGCGGAGACCAGTTTATCGCGGACAAAGCCGTCAAGGAGCGCATCACGAATCTTTTCCACGGCTACTGCACGGAGATGGAGGGCGCCGCGATCGCGCAGACCGCGTACTTGAATAAGATTCCCTTCGTGATCATCCGCGCGATCTCCGACAAGGCGGACGACAGCGCTTCGGAGGATTATCCGACCTTTGAGAAGAAGGCGGTCGCGCACAGCGTGCGGCTTGTGGAGGGGATGCTTGGATAAAAAAGCAATATATATAAATTAAATGCAATATATACTTTACATTTCTCCCAATATGGTGTATGCTTAGCAACAGGAGGTGGACAATGAGAAATCTGAAACTGAAATTCAGACGTATTGAATTGGAAATCTCTCAAACAAAGCTTGCGGAGAAAGTGGGAGTTACCAGGCAGACGATCGGATTGATCGAAGCCGGCGACTTCAACCCGTCGCTGAAGCTCTGCATCGCGATCTGCAGGGCGCTGGATACCACGTTAAACGATCTATTCTGGGAGGATAACGGAAATGAAGAAAAACAGGAATTATCTGGACGAAAGGCAGGAGCAGACGCTGCTGCAGATTGAACATAACGGGTGCTGGCTGGCCTTTTGGGGACTGGCGGCAGCTTTGGTTGTACAGAGGTTTTTTTTTGACTATGATTTCAGGAACCTTGCGGGAGAGTACATTGTCTTTGTGGCGCTTGCGCTGTATATAGCCGTGAGTTGTCTCAGGCAGGGGATCTGGGACCGCCGTCTGAAGCCGGATACTTCATCGAATCTCATCGTTTCTCTGACAGCTGCCTTTATTACGGGGATACTGGGTTTCGTTCGTACGGTGAAAAGCTTTCCGGACAAGATCGCGGGCTCTCTTGCCTCAGGCATCGTATACGCGGTGATCACATTTACCGTATGCCTTGCAGTCCTGCAATTCTCAGCCGGCCTGTTCCGGAAAAAACAGGCGAAGCTGGAGGAAGAGCCTCAAGAGAACACGGAAGAAGGAGATCCGCTTATCTGAAAAAGAGTAAACTGCAGTGAGCTTCATATTGAATCTCAGCTTACAGAGTTTCTTTTGCTGAGAAAAAATCTGACCTCCCCCGGAGAGTTTTTTGGCGGCTCAGATTCAGTCGTTCGGCATGTGAATTTGTCGAACGATTTTTCTTTGCAAACCTCGGAAATGCGGCTATAATGGCGATACTTGAGCGACTGCAGCGCTCTGGCATTTTCAGGAAGGGGGAGTCTATCATGGTACAGTTCATCATGGAGCGGAATCTATTGCTCTATCTACTATCGGCGGCCTGCGTAGCTGCGGTCGCCAGTCAGATGATCCTGAAACAAATATACGACCGATTGATCAGGGACACGCGCAACACAGGGGAACCCGACGGGAAGTTTCTGCAACAATTGCGACAACGGTTTCAATATTGCAGGCATTTGAACGAGAAGGTCGGAGATGTACAAGCCCTCATCCGGAAGAACCTGATGGAATACCGGTTCTGGGGGATGGGGCTGCATCGGTGGAAACGGCTGGGGGCGGAGCTTTTCGCGGTCAGCCTGCTGTGCGCCTTCGCCGGGAGCGCATATCTTGTGCAGGGCGGGGGCGCGGTCGTAAAAGGAAATCCGTATTTCTGGATGGGGGTACTGGCTGCCGCCCTGGTGGGAGCGGCGTACGCGGCCGCAGACACCGGCTACCGGCGGATCTTTCTTGAAGTCCAGCTGGCGGACTATCTGGAGAACAGCGGCGCGGTGCGCGATTACAGCGAGGACGCGGCGCAGGCGTTTGCGGCGGAGGAGCCTGCCCCGATCGTCTCTGTCGAGAGCAGGCGCAAGTCGAAGCGGAAGGCGATGAAGGAGAGCGCCGCGGCGCAGCAGACCCGCGCGCAGAGGGAGAAGAATGATCTGAAGGAGAACCTGGCGCGGGTGAAAGCCGGGATGCAGGAGACCGCGGCGGCGACCGAGCGGGAGCGAAACGCCGATATCCTGCGGCACATGGACCCGGCGGAACAGGAGCGCATTTTGCGGGAGGTGCTGAAGGAATTCCTTGCGTAGCCCGCTCCGGCGGCGGGTTATCCGGGATGTGGAACGTCGGGATTACCGGTGAAAAAAGAGACAGCGACTTTTCAAAAAAGACTCTTGAATATGGTGAAAAGGTCTGCTAGAATAGATGCGGAAAATTGGAAGAAAACACAAAAGGAGATGTTGTGGTATGGGAAACAAGGTGGCATTTGACTATTCAAAGGCGGCCTGCTTTGTCTCAGAGAATGAAGTGACGTCGATGAAGAAGATCGTCGCGGACGCGAAGGATCTGTTGGTGTCGAAGACAGGGGCGGGCAACGATTTTCTGGGTTGGATCGATCTTCCGGTCGACTATGACAAAGACGAGTTCGCCCGGATCAAGAAGGCGGCTGAGAAGATCAAGGGCGACAGCGAAGTGCTGCTTGTGATCGGGATCGGCGGTTCCTATCTGGGAGCCAGAGCCGCGATCGAGTTCCTGCGCCACAGCTTTTACAATACGGTGTCGAAGGAGATCCGCAAGGCGCCGGAGATCTATTTTGTCGGCAACAGCATCAGCAGCACGTACATTCAGCATCTGATCGATGTGATCGGGGATCGGGATTTCTCCGTGAACGTGATCTCAAAATCCGGCACGACGACGGAGCCGGCGATCGCGTTCCGCATCTTCAAGGCGATGCTGGAGAAGAAATACGGCAAGGCCGAGGCGGCGAAGCGCATCTACGCGACGACGGATAAGGCGAGAGGAGCACTGAAGAGTCTGGCGACGGCTGAGGGCTACGAGACCTTTGTGGTACCGGACGACGTCGGAGGACGTTTCTCTGTGCTGACGGCGGTGGGGCTTCTCCCGATCGCGGCCAGCGGCGCGGACATCGACAAGCTGATGGAGGGCGCGGCTTCCGGGAGAAAGCGCGCGCTGGAAGCGGAGTTTGAGGAAAACGACGCCCTTCAGTACGCGGCGGTCCGCAATATCCTGCTCAGAAAAGGAAAGGCCATCGAGGTGCTGGCGAATTACGAGCCGAGCCTGCACTATGTTTCCGAGTGGTGGAAGCAGCTTTACGGTGAGAGTGAAGGAAAAGACCAGAAGGGAATCTTCCCTGCGTCGGTAGATCTCACGACAGATCTCCATTCCATGGGTCAGTTTATCCAGGACGGCAGCCGTATACTCTTCGAGACAGTGGTGAATGTAGAGGAATCCAGATGCGAGCTCACGATCGGTGAGGAGCCGGTGGACCTCGACGGACTGAATTATCTGGCGGGCAAGACCGTGGATTTTGTGAATAAGAGCGCGATGAACGGGACGATCCTCGCGCACACGGACGGCAATGTTCCGAACCTGGTCGTGAACATTCCGAAGCAGGACGAGTTCTTCCTGGGCGAACTGTTCTACTTCTTCGAGTTCGCGTGCGGCGTGAGCGGATATGTACTGGGCGTGAACCCGTTCAACCAGCCGGGCGTGGAGAGCTACAAGAGAAATATGTTTGCGCTCCTGGGCAAGCCGGGCTATGAGAAAGAGAGAGAAGAGCTTCTGAAGAGACTATAGGAGCAGCTTATAAGAGACGACAACACGTGTGGGATGCTGTGGGCGAAGATTTGCCCCACAGCATCCTTACGTCGTTTTATGAATATTGATCGAAAAATCTGAACCCGCGGCATTCGCGAAAAAAAATTCAGTTTTTTCACAGACGTCAGCAAAAACTGAGGGAAAGATGAGCGAAGCATTGGTATAAGAAAGAATAGAGGAGACGACGGATGAATATCGTATTTCTGGAGGCGGACAATCTGGGCGAGGACATGCGTTTCGACCGCTTTTTTGAGCTGGGCGAGGTCACGGTGCACGGTGAGACGCCCGAGGAGCTGATCCCGGAGCGCGTGGCGCAGGCGGACGCCGTGTTTGTCAACAAGCTGCCGATGAACGAGAAGACGCTCGGGGATGCGCAGTTTCTGAAGTATGTCGGCGTCACGGCGACCGGCACGAACAACATTGATTTTGATTACATGAAAAAGCGCGGCATCACGGTCACGAACGTGGCCGGGTATTCGACGGATGTCGTGGCGCAGCACACCTTCGCGATGGCGCTCTATCTGCTGGAGCATCTGCGCTATTACGACGATTACGTGAAGTCCGGGGACTACTGTCACAGCAAGTCGTTCTGCCATATGGACCGACGCTTCACGGAGCTTGCGGGAAAGACCTGGGGCATCATCGGGCTGGGCGCGATCGGCAAGAGGGTCGCGCAGATCGCGCAGGTCTTCGGCTGCCGGGTGATCTATTACTCACCGTCGGGGAAGAACGCGAACACCGACTATGAGCAGGTCGATTTCGACACGCTGCTTTCCATGTCCGACGTGGTGTCGGTACACACGCCGCTGACCGAGAAGACGCATCACCTGATGGACTACGACGCGTTCTGTAAAATGAAGGAGAGCGCAATCTTCCTCAACGTGGCGCGCGGGCCGATCGTGGACGAGGAGGGCTTAAGCAAGGCGCTGCGCAAGGAGAAGATCGCGGCGGCGGGACTGGACGTGCTTGAGAAGGAGCCGATGGATAAGGACTGCCCGCTTCGGAAGCTTTCGGACAGCGACCGTCTGCTGATCACGCCGCACATCGCGTGGGCGGCCGTGGAGGCGAGGACGCGCCTGCTTGACGAGGTCTGGATGAATCTGAATGCGTTTATAAACGGAAAAGAGAGAAATATATGCCGGAAATAAATGCCGGGAAGAACATATCGGAAAAGAGGAAAAGTCAGAATACTATGAATCAGTCAGAAAGCAAAAAACAGAGGATAATACAGGTCGTCCATATTCTTGGAAAAATTGTAGGAGTACTCGGCTACGTACTTATGCTGTTGTGGTATTGCGCGCATCCTTCTTACTACGGAGGGAATGAACTGAGGCTGTTGTTTTCCTGCAGGAGGACATGGCTTTTGATCATTGCTTCAACGGTTATGATCGCGGTCTGTATTATTCCGAACAATTTTTCCGACAGCATGAACCGCCGGATCAGCTGGGCATGGTATGCGATTGCGCCGTTTACGGTCTATTTTACTTTGCTGTATCTGAATGCGGCAAAATTCAAGATCAGGTTTTTCAGACTGAATAAGATTGCCCTGCTTTTTACTTTCTGGTTTTTGTTTGCGCTGTTGCTTGCATTTTTGCTCATCACAAGAAGCATTCGGTTTTCGGTCATATTGCTGGCGGTACCGATTGCGGCGCTTGGAATCATCAACCGCTTTATCATCGAGTTTCGCGGCATGGCAATTTCGGGAGGAGATCTGTTTTCCATCGGAACGGCCCTGACCGTGTCAACCAGTTATGAATATACGATTGACTGGTATATATTTGCGGAAGTGTTTCTGGTCTTTTCAATCTGTGTAGCCAGTTTGAAATTGCGGAAGTTTAAACCGTTTGGCTGGAAACAGCGGGTGGCGCTTCTGGGTGTCTGGATCATATGCGTTGCGACGTTTTTCCATATCTGCTGTCAGACGTCGTATCTGGAGGATCACGACATTCGCTCGGGAGGATTTACGCATCAGCTCCGATATAAGAAATTTGATATGCTCTTTACGACTTTATGTACGTGTTTTTATCTGGCGGCGGATAAACCGGATGATTATTCCCTGGAGCGGGTGCATGAGATCGCAGAGGAGTATGTTGGGACGGAAGAAGAGGCTTCAAAAGAGACTTCAAAAGAGACTTCAAAAGAGACTTCAAAAGAGACTCAAACACCGAACTTGATCGTGCTCATGAATGAGTCGCTTGCCGATTATACTGATATTGGCAAAGGTCTGGATTTTTCTGAAGATTACATGCCATTCCTGCACAGCCTTACTGAGAATACGATCAAAGGGACAGCTTACACATCGATTTTTGGAGCGAATACGCCGAACTCGGAATATGAATTCCTGACGGGTAATACAATGGGCTTCCTGCCGCCTTCTTCGATCGGTTTTCATCTGTTTGTGCGGGGGGCGATGCCGTCTTTGGCATCGGAATACAAAGCGAAAGGGTATTATACGCTCGCCATGCATCCGTATCGTGGAACGAATTACCGCAGAAATATCGTCTATCCGCAGATTGGCTTTGACAAATATTATGCGCGGGTGAATTTTGTTTCTCCGGAGTATATCCGAAAATACATTTCGGATCAGACGCTTGTGAACCGTATTATTGAGGAATATGAGAAAAATAATGCCAGATCAGATGCGCCGCTGTTCAGCTACAATGTCACGATGCAGGATCATGGCGGATATTCCATGTCGAATACGAGTAATCTGGATACTTCAATCAAGATCCTGACACAGGGCGTCAACTGGGAAAAGACACAGGTTTATGCGAACCTTGTCAAAGCTTCGGATACGGCGTTTAAGAAACTGGTGGAATTCTTTTCCGAACAGGAAGAGCCGACTGTGATTGTTATGTTTGGCGATCATCAGCCGAATCTGGGCAACAACACCTATCGATACCTGATCGGCAATGAGGAGGAGCTGACTCCGGAAGAGCTGATGGAAAAATACAAAGTTCCGTTCGTCGCCTGGGCGAATTACGACATAGAAGAGGAGACGATCGAAAAGACGAGCCTCAACTATCTGTACAGCATCCTGGCAGACCGCCTGGATCTGCCGATGACCGGATATCAGAAATATCTGCTGGATCTGAGCGAGGAGCTTCCTGTGCTGGCGGCAGGCGGTTACTGGACGAAGGATGGAGATTTCTATACGCTGGACGACGAGGAATCGCCGTATTTTGAGACGGTGAACGATTATAACATTCTTGAGTACAATTACATATTCGGAAAAGGAAATCGTTATCTGGATTTCTTCGCGTGAGCGGAGCTCTTTCCCGGGGACACATCTACCCCGCGATGCGTGAACGCAGGCGGCAGTGACGGCGGATTCAGCGTTCGCTCCGTCTCTGGCGATATATTGCCGCGGACGGCAGCGGCGGATTCAGCGTTCGATCCCGTCTCTGGCAGGGATGCCGCGGTCGAAGGGATGTTTGATCTTGCGGATCTCCGAAACGTAATCGGCGGCCTTGATGAGCGCCTGGCTGGGCCCCTGCCCGGTCAGGATGACTTCGAGGTCCGCCGGTTTTTCTTTCAGGAAATCAAGCACAAGAGATTCGTCGAGCAGGCCGGCGCGGATCGTGTAGATGACTTCGTCCAGAAACAGGACGTTGTAGTGTTCATCGCGGGCTTTCTGTGTCACGGAGCGAAGCTGCGCGGCATAGTAGGCGCGGCGCTCTTCCTTTTCATCAGGCGTCATCTGGAAACTGAATTTCTCCTGCGGCAGCCCGTCCACGATCGTGATGTTTTCCGAGAGGCCGAGGACACGGCGTTCGCTTGTCGAGTTGTCCTTCATAAACTGATAGATCAGCACGCGGAAACCGTATCCGGCGGCGCGCGCGCACAGCCCCATACCCGTAGTGGTCTTTCCTTTTCCGTCGCCGCAGTAGATGTGGATCAGACCGGCGTTTGTTTTTTCTGCCATGAGAATCCTCCTTTTTCACTGTCCGAACCGCCTTTTCGCGGCACTTGCAGCAGGCGCTTTGACCCGGCCGGAACAGTATCGCTGTACTTTGCGTTTATCGTAGCACAGGCCGGAGAAAATGGAAAGGTGAAAAGCGGAAAAAAGAAGTGCCATATTCTATGTTTTATGTTATGATAGAAAAGAATTTTGAGAGGACGCGTCAAAATACCGGACGAGGAAGAGAATGAAGAATTTACTCAGAAAAATCAGAGAGGAATACAGGACGCTGGTGTTTGGGATACTGTTTGCGGGACTGTTCGTCCTGCTGTTTCGCCTGTTGAGCGGCAGCGAACTCATCTGGCAGGCGGCCGAGACAGTCAGCGACAGAGTGATAGCGGACGAGGCCTCTGTGCAGTCCGGCCGCGAGACCGGTGACGAGACAGAGATGCTCACAGAGGCAGTGACAGAAGAGATGACAGAGACGCAGAGCGAGCGTTTTACGCCGGCGGAACTTGCCGCGCTTGAGGGTGAGACGGATGCTCCGGGTGCGGTCCTGTGGAAGGTCACAGAGCCGGGCGACGGTCGCGAGACGGAAGCTTCGGAGGCAGAGCTTCCGCTGCTGCTGGCAAAAATGAAGCAGGCGGCAGCGGACTTTCGGATTCCGATGGCGGTGCCGGAGACAAAGATCGTGGAGTATCAGGAGAATGTTCCGGCGCGGCGGTGGCAGATCGTGAGCGACAGGTACAAGATCAGCGGGACGGGTTCCTACGACCTTGTGGAGGCTTCCCCATCTCAGGAGGAGAGCGGGGAGTACGAGATGGAGATCGTCGGATATGGAGATTACCGTCCGTTTGGTCTGCTGAAAAAGATGGTGGAGAACCGGATCGACAAATACGACGGGGACTGGTCTGTCTATGTCAAGAACCTGAAGACGGACGAGAGCTTTGTCGTGAACGATCGGCCCATGAAGTCGGCGAGTGTGATGAAGCTTTTTATCCTGGGGACGGTCTACAAGGCGATCGAGGCCGGGGAGCTGAAGCGCACGGACGAGGTGGTGTCTCTGGTGAACAGCATGATCACGGCGAGCGATAACGAGGCGTCGAATCGGCTGCTGTACCTGCTTGGAAATTCCAGCTATGCGGATGGGATCGCGCAGGTGGACGCGTTTATTGAGAAATATGGGTTCAGCGATATGACCGTCGAGTACAACGGGTTCAACAATTCGAATACGGTGCTGGATCCGGGGCACAACAATCAGGTGTCGGCGAAGGACTGCGGCAAACTGCTTGAGGATGTCTATCGGAGGACCTGGGTGAATCGCATGGCGGCAAGTGAAATCGAGCAGATGATGCTGAACCAGCAGACGAGATACAAGATCCCGGCGGGGCTTCCGGAGGGCGTTTCATGCGGGAACAAGACCGGCGAGATGGACACCACGGAAAACGACGCGGCGGTCGTCTATGGGAAAGAATGCGATTACATACTGGTGATCCTCTCCAGCGACTGGGGCAGCAAGGATCAGGCGATCTCACGCATCGCATCGATGTCGAGTATGGTGTACAAATTTTTGAATTGATGTTGCCATGTCAATCCGCAGACCGCCTTCTTCGAAGGCTATTCGCTGCTAATGCTTCGCATTGCAGCTTCTGTCTGTGGTTGAGATGGGCAGTTCTGCCCATCTTTCAAAAAAGAGTTACGCTTCCTTGCAGATAAATCTGCAGGGGGCGTCCTCTTTTCTGGACATGGCAGAACATGGAGGATGACATGTTTCGGTTGTGGGGAAAGATCTGGAAGGACAGCAGAATGATCCGCGATACGGTCTATGAGGAAGAGAGCGCTGACACGCGCACGCATAAGATCTTTCGAGGGCTGGAGGAGATCTGCCGGGAGTTCGACCTGGGCAAGCCAATCTGGCTGGATGTGACGATCTCACAGTTCCAGCGCCACAGCAAGGCAAGGTTTTATCAGGATAGCTTCATTGAGGAGATCCCATTTGACTATCTGGAGATACAGGTGCTGCAGGAGGGGTGAGCCGTGCACAACCTCAAAAAACTTCGTTTTTTTCGGTCGCGGGCATTCGCCCTATAAATCCGCTGCCCCGTGAAGATGCCTGCAAGCAGGCACTTCCCGCTTCAGCGTCTTTGCACGGCTCATTTTTTTCGCGTAGAATGAGGAGTGCCCCCGGCGTCTGGTACACCGGAGGCTATTATGAAAAAATTTATCGGGTTTGAGTTGAGAATTCCTTCTCAAGAACTGTCTAGACTATAACAGCCAAATATGTACAAAATATGAATAAATTGTAAATATATAGTGAAAATGACATAAAACAAATCTAAAACGAATCAACGCTTGTCTGAAATGCACATAAAAAATCCGCCGTGACAGGGAAAAACGTCGTCAGAACCGATAAGAGAAAAGTACATTTTCGGGAAAATATTGGTTTCTTTTAATCCATATTTGTAGTACAATGAAAAATAGAACAAAAAGCAATGCTATCAGATATCCGAAGGAGGGAAAACGATGAGTAATACACCGACTCCGCATATTGCGGCGAAGCAGGGAGATTTTGCAAAGACAGTTCTGATGCCGGGCGATCCGCTTCGGGCGAAATACATCGCTGAGACATTTCTGGAGGACGCGGTTCTTGTAAATAATGTCCGCGGCGTCCAAGGACATACCGGCACTTACAAGGGAAAGAGAGTATCCGTGATGGCGAGTGGCATGGGGATGCCCTCGATCGGGATCTATTCGTATGAGCTGTTCCATTTCTACGATGTGGAAAACATCATCCGCATCGGTACGGCGGGCGCTATGCACAAGGATCTGAAGATCCGAGATGTAGTGATCGGCATGGGCGCGTGTACGGATTCCAATTTCGCTTCACAGTTCCAGCTTCCTGGGACCTATGCGCCGATCGCTTCGTACGAGCTGCTTCGGAAAGCGGTTGACGTCGTTGAGTCGATGGGAACGCATTATATGGTCGGAAATCTGCTCTCCGGGGATGTATTCTACAACGACAACGAGCAGACGACGGTGCTGTGGCAGAAGATGGGCGTGCTTGCGATTGAGATGGAGGCGGCGGCGCTCTACATGAACGCGGCGCGCTGCGGAAAGAACGCGCTGGCAATCTGCACGATCTCAGACAGCATGGTCACCGGCGAGGCGACGACGGCCGAGGAGCGGCAGTCAAGCTTCAACGACATGGTAAAGATCGCGCTGGAGATCGCATAAGCTGTGCGGAATTTTACGGAACCGCGGAGAGTCCATACAGACTGAGGACTGCTTGAAAGACAGGGACAGATCGGGAGGAGTGAGCTCATTTTATGAATGTAAAACGTGTTTTTGTGATCGTCCTGGACAGCTACGGCATCGGTTTTTTGCCGGACGCGGAAAAGTTCGGGGATGCCGGGGCAAATACGCTGGCGACGATCGTGAAGTCAGACAAATACAGTACGCCAAATATGGAGCGCTTTGGCCTGTTCAACATCGACGGAGTGAGCTGCCGTCCGGGCGCGGCGTCGCCGATCGCGAGCTACGGGCGCATGGCGGAATTTTCGATGGGAAAAGACACGACCATCGGACACTGGGAGATCGCGGGCGTGATCTCACCGGAGCCGCTTCCGGTGTATCCGGACGGGTTCCCGGAGGAGGTGCTTGCGCCGTTTCGCGAGCAGACCGGGCGCGGCGTGCTCTGCAACAAACCGTACTCCGGCACGGAGGTGATCCGCGATTACGGGGAGGAGCACATGAGGACTGGCGACCTGATCGTCTATACTTCCGCGGACAGCGTGTTTCAGATCGCGGCGCACGAGGAGGTCGTGCCGCTTGAGACGCTCTATGAATACTGTCGCATCGCGCGGAAGATCCTTGCCGGGAAGCATGGCGTCGGGCGCGTGATTGCGCGGCCGTTTGTCGGGCAGGCGCCGAACTTTGAGCGCACGAGGAACCGCCATGACTTTTCCCTGCTCCCGCCGAAGCGCACGATGCTTGTGAGCCTGCAGGAGCACGGGTTTGACACGTACGGGATCGGTAAGATCAATGATATCTTTGCCGGGCAGGGGATCGCGCACACGACGCCGATTTCGAATAATGAGGACGGCATGAACAAAACGCTCTCACATATGGATCTGGATTTCAAAGGACTTTGCTTTGTGAACCTTGTGGATTTCGATATGATGTACGGGCATCGCAACGACATCGACGGCTATGCTGCTGCTGCGACGCTGTTCGACCGCCAGCTTGGCGAGATGATGGGAAAGCTGTGCGGGGACGACGTGGTGATCATCACGGCCGACCACGGCTGCGATCCGGGATTCCCGGGCACCGACCATACGCGGGAGTATACCCCGATGCTGATCTACGGGGATGCGGTGAAAGCGGGCGTTTCCATAGGGACGCGGCGAAGCTTCGCGGATATCGCGGCGACGGTGCTTGCGATGTTCGGGATCGACGAGACGCTGGACGGAACGAGCTTCTGGGATGAGGTCAGGAAGTGAAAATTAAGGAAGTGACGAGATGACCTGGGACGAACACATCAGAGAATTGATAAAGCTTGCGTACGAGGCGCAGAGCCGCGCGTATTGCCCCTATTCTCATTTCGCGACCGGGGCGGCACTTGAGGCGGAGAACGGGCAGGTCTTTTTGGGCTGCAATATTGAGAACGCGGCGTATTCGCCGACGAACTGCGCGGAACGGACGGCGTTCTTCAAGGCGATCTCCGAGGGTGTTCGTGCGTTCACGCGCATCGCCATAGTGGGGAATTACGAGGGTGAGCAGGGAGACTACTGCGCGCCCTGCGGCGTCTGCCGACAGGTCATGGCGGAGTTCTGCGACGGGGATCTGTTCGAGGTGATCCTGGCGCGCAGCCCGGAGGACTATCGGGTGTTCCGTCTGCGCGATTTGCTGCCGGAGCATTTCGGGCCGGGGGACCTAAATAAAAAATGAGGTCCGTGCTTAAGTAGACAGGAACCGCAGGGATTTAGATACGAAGAGAGGTGACATGGCATGAGAATGTACGACGTGATCTTAAAGAAGCGCTACGGCGGCGAGCTGACCGATGAGGAGATACGGGAGGTCGTCCGGGAGTACACGGACGGGAAGATTCCGGATTACCAGATGTCGGCCCTGATGATGGCGATTTGCTTTCAGGGGATGACCGACCGGGAGACCGCGGTGCTCACGGACGCGATGGCGCACTCCGGAGACGTGATGGATCTGTCGGAGATCCCGGGCGTTAAAGTCGACAAACATTCGACCGGGGGTGTCGGAGACAAGACGACGCTGATCGTGGGGCCGATCGTAGCGGCCTGCGGCTGCCATGTCGCGAAGATGTCGGGGCGCGGACTTGGGCATACGGGCGGCACCGTCGACAAGATGGAGTCGATCCCGGGGATGCGCACGGAGCTTACGCGCGAGGAGTTCATCCGCACGGCGATGGAAGCCGGGATCACGGTGACCGGGCAGTCCGGGAACCTGACGCCCGCGGACAAGAAGATGTATGCGCTGCGGGACGTGACGGCGACGGTAGACAGCATTCCGCTGATCGCGTCATCAATCATGAGCAAGAAACTGGCGGCGGGAAGCGACTGCATCGTGCTGGACGTCAAGACAGGCAGCGGCGCGTTTATGAAGACGGTAGAAGATTCGATCAAGCTGGCGCAGAAGATGGTGGCGATCGGCGTCCACAATGGAAGAAAGACCGCGGCGCTGATCACGAATATGGATATCCCGCTGGGAAGCCAGATCGGCAACGCTCTGGAGGTCGAGGAGGCGGTGCGGACGCTGCGCGGCGAGGGCGCCGCGGACCTGACAGAGGTCTGTCTTGCGCTGGCGACAGAGATGCTCACACTAGCGGGCAAAGGTTCGCGCGAGGAGTGCGGGGCGCTTGCGCGTCAAGCGATCGATTCCGGGGAGGCGCTTAAGCGTCTGGCGGCGATGGTGCGCTGCCAGGGCGGGGACGAGGAATGCATTTTCCACCCGGAGAAGCTTGGGAAAGCGGCGTTTTCCGCCGAGGTGCGCGCGCCGAGAGACGGCTACATTGCCCGGATGGACACGGCGGGCATCGGTTACGCGGCGATGATGCTTGGCGCCGGCCGTGAGACAAAGGAAGATAAGCTTGACTACCTGGCGGGTATCCTTTTGAAGAAAAAGACCGGGGAAGCAGTGCGCGCGGGCGAAGTGATCGCGGAGCTTCGGGCGTCCGACGAGGCGCTGTTTAAGGGCGCGGAGCAGAAATTCCTGGACGCGCTTGTCATCGAGGCGGGGAAACCACAGCCGCAGCCGCTGATCTACGCGAGAGTGACAGCGGAAGGAGTAGAATATCGTTAGGGCGGAGCGTGCGCTGTGACAGCATGGAATACCGCAGAGATCCGACAGTAGGAATGAGACGTAAGAGAGACAGATAAAAGATATATATTCGGAGGGGAAGATGGAGGACAGGCAAAAGACTCTGAAAGCCGGCGAGGGGAAGCTTGCCGGGAAACAGGGACAGAATTCAGAAGAAGCCGCGAAAGACGCGGCGGGCCGGGGCGACCCGTCGAAATCGCGCACCGTATATGTCGTGGGGCACAAGAATCCGGACACGGATTCGATCTGCTCCGCGATTTCCTATGCCTATCTGAAAAATCAGACGGACGGGCAGAGATATCGTTTCGTGCCGGCGCGGGCGGGGCAGGTGAGCGCGGAGACGCAGTATGTATTGGAGCGCTTTGGGGCGGAGGTGCCCCGCGTGCTTGACAACATCGGCACGCGCGTCAAGGACATGGAGATCCGCAAGGTGCCGGGCGTACGCAGCGACATTTCTCTGAAGAAGGCCTGGACGCTGATGACGACGCAGAACGTGTATACGTTGCCGATCACAAATGAGAAAAACTGTCTGGAAGGCCTGATCACGATCAACGACATCGCGAAGTCCTACATGGAAGAGTATGACAGCGCGATCGTGTCGGTGGCGAAGACGCCGTACCGCAATATTCTTGAGACGCTGGACGCGGAGATGGTCGTCGGAGATCCGGACGGATATTTTGACAAAGGCAAGGTCGTGATCGCCGCGGCCAACCCCGACATCATGGAGAACTACATCGACGAGCACGACATGGTGATCCTGGGAAACCGCTATGAGTCGCAGCTGTGCGCGATCGAGATGCAGGCGGGCTGCATCGTGGTATGCCTGGGCGCGACAGTCTCACGGACGATACGGCTGCTTGCCGAAGAGCACGGCTGCACGGTCATCGTGACGCCGCTTGACACCTACACGGTAGCGCGGCTGGTCAACCAGAGCATGCCGGTCGACTTCTTTATGAGAAAAGAGCATCTGATGACGTTCCGGCTTGACGACTACACGGAGAACATCCGGGATACGATGTCGCAGAAGCGCTACCGCGATTTCCCGATCCTTGACAAGAAGGGCAAATTCGTCGGCATGATCTCGCGCCGGAACCTGCTGGGCGTGCGCAAGCGCGGGTTGATCCTGGTCGATCACAACGAGGTGTCGCAGGCGGTGGACAACGTGCTGGACGCCGAGATCATGGAGATCATCGACCATCATCGTCTGGGATCTCTGGAGACGATGGCGCCGGTGTATTTCCGAAATCAGCCGGTCGGCTGCACCGGGACGATCATCTGGCAGATGTTTCGGGAGCGCGCGATTGACATTCCGGCGCAGATCGCGGGACTTCTGTGCAGCGCGATCCTGTCGGACACGCTGATGTTCCGCTCTCCGACCTGCACGGCGCTGGACGTGGACGCGGCGCGCGCGCTGGCCGGGATTGCCGGCATCGAGTGCGAGACCTATGCGCCGCAGATGTTTGCGGCGGGCAGCGACCTGCTCTCCAAGACGCCGGAGGAGATCCTGTACCAGGATTACAAGAAATTTGAGTTCGGCGACCTGAATATCAGCATCGGGCAGGTCACGTCGATGAACGCGCAGGAGCTGGACAGCATCCGTGAAAAGCTGACGCCCATGCTGGCGGCGCTTCCGGGCGGCAGGGAGATCGACATGGTCTTCTTTATGCTGACCAATATCATCGAGGAGACGACGGAGCTTCTGTGCTACGGCAAAGGGTCGGAGCATCTGGTGGAGGAGGCGTATCACCAGAAAGTGCGGGAAAACCGCGCGCAGCTTCCGGGCGTGGTGTCGCGCAAGAAACAGCTTGTGCCGTCGTTCATGACGGCGATCAGCCGGATGACGGCGCTGTAAGGGAGGGATCAGAATGGGCAGACAGAATTGGAAAGCGGGAAATATGCTGTATCCGCTTCCTGCAGTGATGGTGAGCTGCCAGAGGCCGGGAGAGAAGCCGAACATCATCACGCTGGCGTGGACGGGGACGATCTGCAGTTCTCCCGTGATGGTGTCGATCTCCGTGCGGCCGGAGCGGTATTCCTATGAGATTATCCGGGAGACCGGGGAATTCGTGATCAATCTCACAACGGAAAAGCTGGTGCGCGCCACGGACTGGTGCGGCGTGCGCTCCGGCAGGGAGTTTGACAAATTCAAGGAGATGGGATTGACGCCGGGGAAGTCGGCGCATGTGTCCGCGCCGCTGATCGAGGAGAGTCCGGTGAATCTCGAATGCCGGACGGAGCAGATCCTGGAGCTTGGCTCACATCACATGTTTATAGCTGAAGTGGTGGGTGTGGACGTCGACGAGCGCTATCTGGATAAAAACGGGAAATTCCAACTCAACGAGGCAAGACCGATGGTCTATTCGCACGGAGAGTATTTCGGACTGGGAGAAAAGCTGGGTTCGTTTGGATACAGTGTGAGGAAAAAGTGAAGGAAAAATTAATTTTTCTTTACAAATTTTAAAGATGTGATATACTTATAATGATTTTTTTGTGTCCACGACGGCTGAAAGGGGTATCGGACGCGGGACACAGATAAGGGAAGAGTATAAATATTGCAGAGGTGCCATATGGAGCAGTATATTGTCAAAGGCGGCAATCCACTTGTGGGAGAAGTGGAGATCAGCGGTGCGAAGAACGCGGCGCTGGGCATACTTGCCGCTGCGATCATGACGGACGATACTGTGCGCATTGAGAACATGCCGGATGTGAGGGACACGAACGTCCTGCTGGAGGCGATGGAGAGCATCGGCGTCGATGTGAACCGCGTCGATCGGCATACGGTGGAGACGAACAGCGCGCATATCGGGGAAGTCAGCGTAGACTACGAATATATCAAAAAAATACGTGCCTCTTACTATCTGATCGGGGCTTTGCTTGGGAAATACAAGAAGGCGGAGGTGCCGCTTCCGGGCGGTTGCAACATCGGCAGCAGGCCGATCGACCTTCATCTGAAAGGTTTCCGGGCGCTTGGCGCGAACGTGACGATCCGGAACGGATTCATCATCGCGAAGGCGGAGCACCTGCACGGCAGCAGGATCTATCTGGACACCGTGTCGGTCGGCGCGACGATCAACATCATGATGGCGGCGTCGATGGCGGAAGGCTACACCGTGATCGAGAACTGCGCGCGTGAGCCGCATGTGGTGGATATCGCTAACTTCTTAAACAGCATGGGGGCGAACATCAGGGGCGCAGGCACGGATGTGATCCGTATCCGCGGCGTGGCGAAGCTGCACCGGACGGAGTATTCCATCATTCCGGATCAGATCGAGGCCGGGACGTTCATGTTCGCGGCAGCGGCCACCAAGGGCGACGTCATGGTGAAGAACGTCATTCCGAAGCATCTGGAGGCGACTTCGGCGAAGCTGATGGAGATTGGCTGCGAGGTGGAGGAGTTTGACAGCGCGGTGCGCGTGGTCGCGTCGAAGCGTCTGAGCAGTACGAATGTGAAGACGTCGCCGTACCCGGGTTATCCGACGGACATGCAGCCGCAGATCTGCGTAGCGCTCTCACTTGCGCGCGGCACGAGCATTGTGACGGAGAGTATTTTCGAGAATCGGTTCAAATATATGGATGAGCTTGCCCGCATGGGCGCGGTTTCCCGTGTGGAGGGCAACACGGCAATCATCACCGGCGTGGAGAAGCTCACGGGGGCGCGGATCTGCGCTCCGGACCTCAGGGCGGGAGCGGCGCTGGTGATCGCGGCTCTTGCGGCGGAGGGGATCACGACGATCGACGACATTGTCTATATCCAGAGGGGCTACGAGCAGTTTGATGAAAAGCTGCGCAGCCTCGGCGCGGAGATCGAGTTGATTCGTGACGACAAAGAGGCGAGGAAGTTCCGGCTCCGAGTCGGATAAAAACAGAAGGAAAGCTGCCGCAGGGCCGGCACCGACGGGTGAGGGTTTTGCGGCAAGTTTATTGTCAGGAGGAAGCGATATGATTAAGTTGTACGATAACGGCGTGTATCTGGTAAACGGCACTGAGATCATTGAGGACGGGCCGCAGGCGCGCGCGGCGCTTGAGCAGAAGACCGGACAGGCTCCGTCGAAGGAGGAGGCCGCCAGAGAGACGATCGCGTATTCGATCCTGGAGGCGCACAATACGTCCGGAAATATGGAGAAGCTGCGCATCAAGTTCGACAAACTGACCTCACACGACATCACCTTCGTCGGGATCATCCAGACGGCGCGCGCGTCGGGGCTGGAGAAGTTTCCGGTGCCCTATGTGCTGACGAACTGCCACAATTCCCTGTGCGCGGTCGGCGGCACGATCAACGAGGACGACCACATGTTTGGCCTCAGCTGTGCGAAGAAATACGGCGGCGTCTACGTCCCGCCGCACCAGGCGGTCATTCATCAGTTCGCGCGAGAGATGCTTGCCTGCGGCGGCGCTATGATCCTTGGCTCTGATTCACATACGCGCTACGGCGCGCTCGGCACGATGGCGATGGGCGAGGGCGGTCCGGAGCTCGTGAAGCAGCTGCTCGGGCAGACCTACGACATCAACATGCCGGGCGTGATCGGCATTTATCTGACGGGAAAACCGGTGCCGGGCGTCGGTCCACAGGACGTGGCGCTGGCGATCATCGGCGCGGTCTTCGGCAACGGCTATGTGAACAACAAGGTGATGGAGTTTGTCGGGCCGGGCGTGGAGAATCTCAGCGCGGACTTCCGCATCGGCGTCGACGTCATGACGACTGAGACGACTTGCCTGTCCTCTATCTGGAAGACTGACGATCAGATCAAAGAGTTCTATGAGATCCACGGCAGGAGCGGAGATTACAAAGAACTGAATCCGGGCGCGGTGGCGTACTACGACGGCATGGTCTGCGTGGACTTAAGCGAGATCCGCCCGATGATCGCGATGCCGTTCCATCCGAGCAACACCTACACGATCGAGGAGCTGAACGCGAACCTGATGGACATTCTGGACGACGTGGAGCAGCGCGCGAAGGTGAGTCTGGACGGGGCGGTGGATTTTACACTGAAGAACAAGGTGCGAGACGGAAAGCTGTACGTGGACCAGGGCATCATCGCGGGCTGCGCGGGCGGCGGATTCGAAAACATCTGCGATGCGGCCGATATCCTGAAGGGCCGATTCATCGGTTCCGACGAGTTTACGCTGAGCGTCTACCCAGCGAGTACGCCGATCTACATGGAGCTGGCGAAGAACGGCAGACTTGCCGACCTGATCCAGAGCGGCGCGATCGTGAAGACCGCGTTCTGCGGACCGTGCTTCGGCGCGGGCGACACGCCGGCGAACAACGCGTTCAGCATCCGGCATTCGACGCGGAACTTCCCGAACAGAGAGGGTTCGAAGCTGCAGAGCGGACAGATTGCGTCTGTGGCGCTGATGGACGCGCGTTCCATCGCGGCGACCGCGGCGAACAAGGGCTACCTGACCGCGGCGACCGACATCGACGTGAACTACGGGAAGCCGAAATATTTCTTCGATAGCAGCATCTACGCGAACCGCGTCTTTGACAGCAAGGGCGTGGCGGATCCGTCCGTTGAGATCAAGTTCGGCCCGAACATCAAAGACTGGCCGCCGATGGTCGAGCTGACGGAGAATCTGATGCTGAAGGTCGTCTCTGAGATTCATGATCCGGTGACGACGACCGACGAGCTGATCCCGTCCGGCGAGACGTCCTCCTACCGCTCGAATCCGCTAGGGCTGGCGGAGTTCACGCTTTCCAGAAAGGATCCGGCGTACGTGGGACTGGCGAAGGAAGTCCAGAAGGCGGAGAAGGCGCGTGAGGCGGGCGAGTGTATGGGCGAGGCGCTCCCGGAGCTGCGGACCGCGATGCATACGGTCAAGGCCGTGCCGGAATTCAAGGATGTATGTGGAAAGAACACCGGCGTCGGCAGCACGATCTTCGCGGTGAAGCCGGGCGACGGCTCCGCGAGAGAGCAGGCGGCGTCCTGCCAGAAGGTATTGGGCGGCTGGGCGAACATTGCGAACAGCTACGCGACGAAGCGTTACCGCTCGAATCTGATCAACTGGGGCATGCTCCCGTTCCTGATCGACGAGGGTGAGCTTCCGTTCAAAAACAAAGACTACCTGTTTATCCCGGGCATCCGCGCGGCGGTGCAGAACAAAGCGACAGAAGTGACAGCTTACGTCGTGAAGGACGGGACGCTCACGCCGTTTACCCTGAGGCTTGGGGAGATGACGGACGATGAGAGGCAGATCATACTGGATGGCTGTCTGATCAACTACAACCGTGTGAAATAAGACCAAAAAAGAATTCGTTCGGATCTTGAGAGTGTTTTGAAAGATTCCGAACGAATTCTTTGTGAAAATAAAATACGTATTTTACTTATCTTTACCGGAGAGATGTCGTATCTTTCGTTTCAGGCGATAAAGGGGAACACTCTCCCGGATATCGTTCATATCCTTGCGCATTTTTTCAAGCTCTTTTTTCAGCTGTCGGTTTTTTTGCTCAAGAAGCTGTACGGTTCTTCCGTAAAACAGAATCGTATTCAGGAGCAGATCGTCGGGTTCCTGCTGATATTGCGGGAGCTGCCTGATCTCTGAGTCGTAAAAGAGAACGCCGTCTTTCCGGCCGAGATACTCAATAGCCAGACGCCTGTTCGACTCGGCAAACCTCCCCAGAAACGCCTCCTGTTCCTGCGGATCAAAGAGCGTGGTCGGTGTGTAGTCTTCTTGTGTAACCGCAAAACCCTGCAGCTCACGAAGTCCCTTCATCAGAGCCTGCGTCTCGTAGGGAGTCTCGTGGGTGGATTCGTATGCCGTTTCATATGGTGGAATATATTTATCCACGAATGAAACTTTAGAGAGAGGGTTAAGGATCCGCTGTATGTCAAGGCGGATGCCGTCGAGGGAGATGTTCTGTTCCCGCTGCCTGATCTCAAAGCCATCCTGGAGCGTAAGCCCGAAGATATCGAGAAAATCGGAAAAAATGTTGTGCTCCGCGCCTTTGTACTGACTCTTTTCATAAACCCGGATAAAGAGGTTCTCCCGCCCCAGAATGTCCGACAACATATCCATGTAAGCGGGATAGTCCAGAGGGTATACGTCGACGATATAGTTCAGATAATCGTGAAAATCTCTCTGTGTAGCGGCTTCCTTGACTTTCTGCCGGTACAGGGATTCCATGAAGGTATCCTGACGCCGGAGATAGACGATAACGCGAAGCTCCAGATTTCTCTCCGCGAGATCTCTTTTCAGGCGCTTCCAAAACTCCGGCTGCCGGCTTCTTGCGCGCCACAGAGCTTCGTCCGAGAGAATGATCTTGTCGTATTCCTTTCCGAGCTTTCCGATCTGGTCCATGATAGGCGTATATTCTTCGATCGGGCGGCTGACGTCCTTTTTTCCGTTCTCATCGACATGGGAACAGGCGAGAAAATGCGCGTTCCGTCTCAGCCCTACGCTGGGAAAACGGAAGTTGAAATCGGGGAAACAGATGCCGTGTTTTTTGAGCGTGACCGGATTGTCGGTCAGAAAATATTGTATGGCGGTCGTCCCGGTCTTTGGCATGCCAATGTGCAGATATACGGTAGACATAAGTTTCCTCCTAAAAAATATTCTAATGGTCCTATCAATTTTCTTTTCCGAAGATATGACGAAGTTTTCTTTTTAAACGGTAGAAGAGGACGTCCTCACGCACATCCCGAATCTCTTTCCGCAGTTCTTTTCGCAGCTCTTTGATTTCTTCGTGTGCGGATTGAAGCTCTTCTTCCAAAAGCTGTACGGATCTCCCATATAAAAAGATGGTTTCTCGGATCAGTTCCTCCGTATTAAGGGAGTATTCCGGAAGGTCCATATCCGTTTCGTTATAAAAGAGCACGCTGTTTTCCCTTCCCAGATAATCCCTGGCAAGGCGCGCATTTGACTCTGAGAAACCGGCCAGATAGGCAGATTGCTCCCCGGGCTTGAAAAAACTGGTTTTTTCCAATTCTGTTCCGTCTTCGGGAAAAGAATAGAGCGCTTCCATTAATATTTTGTTTTTATAAGGCTTAGGAAGCGGACTCAGGGCACGCTGTAATTCGAGACGGGTATCACTTTGGGAAAGATTATACAGCTGATTCTTTATCTCGAAACCATCTTCCAGAGAAAGGCTAAAAATATTTAAGAAGTCAGAAAAAAGATTATGTTCTTTCCCCAGATATTGTTCTCTTTCATAAATACGGATCATTAAATTTTCTTTTCCGACACAATTAGAAAGCATCGCCATATAAGAATAATAATCCAATGGATATACCCTGTCAAAATCTTCCAAAAAATCATGGAATGAAAGTGTTGTTTTGAAACGTTTGACTTTCTGCCGATAGATAGACTGGACAAAATTGTCCTGTCTTCGCAGGTAGACGAGAATACAAAGATCCAAGCCCTGATTTTTCAAATCTTTTTTCAATCTGCACCAAAACTCCGGAAGTTCCCTCTTGCTTCTCCATAGGTCCTCATCTGAAAGAATAATTTGATCATAATGGTGACTCAGATCTTCAAGGCGGTTCAGTACAGATTGATAATCAGCATATGCGGCATCCTCACACAGATTACCGGAATCTGACATTTTGACTTTGACAAGAAAATGCCCATTGCGGGGAAGCCCGACCCGAGAATATCGAAGTCCAAAATCGGGAAAACAAATTCCGTGCTTTTTCAACGCTTCGGAATTATCGGATAAAAAATTTTGTATGGCAGTCGTCCCGGTCTTTGGCATACCGATGTGCAGATATACGGTAGACATAAATTTTCTCCTGAAAAAAATATTCTCATGTCCCAATTATAAGGATATGAGAATACCTTGTCAAGAAAGGATGCCTTCCGTTTACCGTTATGAAACCGGCCGTGTGTCCTGATGCCCGATACGCCGGATGATTTTTTTCAGACGAGGAAACAGAGTACGCTTTTCTTTTATCTGGTTGAGCTCAAGCTCCAATGTACGGAACGCCCGGGCATAGAAACGAATCGTTTCCTGCAATAGCGCTTCCGTATCAACTTTGTATAACGGCAATTCCTGATCAGAGTCGTCGTAAAAGAGAATTCCGTTGTCTCTGCCGAGATATTCCCGCGCGAGCCGGCTGTTCGTCTCAGCGAAACGTTCCAGATAGGCGGATTGTTCCCCTGGCGGAAAGAATGACGTCTTGACAGAATCATCATGCAGACTGTTCTTTGCGTTTTCCGAGAAAGACTGTATGAGAAGCGGGTCTGTGGTAATTTCCGGAGAAACTGAATTGAGAAGACGACGCAACTCAAAATGAGGATCGTCGAGCGATTTATTCAGCTCTTCCTGCTGGACTGTGAATCCGTCTTCTGGAGACAGACCGAATATATCGAGAAAATCCGAGTGAAGAGTCTTTAAGTTTCCGTGAAACTGTTCTTTTTCGTAAACGCGGATAAACAGATTCTCCCGCCCTAAAATATCAGACAGCATATTCATGTACGAATAATAATCCAGAGGATATATTTCTTCGGACTCACACAGGTAATCCCGGAAGGAGAGATCCGTGTGGCGCCCCTTGACCCGCTGACGATAATAGGAGAGCAGGAAGCGGTCCTGCCTCCTGAGATATACAATAATACAGAGTCTGAGATTCCTCTTTTTGAAGTCATCGCGCAGCTTTTTCCAGAGCTCCGGCTGGTTTTCCCCTCTGCGCCAGATCGCCTCGTCCGAAAGAATGATCTTATCAAAGGCCTTGCCAAGCTCCTCGAGCTGAGGCAGAACTGATTCATAAATGGGTATATTTTTGCCCTTAAAATACTGGCACACAAAATGCCCGTTTCGGTAAGGGCTGATCTCGGAATAAGTCAGGCCGAAATCCGGATAACAGATACCATGTTCCTTCAGGACATCATTGTTGTTCCGGAGGAAATGCTGGATTGCCGTGGTTCCTGTCTTAGGAAGACCAATGTGCAGATAGATAATTGCCATATAAATCCCCAATCATGTTTTTTGATAAAAACTGATAATAGTATACGGACTGATTGTGAAGCGAATACGGCAAAATCAATAGAAAGACAAATAATTTTGCATAAATTGTCTATCAAGGACTGAGAAAGCGGATAAACTTGACATGTTTTGGTTTCTCATCTATTATTTACAATAATACAGTTATTGGAGGAGAAGCTTATGGCAACGGTATATCTGCATATCGGACTTCCCAAGACCGGCACATCTTCTTTGCAAAATTTCCTTTCGAGTGAGAAGAATCAGGAGATCCTGGCTAAACATGGGATCTGTTTTCCTGTTAAAGATTATGGCTATATGCGGATCAGTATTTATCGGAACGGACATTTCCTTGTTGTCTCCGACAAGGATCTTGCCATGCAGGTAAGAAAACAGTTGGGAGAACAGTCAGCCCAGAAGATTTATAATAATGGTCTGGATCAGCTGTCTGAACTTGCAGAACAATACGATCGAATTTTGCTTTCAGATGAGAGTATCTGGAAACGGGGACATGCTCATCCCGGATTTTGGTGCAGATTGAAGGAGGATCTGCAAAAAAGAAATCTGGCTGTCAGAATCATTGTATACCTTCGTCGACAGGATCTCTGGATGGAGTCTTACTATGCGCAGAAAGTAAAAGAGGGAAGAACCGGTGACAGGCTGGATGCCTTTATAAAAGGTTTAGAAAATGTTGGCTATCCCCTCGATTATTATCAATACATTGATGAGCTGGCCTCTCTGTTCGGAAAGGAAAATCTGGATATCCGTATTTTTGAAAAGACCCAGTTTTGTGGTGCAGAGCATACTATTTACTCTGATTTTCTGGATATTTTCGGCCTGTCTATGGAGAATGGATTCGAGATTGGGCTGGAACGATACAATGTGAAGTATGAAGGAGATCTTCTGGAGGCCAGACGTATTCTTAACAGTCTTCCGGAATATCAGCATCCCTGGCATCCGTTGAAAGACCCGTTTAATCTGCTTCACAGTATGCAGACGATCAATGCCGGGACAAAGTATGCATATTTTGATGAGCGGGAAAGGGAAGCATTTCTTGATTTATTTGCGGAATCCAATCGAAAACTGGCTGTCGAATATCTTGGAAGGGAAGATGGCGCGCTTTTTTATGAAACGACCCCGAAACTTCCGGTCTATCAGGCAGATTCCTATGAGCTTATCCGCAGTATTGCGCTGGTCTATGCGAAGGAGTTTACAAATATAGCAGCCAGAAATCAGAAACTGGAAAAGGAGATTGCGGATCTTCGGGAATCCCTGTTGTCAACCCGCGTCAAAAAGAAAGTGAACCATTTGTTCGGAAGAGACCGGGATAAGAAGTTATAATGCGAGAAAGAAGGGATAGATGACCGAGAGAAACAGCGAGAGAGCCACATTCAGCAGAAGACCGGATACGATTGGACGAATGAAATGCCGAATCGTGGCAAAGATCCTGAGGTTTTCAAATTTCTGGAAGACTGCCCATATGAGGACGTAGATGGAACCTGAGGCCGCCACACTGCAAGAGTAACCGGCGACTGCCATGAGGACGCCCTCCGCGATGGAACCGTGCAGGCCAAATCCGAGGGAATAGCCGACGCCTGTGAGGACTTTGCACAGAATGGAGCCCGGGAGCGCGTTCGCCACGGTGACAATGTTTCCGTAGAAATCTGTATGGCTGATGATCCCGCGTTCGACAAAGAGCCCCTGCGCCACAGAGAGATAGGCGTCTCCACCGCCGAAGGACATGACGGAAGAGAGGAAGCCGGTTCCCAGAAAAGGAATCGTTCCCGGAGAGATCAGAATCGCGGGAAACGACAGAAGGATCACAAATAGCAGCCAGAAAAGGACAGATAGAAGGAGTTCTTTTCCAAGCGTATCTTTTTTTCCCTGAACGCCGGATGCACGGCGTTTTTTTGATGCATGAACAGATTGAACAAGACCGAAAAGCGCGAGAACCGTCATGATCGTTATGAGAAACGGAGTCAGGGCAGGAGGGAGGATCTGTGCGCTGCCGGCACAGAGGAAATACAGCAGAGACAGAATAAGAGCCGGCACGGTCCTTTTGAATTCACGCAGCTGTCCTTCTGTGAAAAGAATCACAAAAAACGCGGCGGCCAGGATCTGTATGCTGGAGACCGCGAACAGAGGCGTTGTCGATATTCCGAGGAGCTGATATATATTCTTCTCAGCCGAGAGGAGAAAGACGGCCAGGATGACAAAGAGGTACAGCAGCATCTCCCGGCGACCGGCGGATTGCGTCAGCGTGCCGAGCACGTAGCGAACGAGCAGGACAATGATGTAGACGGACACCAGTACAGCCAGAAAGGCGATGATCGTGCGCAGGCTGCTGTTCATGCCGGAAAATAGTACGAGCAGCAGCAAAGTCAGAAACGCGCCGGGCAACGCCATAAAGGCGGCCGCCGCGATCATTCCCGCATTGCCGGCAGCTTCTCTGCCGATGCCGGCGGCGATCTCCACCGGAAGTGCGCCCGGCGTGATGCTTGCAATTGTGACGTCCCGGTTGAAGCTCTCCTCAGTGATAATGGAGGAGCGGGTCACCAATTCTTTTTCCAAAACAGGAATCAGAGCGGTGCCCCCTCCAAAACCAATCAGTCCGATCTTCAGCATACGACCGGCGACGGAAGTAAGATTTTTTGTATTCATAGATATTCCTGCAGTGTTTGATCTAGCTTGCGGCTCCGTCGAAATGTTTCAGCTGCGGGTAACGCTCTGTGAGCGTATTCCAGATCAGAGCGGCGCATTTTTCAGGCTCCAGCGAAGTGGTGTCGATCGTGACGTCCGCGTGCTGCGGGACTTCGTACGGACTTGAGATGCCGGTGAAGTCTGAGAGTTCGCCGCTGCGCGCTTTCTTGTAGAGCCCCTTGATGTCGCGGCGCTCACACTCCTCAAGCGGCGTGCTCATGTACACTTCCACGAAGGAATCCGCGCCGATGATGTCCTTTGCCATCTGACGGTCTCTGGCGTACGGGGAGATGAACGCGGTGATGACGATCAGTCCTGCGTCGTTCATCAGCTTGGCCACCTCTGCGATCCGGCGGATATTCTCGATGCGGTCCGCCTCCTTGAAGCCGAGATTGCGATTCAGGCCCATACGGATGTTGTCGCCGTCGAGGGTCATCGTGTGCATGCCGCGCGCGACGAGCTGCTTCTCCAACTCGTTGGAGACGACGGACTTTCCGGCTCCGGACAGGCCGGTCATCCAGATCGTGATGGGCGGCTGCCCCTTCTGTCCGGCGCGGAACTCCCTTGTTACATCCAGCTTCTGCCAGGTCAGGTTGTTGGAGCGCTGGATGCTGCGCAGAACGACGCCGCAGGCCGAGGTCATGTTTGTGACGCGGTCGATCAGGATCAGCGAGCCAAGCGCCTGATTGTTGCGGAATTTATCAAAAACGATCTTGTCCGATACAGAGATATCGCATTCGGCGATTTCATTTTTATAAGTGGCGTCCGCCGGGATCTCGTCGCCGGTGTTGACGTCGATCTTGTGGTTGATTGCCATGACGATCGCCGGGATCAGGCGGGTGCCGAGTTTCAGATAATAGTTCTTCCCCGCGATGAGGGGATTGTCGTCCATCCAGAGAAGACGGACCGTGAACAAACTGCCGACATACGGCTGAAAATCCTTCGCGAGGACACAGCCTCTGGAGACGTCCACCTCACGGTCGAGCGAGACGGTGACCGCGTGACCGCAGGCGGCGGAATCAACATCTTTTCCGGCGTCGATGATCCGGCTGACGACCGCCTTTTCACTGGAGGGAAGCGAGGTGACCTCATCCCCGACGTGCAGTGTGCCGGACTCGATCTGCCCCTGGAACCCGCGGAACGTGTGGTCGGGGCGGCAGACACGCTGCACCGGCATCGCGAAGCCTTCGTTTCCCTCTGATTCGTGGATGTCAATATCCTCAAGGTAGGTCAGAAGGGAAACGCCGCGATACCACAGCATATGGCTGGATTTCTGCATGATGTTGTCACCCTCCGTCGCGGAGACGGGGAGGATCTTCATGGTCTCAAATTCGTGCTCCGACATCATGCGCCGGATGTCGCGCGAGATCTTCTCGAAACGGTTCTCATCGTAGGAGATGAGGTCCATCTTATTGACGGCAAAGACGAAATGCCGGATGCCCATCATGGCGCAGATCCGCGCGTGCCGTCTTGTCTGCACCAGCACGCCGTGTGTGGCGTCCACGAGGATCACGGCGAGGTCCGCAAAGGACGCGCCGACCGCCATATTCCTTGTGTACTCTTCATGCCCCGGAGTGTCGGCGACGATGAAAGAGCGCTTTTCGGTCGTAAAGTAACGATAAGCCACGTCGATCGTGATGCCCTGCTCACGCTCCGCCATGAGTCCGTCGAGCAGCAGGGAGTAGTCGATCGCGCCGCCGCGGGAGCCCACCTTGCTGTCGAGGTGAAGCGCCTGCTCCTGGTCGGCGAAGAGTAGCTTGGCGTCGTAGAGCATATGTCCGATCAGCGTGGATTTTCCGTCGTCCACACTGCCGCAAGTGATAAATTTCAGAAGACTATTCATGACTAGAAATACCCCTCCTTCTTTCTCTTTTCCATGCTGGCGCTACCGCCGTCGCTGTCGATCACGCGGCTTGTCCGCTCGGAGGATACCGCGCCGAGCGTCTCCTCGACGATTGCGTCCAGCGTGTCGGCGGTGCTCTCTACTCCGCCGGTCAAGGGGTAGCAGCCGAGCGTCCGGAAACGGATCATGCCGTGCTCGACGACCTCGCCCTCCTTCAGGCGCATGCGGTCGTCGTCGACCATGATGATGTTGCCGTTTCGCCGTACGAAGGGCCGCTCCTTCGCGAAGTACAGGGGAACGATATCAATGTTCTCCTGACGGATGTACTGCCAGATATCGGCTTCCGTCCAGTTGGACAGAGGGAAGACACGGATCTCCTCGCCCTGATGGATCTGGGTATTGTAGAGCTTCCACATTTCTGGGCGCTGATTCTTGGGATCCCAGGCGTGGCTCGCGTTGCGGAAGGAGAAGATGCGCTCCTTGGCGCGGGACTTTTCCTCATCCCGCCGGCCGCCACCGAACGCCGCTGTAAAGCCATACTTGTCGAGCGCCTGCTTGAGCGCCTGCGTCTTCATGATGTCGGTGTACGCCGCGCCGTGGTCGAACGGGTTGATGCCCTGTGCGACGCCCTCTTCATTGATGTACTCGAGCATGGTGATCCCGTATTTCTGCGCGACCTTGTCCCGGAACTCGATCATCTCGCGGAACTTCCAGGTCGTATTCACGTGCAAGAACGGGAAGGGCGGCTTCTCCGGGTAAAACGCTTTCAAAGCCAGGTGCAGCATGACAGAGGAATCCTTGCCGATCGAGTAGAGCATGACCGGTTTCTCGCATTCGGCGGCGACTTCGCGCATGATATAGATCGCCTCTGCCTCCAGTTTGTCAAGATGGGTCATTGTTGTCATAGTAACTCCTTTTTGCCGTGATAAAACGACACTATATTATAGGTTTATTGTGAAGCAATTACGGTAAAACATAAATAATTCTGAGAACACAGCAGCACAGCTACAAAACACGGCTGCGCTCATGTTCCAGCATGATCGGATAAATGCGCTCGCAGTTGTGATGATCCGAGAAGGCAAAGAAATCGTCTGCGCGCTTCCGGTACTTTTCAGGCATGACACAGTCGTTCTTCATGTATTTGCAGAGCACGTCGATCAGCTCGTCATTCGTATGGCAGATCTCGCCGAAGCTCATCGTCGCGTAGTGGAATGTCCCCTCGTCGTAGTGCTGCGGGATATCCTCGTGGTGCAGGTAAACGACCGGCTTGCGCATGTACGCGAAGTCAAATTGTACGCCGGAGAAATCCGTCACCATCAGCGCCGCCTCACAGAACAGCTTTTCATAGCTCATGTCGCCGATCGAGGGAATGATCTCGACCAGATCGTTTTTCGTGAAATCTTTGCACTGAGGGCTGACGATCGGGTGCAGGACATACTGGATCCGATAGCCGTACTGTCTTGCCGCGGCCAGCAGCCGCGGATCGTTGATGAGGCCATTGTAGACCTTATAATAATTCGTCTCCCGGAAATTCGGATTGTAATCGCGGGCGACGCCCTCATTTACCGATACTGTCATCGCGGAATTCATGCGCCAGGTCGGGGAGATCAGGATGATCTTCTGCGCCCGATCCTGCAGGCCGTCGTAGCGCGGCACGCCGGTCAGCTTCAGCGCGTCGTAGCCAACGTAATCGTAGACCGGCTTGGAGAGATTTTCAATCTCATATTTGGAGGCGCAGAAGTAAAGCCTTGTGTTGTCGCGCAGACGCTGTTGTGCCAGAGCGATCTTCTGCACCGACATTCCGTGCTGGACGCAGGCCACGTCGAAATGAATGTCACTGCGGAACGGAAACATGCTGCGGAAATTGTAACCATTGAACGCGACGACCGTCGAGTTTGACGCGATCACCAGGTTCGCGTTCAGGAAAACCAGCTTGTGCTTCAGGCTGTCGCGCTTCAGCGGGCGGTATCCATCCCGGCGCATACGCGCGTAGTCCGCAGAGGAAGGATCCAGCAGATAATACTTTTTGATGCCGTCCTTCTTTGCGGCGGTATAGCGGTACAGATATTCGGAAGAATCTCCGCCTTTGTAGATCTTGTCGAGAAACAGCCAGATCTTCTGCCGCGAAAAGTACGGCCGCAGCAGGAAGTTCAGCGCCTTGAGCGGAATCTGTCTGCGGTGTCCCTTGCGGATGACCCACATCTGCCACCAGAGACGGATCTGCCGGAACAACACAAAATGCCAGTCGGCTCTGCGGATGTGGATACCGTCCGGCAGCCAGTAGGCAGCGTACTTTCCGAACTGCCAGAGCGCGCCCGGAAAATCTTTCGTGAACCGGCTCGTGTGGCAGGGGAACGCGTAATCCAGCTGGTACTCCTTTCCGCCTGCGTGCAGGACGAAGAGGAGCATGCGCTCTTTGTCCGGCGGCGGGAGCGGAATGGAGGTGTGGAAGGTGTGATAGCGCGTAAAGCTTACACCGAAACACTTTGTCAGGGAATATCGCTGATTGTAAGTAAGAGAATAATCCTTTCCGTCAAAACGGGCAGTCAGCTCGGTGCCTTCCGTGCGGTAAATGTCGTTGATCTCTCCATCGATCTCCAGCTGTCCGTTCCGGTAATCCAGCATCTGGATCCGCACGGTGAGCAGAGACAGGTCGGAAAAGATGACGCTGTCACAGCTGAGACACAGCTCGTCCCTGCCGGGCATGTTTCCGGGCTGGAGATCTTTCACGGGCGTCAGCGCGCAGCGATAGGAAAAATCCTTCTCCTTGAGCTTCATGGCAAGAAGACTGAAGTCTGTTCCGAAAAAGCTGGTCGCGCAGTCGCGGCAGAGCACCGCCTCCGTGTTTACATACTGTAGAACGTCAGAAAATAAGGCCGAATAATCGGGGACTTCCTCCGGCGCGATCACATGTCGGTTCCGGTTGTCGATATTCGCGAAAATTCGGGTCTGTATCATATACAGGGCAAGACACTGCAGATAAACGTTTACCTGCCCGGCAGACTCCTGCTCCTGCCGCAGGGCGGGCAGCAGAAATTTTTCGAACGGATCGTAGTACCATTCCCGTGTGTTGCAGGGAAAATAATATTCAAAATCGCACTCCCGCGGATAAGCGTAGGTAAGCAGCATTGTGCCCAGATAGAGATAGCGCGGGTTCCGGTAAAACAGGTACAGAAGCGCCTGCTTTTCCGCGGCCGGGGACTCCTGCGCCCGGGCGAGCGCGTCCTGCAGCTCTTTTGTGCGGATCAGCAGTCCGTGCAGCTCTGTCGGAAATACAGGCGGAAAAGCGGAGCGGTCGGACAGATCCACGAGGACGTCTTTCGGATGCTCCGGAAGAAAAAACTGATAGACCCGCTTTACTTTCGGAAAGAGAAAGGATGGCATCGCAAGCACTGCATTGCTTCCTTCGAGTCGTGCCAGCAGCTTTTCCAGGAAGTTCGGCTCCGGTTTGTCGTTCTCGTCGAGCAGGATCGTGAAGCGGCCTTTGGCCTCGGCAAATTTTTTCAGGGCGTTCTCACGTGGAGCGTAGATGTTGTCATCGAACACGGGAAGCCACTGGATCCGGTCCGCGGTTAGACTCTGCGCCGGGAACATGCCCGGATCGGCTTTCTTTTCTTTATGATATGCGTAGATCACAGTGATATCATAGCCTGCCATAGCCTGCGCCGTCTCCTTTTCTATAGTCTGAGCCGTGCGCTCCTGAAAACCTGTGTTTGTCATTGTCTGCACGGCTCATTGCTTTCGCGGATATTCTAACACAAGAACCGTGCGCTTTTCAATAAAATATGCCTTTTTGTAATAGATTGTATTGCATAAAAAAACAGAAATTTATATAATATATATTAAATATACACAAAAATAAAGATTTGAATAATTAAAATAAAAATAATTTTAAAAATATTCAAAAATAGTATTGACAAATAAAAATCCGTGTGTTAAGATACAACCATCAACAAAAACATTTGTTGTTCCTATAGATAGTACATACCTATAGAAGAATTCAAAAAGGAGGAGGTCGATTCCAATGGACACAGTCTCACATATGTATATCGATACATGTGGCTGGATAAATGTTTCCTGTAAAAAAGACCTCTATCAGGACTGATTCAAATAATCGTATGAAAACGATCGATTGGAGAGGAAAAAGAATCTGCTGATAGAGCACATTTATCCGGGTAGAACGGAAGAAAATCGAACGCGCAGGTTCGAAGAAGAGTATCGGCAGAAAAAAGATCAGAATGAAACAAAACCAAAAGAAAGGGACAATTCAGAGACTGATTGAAATGCTGAAACAAGCCGCATGGTGAAAAAGCAGGAAAAGGACTCTCCAATATCATTCAAATAAAAATAAAACTGAATAAAAAAGATCAGGAGGTGTTATCAGAGGTAACATCTCCTGTTTTTATGCAAAAATCTGCATTTTTCGACAGGTTGGTTTTGACAACAAAATGGAGGTATGGTACACTAAAAAAAATGTTTCATATAAATGAAAAGAAATAAATAAAAATTTTAAGGCGTATGCCGAATGTAATGGCGGGGTGGGGGAATTGGACAAGTACGAATACAATCTCAAGCTGGAAGAGATCGACAAGCTGGTAGATCAGGGGGATTATGCGGAGGCGGCGAAGCTTGCCGACTCCATCGACTGGAGAAGAGTGCGGAACATCCGGACGCTCTGCCTGATCAGCGAGATCTATGAGGCATCCGGAAGGCTGGAGGACAGCAAGAGTATTCTGGTGCGCGCATACAGGCGCTCCCCGGTCGGACGGACGGTGCTGTACCGGCTGATCGAGGTGACGACGGAGCTGCAGCAGTATGACGAGGCGATCGAATATTATACGGAGTATGTGCAGGCGGCACCGCACGACAACAATCGTTACATTCTCAAGTATAAGATCTACAAGGGACGGGGAAGCTCAATAGAGGAGCTGATTGCGATCCTTGAGGAATATCTGGGACAGGAGTATACGGAGAAGTGGGCGTACGAACTTGCGAAATTGTATCAGCAGTCCGGGCAGATGCAGAAATGTCTGGCGGCCTGCGACGATCTGGTGCTTTGGTTCCACAGCGGAAAGTATGTGGCGAAGGCTCTTGAGCTGAAGAAGCGTTATGCCACGCTGACGCCGAAGCAGCAGCAGATCTATGAGGAATGCCTGGAGGAGAAGATAGAGGAAGACCGTTCTGCCGAAGAGGAAGAGGACAATGTGATCCAGAAGGTCGAGAGCACGGATGGAGAGGTGATCGCGGAGTCGATCATGGCCGAGACGGAGAAGGAGATCGCGGATCAGGTCACGGCACACAAAGCGGAGATGGAGAAGACGCCGGAGGAAGTTCCGGATATCGAAAAGACCAGACAGTATGTGAAGCCGGGGCAGGAGCCGCAGGAGTCTGAGCAGGAGGACACAAAGAACCTGCAGATACAGCTTGCGAAGAGCATGCGGAAGATCATTTCCGGTGTTGTAAAGCACAGCGATGAGGCGGAGGAGGACATTCCCGCGTCCGTAGACGCCGGGATCGCAAGGAGCCAGACGCCGGAGATTCCGGAGGAGTCGGAGCAGATCGCCGGACAGCTTTCCATTGACGACATCCTTCTTGCGATGGGAGATCAGGGAAAGAAGATCACGGATCTGGTGCTTGGGGAGAAGGAAGAAGAGGCGCACGAGAGTGAAGCCGCAGCGCAGGATGCGCAGGCGGAGACGGCTTCCGGGACAGATGAAGAAAAGCCGGAGGAAGTTCCGGAGAACGCAGAGATGCAGGAAACGGAAGAGTCGGAGGAGGTGCCCGCCTTTGAGGAAAGGTCAGTCAGGAGCATGGTGGAAGCGGCGGCCGACGAGCTGACGGAGACACAGCGGGAAGCGCTGCAGTATACCAGCAATCCGGAGAAGCTTTTGCGGAACAAGGGTTCCCTTCCGACCTATATGGAAGCGCCGAAGGAGCCGGAGGATCTGGGAAAAACGCGCAGGATCGGGGACAGCAGGGAAGAGCTGATGGAAGCGGTCCGGCAGGACATCTTTTCTGGAAAGACGAGAAGGATTCCGACGGAGGAGATCTCCCGCAGAATGGACGAGGAGCAGCAGGGCGGTGCTCAGGAGCTTCCGCAGGGAGCGGACGAGCAGGACGGCGCTCAGGGGCTTCCGCAAGGTGCAGATATGGAGCAGCCGGACGGCATTCAGGAGCTTCCGCAGGATATGGATGGGGATGCCGGATATGAAGAGGGCGAGCCCACCGAGGCGGAGGAGCTTTCCGGCACGGACGACGAGGAATACGATGAGGAGTATCTCAGCATTCCGCAGTATCTGCGCGGACTCTTTGCCGGATTTACAGAGGTGGAAGGGCTTGAGGATCAGATCGCGAACGCCATTCTGCAGACGGAGGCGAAGGGCGACGACAAGACGTCGCGCAGCGGAAATATCCTGATCTTCGGCGCGCATGGTTCCGGCAAGACGACGCTTGCGATGAATCTTGCGAAGGCCATTGCGCAGGATAAGGGCAGCCAGACGATCAAGATGGCAAGGATTTACGCGGCGGATCTCAACCGCAAGGACATTGCGGCGACAGTCGCAAAGATCGCCGGAGGCACGCTGATCATCGAGGAGGCGGGCGATCTGGAGCCGAACACCGTCGAGCAGCTGACGACCGCAATGGAGTTCCGGACGGACGGATTGATCGTGATCCTGGAGGACGAGCAGCAGTACATTCACGAGATGCTGATGCGCCATCCGCGCTTTACGATGAAGTTTACGGCGCAGATCTATCTGCCGGAATATACGGTGGAAGAGCTGGCTGTATTCGGACGGATCTATGCGAACGCGCAGGACTATGTGATCGGCGACGAGGCGTACGAGGTATTCTGTCAGAAGATTGCGGCGGGGAACCCGGACGGGACGCCGATGACGATCTCCGGCGTGATCGATATCGTGGGCAGGGCGATCGCGCGTTCCGGGAAATTCTTCCGGAAGATCTCGATGGGCAAGAAGCGCTACGACGAGAATGATTTTGTGATCCTTTTCCCGAAGGATTTCAAATAGAAACAGACAGGCAATTCAAATTTTCAGGAGACAGGAGGGAGCAGTATGTCAGAGAAGGTTATTCTTACAATAGGACGCCAGTTTGGCAGCGGAGGACACGAGATAGGAGAAAAGATTGCAAAGAAGCTGGGAGTGAAGTTCTACGACAAGGAGCTGCTCAAGCTGGTCGCGAAGGAGAGCGGCCTGTGTGAAAAGGTGCTCGAGAGCTACGATGAGAAACCGACGAACAGCCTTCTGTATTCCATTGTGATGGACATCTATCCGTCTGTGATGTATTCCGGGCCGACGATCGATCAGCAGATCTATCAGGCGACCTACGACGCAATCCGGAAGCTCTCCGAGGAGTCGTGCGTGATCGTGGGACGCTGCGCGGACTATACGCTCAGGGATTGTCCGGAGCTTGTCAGCGTCTTTGTCCATGCGAACACGAATTTCCGCGCCGCCCGCGTAGCCGAGGAGTACAAGGTATCGGAGGCGAAGGCGAAGGATATGCTGGTGAAGACGGACAAAAAGCGTGCGAGCTACTACAATTTCCAGTCGGAGAAAAAGTGGGGCGCGGCGGCGAGCTATAATCTCTGCGTGGAGAGCAGTTCGCTTGGGATCGATGGGTCGGTGGATCTGATCATGGATTACATCCGGTACAGGCAGAAAGCATAAGAAACAGCTGTTTGAGAAGAGTAAAGATTCGGGGGTTCGGGCAGTGATGCCCGGATCCCCTTTTGTAGTATGACGGGCATGTCGCCAGTCTGTGGTGAAAGTCCATAAGGGGCGTAGTTGCCGACGAACCCCAAAGCAACTC
>CANQRR010000015.1 GCA_947626285.1 uncultured Lachnospiraceae bacterium
AGGAAGTTCAGCGGACGCGGACCGAAGCTTATGATCTTCAGGTTCTTGAGACCGACGATCGCGCGCGCGATCGGAACGAAGTCGTGGATCATGTCCGCGCACTCATCCGCCGTGCCCACCGGGTACTCCGGAATGTAAGCCCTGATATTTCTGAGCTTGAGGTTGTAGCTCGCGTTGAGCATGCCGCAGTAAGCGTCGCCGCGGCCATCGCTCAAATCGTTCTGGCTCTCCTCAGCCGCCGCGATGAACATCGCCGGGCCATCGAAGTGCTTCGCCAGAAGCGTCTCGGAGATCTCCGGGCCGAAGTTGCCAAGGTAAACGACCAGAGCCTCGCAGCCAGCCGCCTTGACGTCCTCAAGCGCCTGCACCATGTGGATCTCGCTCTCCACGATACAGATCGGACACTCGTAGATATCGGACTCATCGTATTTCGCCTTGTAGGCGTCGATCAGAGCCTTTCTTCTGTTCACGGAAAGAGATTCCGGGAAGCAGTCACGGCTCACAGCCACGATACCGATTTTTACTTTTGGAATGTTGTTCATTGCTTTATCCTCCTATAAATAAATTTTTATTTTGTAAACAGCGTTGCGCTGTCACGAACTACGCTTGATGTCCGACGGTCTGCACTCCTGTCAGCTCGCAGGACGGGCAATCATCACCGGACATTTTCGGTCTTTACTTTAAGGAAATGTTCTCACCCACCAGCCCAAGCGGGGAGCCCTCTGGAAGTCCGCCCTCCGGATGGCCGATCAGCCATTTATTCTTTGCGGTCAGGCGCGCGTCCTCTCCGCCCGCGTGGTCCTTATCAAGCGGCAGATTCGTGTCCTTCGGGAGCACGACCGCCACGCGGAACCCGCCGTCAGCGGCGTTGCACGGCGCGTAGTGGAGCGTCGTCGCGTACACCTCCACAGCCGTCCCCTTCGGGAGCAGGAAACCCTCGACCTTCGACGTGTCGTAGGTGCCGTCGTCCGCAATGTCCTGCTGCCAGCCGACGAGCAGGATCGCGTCCGTCCCGGCCACATTAATCTCTGAGGAGCGATGGTATTCCAGCGCGTTGAGCTTGTAGTTGTTGCCGTTGCAGAAGCCGATCTGGATCGGCAGCTCGCCGTAGGTCTTCGTCTTCAGCTCCTCGAACACCGGGAGCGCCTCCAGAAGCGACGACGACGGCTCGTACACCGTGTCATCCGCCGGGCACGGCGTCTCGGCCAGCTTCTCCACAAGTCCCGTGAAATCCACGTTGTCGACGACGCGGCCATATTTGCGGAACGCCGCATCCGTCACTTTTTTGATCTCCATAATAAACCCTCCTTTATAAAAAAATCTCTATTTTTTTTCAATGAATAATCTCAAACAGCGGTTTGCAGGTCGGGTAGATCTCCTTGAACTGCGCGTAACGCGCCTCGTACTTCGCGACCAGCTCCGGCTCCGGCTCCACCGTGTCGATGATGTGCACGAGCTTCGCCGCCGCGTCCTCCACGGACGCGAACTCGCCGCAGGCCACCGCCGCCAGCATCGCGCCGCCGAGCGCCGGGCCTTCTTCGCTCTCGATCACGTCCACCTTGAGATTCAGAACGTTCGCGATGATCTTTTTCCACAGCGGGCTCTTCGCGCCGCCACCGCAGATCTTCGTGCGCTCGATTTTGATCCCCAGAGCCTTCGCCACTTCAAGCGAATCCCTCAACGCAAACGCCACGCCCTCAAGCACCGCCTGCGTCATGTCGGCGCGCGTCGTGTCCATCGTCATGCCAATGAAGGTCGCGCGGGCGTTCGGATTGTTGTGCGGGGAACGCTCGCCCATCAGGTACGGCAGGAAGAAGACATGGTTCTCGCCAAGCTTCCCGATCGCCGCCTGCTCCGCCGCGTAGTCCTTCGTGCCGATGATCTCGTCCATCCACCATTTGTTGCAGGAAGCCGCGGAGAGCATGCAGCCCATCAGATGATAATGCCCGTCCGCGTGCGCGAACGCATGCAGCGCGTTGAACTTGTCCACGCCGAACTTCTCCGATGAGATGAAGATCGTCCCACTCGTGCCCAGAGAGATGTTGCACATACCGTCGCCGACCGTGCCCGTGCCGACCGCCGCAGCCGCGTTGTCGCCCGCGCCCGCCACGATCTTCACCGTCTCCGGGATCCCCAGCTGCGCCGCCACCTCCGGCAGGATCGTCCCGACCGCCTCGTAGCTCTCAAAGATCTTCGCCATCTGCTCCTCTCTCACGCCGCAGATCTCCAGCATCTCCTTCGACCAGCAGCGGTTCCGCACGTCGAACATCAGCATGCCGGACGCGTCCGACACATCCGTGCAGTGCACGCCCGAAAGCTTGTACGCGATGTAATCCTTCGGCAGCATGATCTTCTCGATCTTCGCGAAATTCTCCGGCTCCTTATTCTTCACCCAGAGCACCTTCGGCGCCGTAAATCCCGTAAAGGAAATGTTCGCCGTGTACTCGGAAAGCTTCTCCTTGCCGATGACATTGTTCAGGTAATCGCACTCCTCGTAGGTCCGGCCGTCGTTCCACAGAAGCGCCGGGCGGATCACGTTGTCATCCTTGTCCAGGATCACAAGCCCGTGCATCTGTCCGCCGAAGCTGATGCCCGCCACCTGGCTCTTGTCGCAGTCCGCGAACAGCTCCTTGAGCCCCTCGATCGTCTGCTCGTACCAGTCCTCCGGCTTCTGCTCCGACCAGCCCGGATTCGGAAAATAGATCGGATACTCCCTCGACACGATCTTCCGGATCTTCCCCTTCTCGTCCATCAGCAGCAGCTTCACCGCCGACGTCCCAAGATCAATTCCCACATACAGCATATACTTTTCCTCCGTTTCCTGTTGATTTCACATATTTCTATAAGTGCGCACCCGCACACTCAATTTCCCCGCGCTTTCGCAGATCCGCGCTTCGGCGTTGCCCGCCGCGCCTTCAAAACTGGCTCTGCGCAATGTCTGTCGCCGCTATAGCAGTACCGTCACGACATGATCTCATGCGCCACGGGCTCCAGCCCCGTGTCCACAATGATATCCAGCACCTGCTGCAGATTGATCAGCTCCACCTCCGTGTGCTCGCCGCCGTTCTCTCCGTCCCGCGTCCAGGCGATCGGCTCCTTTGAGAGGATCTTCAGCCGCTCCGTCTTGAAGCGCACGACCTTCCCGGACGACTCCTCGCGCGTCAGCACCGCCGTGATGATCTCCTGCCAGTCGATGAGGTTCTGAGGATTGCGCACCAGCGTCACCTCGAACAGCCCGTCGTTCAGCTCCACATTGTGCCCCGGAAGCCCCTTGAAGCCCCCGACCGAATTCGAATTCGTGATCATGCCGAACACGAACTCGCCCTCGTCGCAGAACTCCTCGCTCTCGAAGCGCATCCAGCGGCTCTTCCACGTCCCCATGCGCTTCATCGCCTCCAGCAGATAGGCCGCGTGCCCCAGCATATTCTTCATGTCCTGATTCGTCTGGTAAGACACGTCGGTAAACGCTCCGAACGCCGCCACATAGACGAAATACTCCTCATTAAACCGGCCGATGTCACAGGGAAAGATCTCCCCCTCCACGATCAGCCGCGCCGCCTGCTCCATCTGCTTCGGAATCCCCAGACTGTTCCCAAAATCATTCGTGCTGCCCGCCGGGATATAGCCAATCGGCCGCTTCACCCCGCTGTCCATCAGCCCGGCGACAACCTCGTCCAGCGTACCGTCGCCGCCGCAGCACGCGACCAGCTCAAAATCCTTCGCGCGCTCCTTCACCGTCTCCCGGGCGTCCTTCTCCCCGCTCGTCGGATGCACCGTCACCTCGTACCCTCCGGCGGTGAACGTCTCTATTACCACCGAAAGATTGCTCCGGATCTGGCCCTTGCCCGACCGCGGATTGTATACAAACAACATCTTCTCCATAGTTGTCGTTTCTCCAAAATTTTGCTTCAAAAATCTGGTCTATTTGTATATTTTACTACGTTATCGTGTGAATCTCAAGCAAATAATTGCTGACCTGCACAATTATTTGTCCGGCCGGCGCCGAATAAGTCCCCGCGCCCAAAAGGCCGTCCGGCAAAATCAAATCAAGCCGGCTGATCTGCTCCGCGCAGCTTCAACCGGCTTCCTAATCCTCTCTCATATTGTCCATCAGCTTCAACATTTCCAGCTCGCTGTTAAAGCTCCTCGCCAGATTCTTCTCCAGCCACACAAGCTCACCCTGCCAGGTCGCGTACTGGCGGTACTGGATGCGCACCGCGTAAGTGGCGATCCCGCCCCGGTACTCCAAAAGCTCCGCCTGCTCCATCACCTTGTCCGGCCGCTCCTGCCGCGCGGCCATCCGGCGCTCCACGCTCTCCGTCTGCTCCTCCGGTCTGCCCTTCTTTCTGCCCCCGTCCTTCGCGCCGTAATCGCGCAGCGCCACGGACGCCTGCGGGAAATGGATGCGCTCCATCACCTCGTCCATCATCAGCAGGAGCTGGTACGGATCGTCGAACTCGGCGGGCTCTTTGCTGTAACAGCTGTACAGCCGTCCCGTCTCCTTCCCGTCGACGCTCGTATCGATACAAATCACCATCAAATTGGGGGCGGCAATGCCAATCTTATAAAAGCTCTGCGCGTCACTCAATCACGCTTCCTCCTCACTATCCTTCTGACCTTCCCGTCAGATCCTGCAACCTCTCCGTCCGCGAGCTCACACGTCCTTCTTATCCCCATCCACCGGGCGCCACGCCGTCTCGCTGTCACGGAACTTCGGTTTCTCGTTCATGGCGTCCTCGTCGATCTCCGCCACGGAAGCCACATAATAATTCACCTGAAAATCGCTCCGACGTACCTTTTTGCTGAACGCGCGGTCGATCCGCGCGGACACCTTCGCGCAGTTCTCCTGATTGATCTCCGGCAGCATGATCAGGTACTGCTGCGTATTGTAACGCGTGTAGAAATCCCCGCGCCTCAGCACCTCCATGATCGAATCGCGCAGCGCCTTGGAGACCGTCTGCTCCTTCTCCGCGGAACCCATATCGCCGCCCGTGTACTTGATCGTGCACAGCATCAGATACACCGACATACCGCTTCGCTCCATCATACGGCTGATCACATGATAGATATCAACAAAACTCGGATAGGTGCAATAATACGCCCCCGGCATCTTCTCCCGCTCGCGTATCCGCTGCTTGATATCCTGAATGACCCCGGAGGACTGTGAGATCCGCTCCGCCATCAGGCGCGCGCGGCTTAACATCTCCGGCGAAGGCGGCAGCCCAAGCTCGTCGAAAAACAGCTTCGTCACCTTCTCGTAGATCTCCATCGCCTCGCGGTAACGGGACATCGCGATCAGACTGTCGATCTGCCACAGCGCCCAGTCGTCGAACGGGTAAATCGACGCGGCCGTCGTCGCCAGCTGGAGAATGTCGTCATAGCGCTCATCCTCCTGCAGCCAGCCGAACAGTTTCTGAAGGCTCTCCGTGTAGAGCTCCTGGTAGTGCACGCTGCGCACGGCCACCCAGTCCTCGCCGATCATGTTCGGGAGAAACTCGCCCGTGTACAGACGGCACGCCTCCAGATAGATCTCTGTCTTCGCCGCCTGATCCGGCTCCCTCCTGCCCTTCTCGATCAGCTTCTCAAACTCAATGGCGTCGACCTGTACCGGGACCGCCTCATTCTCCCAGCGGCACATTCCCCGCTTGATCACCACGTAATTCGCTTCCGGGAACCCCGCCGCCCTGAACTGCTTCTTCAGGCGGAAGATCGTGTTATTCAGGCTTCCGTTTTTATTCTCGACCTCCTCGCGCCCGTACAGCGCGTCCGCCAGGCTCGTCTTCGCGATCCCACCGGCGTCAATGTTCATAAGGAGAATCTGCAGAAGCTGCATCGACTTCGACGTCGTGTTCCGATCCAGGGCAACCTCCCTTCCCTCATAGTAGAGGGAAAATCCTCCAAGCGTCTTCGCTTTCAGCACATGCTCAGCCATATCGTTCTCACCTCACCCTGCAAACCGCCGCATCCGCGCAACGGCATTTATCTTTTTCATTATGCCACAGAATCGCCGGAACCGCAACATATATTTGTGACACATGGAATGAAAAGCCTCAAAATGTCAGACAAATCGGCCTGTTTAAGATAACCTGTGCAGTACTTCTTCAAAACACACCCCGTCCGTGAGCGGAAGATCCAGCTCGATCGACCGCTCGATGCAGCGCTTGATGAAAAGCGACGCCTTGCGCACCGAATCCTGGAACGGCACGCCGTTGACCGCGTCCGCCGCGATGATCGCCGCGAAGATGTCCCCCGTGCCGGAGCGCTGCGTCCCCACCTTGTGCGTGCGCCGGATCTTCCCCGGCTGCCCCTGCTCGAAGCAGTAATTCGCGATAAACCCGCCCTGCGGGATCCCCGTGATCACCACCTTCGACGGTCCCAGCGCGCTCAGCTTCTCCGCCAGCGCCACAATCTCCCGCATCCGCCAGTGATCCGCGTGGTACGGCGTGTCCGTCAGGATACACGCCTCCGTCAGGTTCGGCGTGAGGATGTCCGCGAACGTCACAAGCTTCTTCATCTCCTCGCACATCTGCGGCGTATAAGTCGGGTACGGCTTCCCGTAATCCCCCATCACCGGGTCGACGACAACGATCGTGTCCTCCCGCCGGAACTCCCGGAAAAAGCGAATCACGATCTGGATCTGCTCCTTCGAACCCAGGAATCCGCTGCTGATCCCCCGAAACTCCAGTCCCAGCTTCTTCCACTCATCAATATACGCCTGCATCCGATCCGTGTAATCCTCAAAGAAAAAGCTTTCAAACCCGGTATGGTTCGAAAAGATCGACGTCGGCACCGGGCAGCACTGAATCCCCATCGCGGAGATGATCGGCAGCGCCACCGCGATTGAACAGCGCCCGAACCCCGAGAAATCATTGATCACGGCAATCTTCTTTTGATGGTTGTGGTCTGGTCTCATGTATGTTCACCTCAATGAATTTCTATGCATCTGAACCATCATAGCCTGTCGTTTCCGGTTCTGTCAATGCCATTCCGCGATTTTCCCCAAAAAGGGAGCGCCGCATCTCTGCGGCGCCCCATGTGTTACCTCTGTGTTACAGTATTCTGTTGCGTTCGGAGCCGTCCGTGCCTCAGCTGCGCTTTCTGCGCTTGAGCAGCAGTGCCAGGATCAGCAGTAGTGCCGCCGCTGCCAGCAGTCCGACATAGAGCATGATCGGCGTCTCGTCGCCCGTCTTCACGGACTTCGTCGAGCTCGGAACCACAAACTCTTCCGTCTCCTCGCTGCTCTCCTTGCGCACCTCGGTCTTCTCGGTCTCGGATTCAGATTCGCTCTCCTGCTCGCGCTCCTGGTTCGTGATCACCACGGAGCCCTTCAGGTTCTCCTCGTCCATCGTCACCGTCGCGCCGTCCACGGTCACATCGTACTGGAACGACGCCGCTCCTGCCACCGGCCTGCCGGCCGCGTCGACCTCGGCCACGTACACCGTCGTCCTGCCGCCCTCCGGTACCGTCACCTTCACGATATCCGATACCATCGACAGCCCGCTCATCGCCAGCGGCACGATGTTCTTCGAAACATCCTTCGAGAGCGTCGTCAGCTCCGCGTCCGCGAAGATCCCCGCGTAGAACGTCTCATTGCTCGGCTGCAGCGCGCCGCCCGCATTCAGCAGCTGCTTCGTCACCGTCAGCTCACCCTCGCGGTAGAACTCTCTCGGTACCTCCGTGAACTGGTTGCGGAAGTAGATCGTCTTCGTCCCGTCGCCCTTCGCGACCTCCACGACGTTGCCATCGTAGAAGTCCACACTGAACATCTCGCCCGTCGCCAGCGCTCCGCCGAAGCTGTTCAGCGCGAAGCCGTCCTTCGTCGTCTCTGCCACGTAGTAGGTCTTGCCGACCTCCAGATCCTCAAACGTCGTCGAAGATGTGTTCATGTTCTTGAACTCGATCGGCTGGATCTCGGATACCCGGCTCGTCAGGGCCTCATCCTCGAACAGCGCCACATAGAAGGTCGCGTCCACCGCGTTCCACAGCTCATTGTTGTAGACCAGCTGCTTCGTCACCACCAGGTTCGTGTCGACCGCCTCCGGGGCGTTCATCACATCCAGAGCTACCTTTACCTCAGCCTGCGTCTTATCCTCGCCAAGCCCGATCGCGAACTCGTACTTCTTCGGCTCGCCGTTCTCATCCAGCTCGATCTCATATCCTTCCGGCGCCTGCGTCTCTACGAAGTAGTACTCATTCGCCTTCAGGCCGCCGATCGTCAGCGTGCCGTCCATCTCGGTCAGGTAGGCCGCGTTGTTGTACAGCGCGTATCCGCTCTCGGCCTCATCGGTCTTGTAGTACAGCTGGAACGCCGCGCCCGCGAGCAGGCTGCCCGTCTCCTGATCCGTCTTCGTCAGTGTCACGGAGCCAACGATCGGTGCATCCTCTACCAGATATACCGTATTGCCGTTCTCATCCGTTACTGTCTGCGCGTCGGTCGTCACCTTGCCGTCCTTGTCGATCGAGAACTCGATGTCGTTCGTGTAAGCGTATCCGTCCGGAGCGACTGTCTCACGCATCACGTACTTGCCGCCTGCCTTCAGTTTGTCACCAAAGTCGTGCGTCTCGTCCTCCTTCGAGATCCAGCTGTCGACCTTCGTCTCCACCGTGTTGCCGTTCTCGTCCGTCGTAAGCTCGTATACCGTGATCTCCGCGCCCGCGACTTCCTTGCTGTTGTCGCCGACCTCAGTCTTGTTCACGTGGAAGTGCAGCTTCGAATCCTCTACTAGGTATACCGTGTTGCCGTCCGCATCCGTCGTCGTCGGCATACCCGACTGGATCTCTCCGTCTGCAGTTACGTTGAACTCGATATCCGATACATAATTGTAGCCGTTCGGAGCAACTTCTTCACGGAGCAGGTAGCTTCCGCCTGCCTTCAGCTTGCCGCCGAAATCGTGTGTCTCACCCTTCTTTGAGGTCCAGCTGTCAAGCGCCTCGCCGACGATCTCGCCGTTCTCGTCTACCGCGTACACCGTGATCTCCGCGCCTTCAACCTCTGCGCTCTCATCGCCAAGCTCCGTCTTGTTCACGTTGAACTTGACCTTCACGTCGTTTACAAACTTAATATCACCTGTGTAAGTCTCATTCTCTACAGTCACCGCTTTCTGTACATCCAGAGTACCATCGCCGTTGTCCTTCGGCGTAACGGTTACCGTGTAGATCGTCGTATCGAAGTAGTAATCATCACCCTCCGCGATCTCCTTCACGGTGTAGGTGAATGTCTTATCCACATCCTCGATACCGTATTCCACAATATCCTCAAACTTGATATTGCCCTGCTCGTCGTTCTGGACTCTCCCAACCTCTGCTCCGGTCTCATCCAATACCACGAACGAGAAAGTACCCATCGTCGTCTCCGGATTCTCCATCGCCTTGACCGCGTCAAGAGAGAGTGTGCCGGTCGCCGCATAAGTGTTCACAAACGCTGCCGTCGCTGTGCCGGTCGCCTCCTCAGTAACAGTCTGCGTAACGCCCTGTACCTCGCCATCCTTCTTCGTCACGACATCTGCAGTCAGAACGCCTTTGTGATCATCAATGATCGTTACTTCATAGGTATATACCGTATCATCGTAGGTCACGCCGTCAAGGACATTCCCGTTCTCCTTCGCTTCCTCAGGAATAACCTCTTGGATCGTATAGATATAAGTATAACCTCTGTCGGCCTTCTTAAAGGTGTGCTTCGCAAACTTTGCAAGCGCACGGATTGCTCCGTCTTCACCAGCGTCTTCAAGAGTCAGCGTCTTCGTCTCAGTCCAGCCGCCGTCTGCTACGATGTTACCTTCCGCGTCCCTCTTCTCAACCGTCAGCTCGAAGGTGTACGTCTCGCCGTCCGCCTTAGGAGCCGGACGTCCGTTCACGGTCTTCGTCACCTCAGGCTGGAAGTCCACATCGTTTGTCTCGTAGGTGTTGACATACTCGACACTGATCGTCGGCGTTGTTGCGCTGATCGTGCCGCTGGCGACTGTACCATTAACTACACCATCAGAATCCTTAATTGTAGTGGTGTACGGATCGTCTTCCGTCTTGATCTCCTCTACCGTATACGCAGTGCCATAGTAGATGTCACCAATCGTCGCGGTCTGGCCGCCCTTCAGAGTAAGCCTGCCATTTTCAATCGTTACAGTCGAACCGTCCTCACGCGTTACCATACCGTTGTACAGGCTGCCGCCCAACGTCACCTCAAACGTAAAGCTGTCATCCTCAGAACCGTCAATATTGGTCTTCTTAATCTGCAGACTACCCTTCCTGTTCTTATTGACAAAGGTTGCCTCAACTTCGTCTGAATGTTTCGGAAGCGTCACAGTCCATGCGCCGGTCGCAGTCTTCTTCAACGTCGCACCGCTTACTGTTACCTCTTCGCCGGTTCCATCCTCTGCCATAACCGTAGCAGATTCAATCGTATATTGCGAACCGGACTTCTCTACCTTAACGGTCGCCGTATATACAGTCGTATCGTAAATCACGTTCGGATCTTCTTCTTCGTTTTTCTGCTCCTCACGAATCGTGAAGTGATACGTGCCCGCCTGATTGAACGTGATATCTTCGAACTTGAACGTGCCAACCTTGGTACCGTCCGCCTCCTCTGTGATCTCATTCTCAATTCTCAGGCTGCCGCCTGCTGTTCCGTTAATGATCGCCTTAGGATCATCCGTCGACTCCTCCTCCAAAATGAAGGTGAAGTCATCCTCTGTCAGATCACGTCCCACCAGCTTCTTATCGCCATCGAAGCTCAAGGTGATCGTATCCGGGTAGGTATTTGTCACGGTCACGCTCTGCGACGTTGCATCGCCGAGCGGTATGCCCGCATCCAAGTCGACGTTGCTTCCATCTACCGTGTAAGTATACGCCGCTACATAGTTGCCTTCCGACGTCTCAGTAACCGTATAATTGCCCTTCTTCAGCCCAGTGATCGTCACGGTATTATCAGCATTCATCTTGAAGATGATCGTCTTGCCGTCGTCACTTACGGAGAAAGAACCTGCAATCTCGCCATCTACATCAGCGCCCGACACGTCTTCTTCGTCTGTTCCGGCTACCTCGATCTCATATACATCCGTTGTATAGAGATCCTTCGTCTCGCCCGTCACAACCTTTTTAATCTTCAGCTCGCCGATCTCCGGATAGGTGTTCTTCACTTCCACAGATGTGGACTTATTGTTCTCGATTTCTACCTTAGGAGCGTCCGTGCGGTCTTTCATATCTCCCTCAGCATCCTCCGCAACCTCACCATTCACCTTCACAGAATAGGTCGCTGCAAAGTTTGCATCCTCCGGCAGTTCCTCAGTCACAATGTAATCACCTGGCATCAGTCCGCTGATCTTCACCGTCACATCCTTCGGCATATGAAGAACAATTCTATCCTTGTTCTTCTGTACTTGTTCACTTGTAGCCAGTATGCCATCAAAGGTTACTTCGATCTCGTCAGAAGACAAATCCGCGCCCTTCGGTCCTCCGGTCACAGTGATCGTATACGTCTCAGAGGTCGGAGCCCATGTGCCGTCTGTCTTCTTGACAATCGAAAGCTCGCCCTCGTTCGTGTAGGTGTTCGTAATCTTCACACTGCCGTCTTTTGCGGTCGGAGTGAGTTTCACGGTTGCACCAGTGCTATCTGTTCCGCTTTCTTCGCCGCCTGTCACATTGTAGGTCGCCCCATAGTTTACACCATCCGACGTTTCCTCCGTCACGGTATAGCTACCCACCGGAAGCTCCGTGAACTCAACCACATCGTTTGCACCCAGCGTGAAGGTATAGGAATACATGCCATCCTTCTCTTTTACGTCATTCTCTTCAAACGACGTCGGCTCGCCACTATTGATCTGCACTTTCGCTTTCGCAAAGTTCTTCGTACTGCTCACAGTGACTCTGTATTCCTCACCTTCCGGAGCTCTGCCGGACACTACCTTCTGCACGGACAGACTACCGTAGGTGTATGTGTTCGTGAAATTGAAATTGGTATTGTCTACATCTGTCTTCGTAGCAACCAGCTCGTTAGTCACTTCATCCTTTGTGACAACTACTGTAATCTTGTGCAGTCTGGTATCGTTCGTGAAGCCGCCGTCACCGTCCGTCACCGTCACAGTTTCCTTGATTACATAATAATGAGTGCCTACATCCGTGTAACCAATCGAGTCAAAGCTGAAGTTTTTGCTGCCTGCTGCTGTCAGATCGTTGATAGACGCGCTGCCTATCGACGTAGCGCCATCCAGACTATACTCATCATCCGTCTCGTACAGCTCGAATGTAAACGTCGCCTGCGGCGCCGTCGTGCCACCTACAACATTGAGCGTCTTCGTACCGCCGAAATCTACGCTTGCCTTAGTCGGGTAGGTATTCGTCACGATCACTTTAACCGTATCGCCATCCTCTACCGTCACGGTTCCGCCTACGACGCCTTCCGTCGATTCTGCGTCTTCTGTTACGCCATCGACCGTTGCCGTATACAGAGCAGCCGTCTCCCCAGTCGGAAGGATCTCCTCCACCGTATACTCACCGATCGGCAGCCCGCTAAACGTCACGATCTCGTCCCTCGCGATTGTGAACTGCCTGCCAATCTCCACATTATTACCCGCAGCGTCAGTTCCGTACACAGACGTCGTGGTCTTCGGAGCTCCCACAGGAGACTCTATCTTGATCTTCTCGTCGTTCCAGTTTATCTTATCATTTGTCACTCTGACGGTGTACTCATCCGATGTATGCGCAGCAATCGTATACGAATCGCCGGCAACGATTTTCTCTACTTCAAGCGTGCCGCGCTTCTCGCGGTTCGTGAAGGTCTTATCCGGAAGCGTAAACGCGTTGTCCGCCGGAAGATTCTCTGCGCCCTCATCCGCGCCGCCGTAGACCTCAGTAGCAATCACTTGCGGGATCTCACTGCCGTCCTCAGCCTTGACTGTCTTGATCGTCTCAATCTTCGCCTCGGTAATCTCATAAGTCGTGCCATCATCGGTCTTCGCAACCGTTATGGTCACGCGATATTTTGTCTTATCATACTCGATACCACTGTTATCCTCATCCTCTACTTCGGATACCTCGAACACATAAGTACCTGCCGCGCTGAAGGTGATACCATTGAAGGTGAACGTTTCACCTGCATTCTGCACCGTCAGACTGCCGTCTGCATCCGCCGCATCAATAGCAACACCGTCCGGCCCATCCACCTTAATCAGCTTGAAGCTGTACGTCCCGAGCAAACCATCCTCAACCTGCTTCGTACCCTCCAGGCTCATAGACACATTCTTCGGGTAGGTATTCGTGATTGCAATGGTCTTCTTGTCCTGATATCCAAGAACGACCTTCTCATTGCTTTCGCCCGCAACCGTCGCGCCGTCCTTGCTCACTACATAGCTCGCCACATATCCTGTGCCGGACTCCTCCGTTACCGTATAGGTTCCCACCGGAAGATTATTCAGCGTAACCGTCTCATCGCCCTTGATCTTGAAGGACTTGCCGACGACTACATCTTCTTCGCCTTCCTTGGTTTCCGTAATATCGGTCGATTCCGCACCATCTACAGTCACATGGCTCCAGTCAACATCAGCCGTCACATTGACTGTATAAGTAGTGTTCGGATCTACGTCCACATTGCCTTTGATAACCGTCTTGCTCACAAGGAGCGTGCCGGTCTTCACATCGTTGATGAAGGAAGCTGTCGCGCCGTCCTTCTCATATTCCGGAAGCCCAAACAGCTCGCCATCCTCAGGCCACTCGCCGTCCTCTGCATTCTTATCGTAGGTCTTGCTCTCGCCACTCTTGCTGTTCGTAATCTCAACCTTGGTAATCTGGTAATCGCCGTTGACATTATCCACATTCACAATTACCGTGTAGATGATGTCGTCCTTATTCACATCCGTATCATCAGGATCATTCTCACCTATTTTAAACGTGTACTCCCCATTCTTCGTGAAGGTGATTGAACCAAAGTCGATTTCCGTATCGCTATTGTAAATCTTTTCTTCATGTTCAAGCGTTGCACCGTCTTTGTTTCCTTCCGGTACAGTGGATTCCAGATTAATATAGAAGCTATATTTCTGACTCTCCAGCTTCTTGCCGACTACTGCCTTGGTGCCCTTCAGCGTCATAGAAGTCTTGTTCGGGTAATGGTTGTTGACCGTTACCGTGCCCTCGGTCTTCTCGCCGCTCAGATTCACCGTTGCAGACTCCGAGCCTTCCGTTGCCGGATCCACCGTAAACTTCTTCGTGAAGCCGCTTCCTGCCTCTGTTACCGCATAATTGCCTGCCGGCAGATTCTTAAACCTCACACTGCCATCCTTACGCAGCTTGAAGGTAACCTTGCTTCCATCATTGCTCGGCACACCGGGCTCATATTTCTCGTTAGACTCGCCTACGTTCTCTGTCGTAAACGCACCTGCCGGGCCTTCCACCGTGATCTTATACCACGTCTCTTGCTCTGCCTCGTCACTCGGAGCCGTAGTGCCATCAACCTTCTTCGTGATCTCCAGTGCGCCCTTGTTCTTATAGTCGTTCTGAACCTCGACACTGACAGTATCCTTGTAACCGAAGTAGAACTCTACCTTTGCACCTGGCGTCGTTGTCGCCTCGTTCTCCGTCACAGTCACCTGTGTCGTGAACGCCTCGTTCTGCGTCGTCTCCTCTACAACGTAATTGCCCGGAGCAAGATTCCTAACAACAATCTCCTCGCCAGCTTTCAGCTTAACCGTAATCTTCAAACCATCCGCCGCAAGAGCGCCTTCTACCTCAGTCTCTACAGACGTATTGTCCGCACCGACCGCAACCTTATAAACCTCTGCGCCGGTCATAGTCGCTCCGTCTTTACGGGAGATCTCAATCTCATATTCCGTCGTATCAGCATCCGGAAGCCACGTGCCGGTCACCTTCTTGCGCACACGAAGCTCACCCTGATTCGGGTATGTGTTCGTCACGGTCACACTGCCGCTCGTCGTCTTACCTTCGCCCTGTTCAAGCTCAACGTTCACGCCATTCTCGTCCACGACCGCAACTCCGCCTTTATACGTGGCGCTGTAGTCACCTGTCTCAGCCACCGGGATAATCTCTTCTACATGATAAGTCCCGAGCGGAAGCTGCGTGATCTTCGCCTTCTGGGAACCCTTCAGCTTCAGAACAATAACCGTATTGTCCAACGTAAGCTGAGCCGCAGTCACGGCCTGTGCCTCGCCAAACTCACCGTCATCCCCTGTAACGGCTACCATCGCGCCGCTGAGATCCTTGTCCTCCATATTGGTGACATAGATCGTATATTCTTTATTCGGATCTGCAACATCCTCGGACGCCAAGACAGCCTTCTCGACTACAAGATCTCCGTACGTATAGGTGTTTGTAAAGTCAAGACCGTAGAATATACCGTCCTCCGCTTTTCTAAGCGTTTTAGCCTTTTCAGTCGGAGAGACAATAGACACTGCCGCCTCCAGATCCTTGCCATCCACAGACTTTGTCACATCAACCTTAATGACATACGTCGTGCCGTCATAGGTGAAACCTTTCTCCTCATCCGTCACTGTCTCCTTGACGATATAATAATACGTGTTCGCTTCCTTATAGGTAAGAGCACCCTTTACAGCTTCCCCAAGCGAAGCCTCATTAAATACAAAGCTTCCGTCCTCACCGTTCTCCAGAGGCATCGTTACATCTACAGACTTGATTGCATCGCCGTTTGTCTCATATTTACCATCCTCTGTCTTAACCGCATTGTAAAGCTCGAACGTAAATGTCGCGTTCGGATATACCGTATTCTCGTCAACACCCGTGCCCTTTACTTCCACATGCTTCTTGCCGCCAAAGGCCACGCTCACCTCGTTCGGATAGGTGTTCGTAATCTTGACCGTATGGCCGTCAGGAATTTCCTTTTCATCCGGCACTTCTACATCAATGCCACCAGTCTTTTTCGTTTCACCTGCGTCTACCACATAGGACGCCTCGTAAGCAACCTCGTCCTCAATAAACTCCTCTACATGGTAAACTCCGATCGGAAGTTTATCGATCATTACAATATCATCTTTGCTGATAGAGAACTGCAAACCGATCACTTCATCAGGATTTTCTTTTGAGCACAACAAGCCAAGGCTCTTTCCAGCATTGTCTTTAAGAACCTCATCCCACTGCTCTTTTGTGAGGCTGCCCGTCACATGAACAGTGTATATTGCTTTATCGTCCGCCGTATTACCAAGTACTTCCTTCGTGACAGACAGTTTGCCCTTCTTCACGCGGTTCACGAAGGTGTTATCGGAATTAATCGTGTAAACGTCACCTTCAACCGCGATAATTGCATCAGTCACTGCGCTCTCCGCGTCACTCTTATCCGCTTTCTTCGTTGCGGTCACGCTCTCTACCTTATACTGATACGGCGTTACAGACTTATCCAGCACAACCACGACTGTTATCGTATATTCCGCAGCATCATATTCAATACCGTCATCCTCTGATTCCGGAATGTTCTCAGACAGCGTGAACGTATACGTTCCTTCCTTACTGAACGTAAATCCGTCAAACAGAATTTCACCGCTTGCATTATTGCCGCGCACAATACCCGCGTTCTTCAGATCATCTGTCAGATCGTTACCTTCAACATCCTTCACAACAAGCCCCGCAGAATCGCTGGTCAGCTTCAATGTGAAGTTGTAATCACCAGCACCAAGCGTTCCGTTCGTCAGAGCCTTGTTCGCTTTCAGGCTCATCTCTGCATCCGTCGGATAGGTATTCGTCACGCCCACAGATGCAGACGTCACGTCTTTCGTTATCTCGACAGTCACCGGGGCGTTCTGCTTATCTGTCGAACCGCCAACCGTGTACTCCTTGATAAATTTTCCGCTCGACGTTTCTTCAACCACATACTTGCCCTTCGGCAGCTTGCTCAGAGTAACCGTCTCTCCGGTCTTGAAGGAGAACTTCACGGAATTCGCTGTAATCTTCGCCTGCGTTGTAATATCCTGATCGCCCTTCTTCACCTTCACACCGCTCATGTCGATGCCGGTCTGACCCTCAACCGGTTTAACCGTCACTTCATAAGAAGCATCCGACGGCTCTACGCCGGACACTGTCTTGGTGACAGAAAGCTCGCCAAGACGCTCATTGTTGAAGAGTACATTTTCGAAGGATTCAAGCTCATCCACCTTGGAGAGATCAATATTCCCACTACTGAAGACATTGTTCTTATTTGCATCTGTGTCATTCTTGACCTTATAATAGGTAATCTTTGTCTTAAGCGGGCGAAGACTGCCATCTATCTCCACATGCGCAATGTACTGATCTGTTGCATAAATATAATTACCGTCACCAACTTTCTCCTCAATCAGATACCATGCATCCGCCTGTGTCCAAAGATTCTCAAGCTTAAGACCGCTAAAAATAATCTCTCCGCCGTTGTTGTTCGTTTTATCAACGATTTGCCACGTTTCCCCATTAAACTTTTTCAGCGTAAAGGTAAACGTTTCCCCCTCAGCGGGGATATCTGTGGTATCGATCGTCTTTGTACCTTTAAGATCAAATGAACCATCAATCACTATGTTATTCGTAAATTCTGCCGTTGGAACTTCAGTCGTGTTCCCTGCAGTCACCGTCCCTGTCCAGATTCCGAAAGAAGGCGCAGTCACTTCAATATCGCTTTCTTTATCCAAGACCTCTGTTACGGTATACTCACCCGGCGTCAAATTATCAAGCTGAACCCAACTTGATTCTCCGTTCTTAATTTGAATCGAAATCGATTCTTCGTATCCATTCGGGCCTTCCACTTTGAACGTATACGTTCCATCTGCAAGCGTACCCTCTGTCGGATTGCCGTTAATCGTTACGTTTTTCTTAATCTTGAGGCTGCCCGTCTCCTCTCCGGTAGTGTTGTTGAAAATAACTTCATCCTCAGGAATAGACTCACCTAAAAGATTCTCATTAATAGAATTATCTGCGTCAATAAGAGCTTTCGGAGATTCAGCACTCGTCTTGTAATACTTCTTCTCCGTGACAAACCATTCCGTCGTAGTCGTACCATTAATAGTTTCGCTCTTTTTTTCTACATGTACTTTTACTACATAAAGAATCTTTGAAATCTCATATCCATCAATCGGAGTCCAATCTTCACGAATCAAATACCAGTGATCGCCCTCCGAATTTTCACCATATTCTTGATCCTCAAAGGCAATCTTCGCGCCATCATTCGTTACATTATCAATATTGTCCCATATTCCATTGGCTAACTTATCTAAGTAAAATATAAATTTCCCATTTTCCTCAGCGCTTGGAGCCTGCCCGTCTACATACTTCGAGGCATGGAATCCCTCCTGATCCGGAATCAAAGTCTCACCAGTATATGGCCACATATGCCCTTCGCCATTAAGTGTGACACTCTTACCAATCAAGCAACCACTATAATTACCGTTCCCAGTTATGATATCTGCATAAGGAGCAATCACATGACCGAACATCGGAGCATCAGACATCAACACTTTTGTCGCATTCGGAAATGTGAATACGATTGACGTACCTGTTGCGTCGCCCTCTGTAGTATTAAGTGTTACCCCATTAACAGACTTGATTATCGGAACATGAACTTCCCCTGAATCCTCGATATTGATAATTGTTTTTGTATTATGAATCGAACCGTCTCCGATTAATTCAATATGAAAGCCATTATTATCAATATGGCATTTATCTCCCAGTGTCAATGATACTTTAGAACCCAGCTCTATTTGAAATGGGGCTCCATTTTGTCCATACCAGTTTCCATTTGGTGCCGTCTCTGGTATCTCTTTTGTCTCTGTATCACCAACTAAATAATTCATACCAGATACAACAGCATTTCTTAAAGTATTCCAATCAACATATTTATCTGTTCTATAGATTGGTGCACTTCCACCACTACTCCCGGCTCCTCCTACGCCAATCTCGTTGTATATACTCGTAGAGTTGTTTAAATACTTTCCACCGTTTGCACCGTTTTCACCGTCAGGAATATCACAACGATCTGTAACAGTATTATTAGTGCTTCCTACATACAAGGGCTTCCAATAGTATGTGTGGCGTCCATTCAGTTTTCCGCCGACAAGTCCCGTACCTTGCTTCTCCTGCCCGTTTTCCTTCCATGTCAAATTACCGGTTTCGACCAGCCCAGCAATATAAGATGGGTTCACTAGTGGAGAATCCGCATATCCTGCTCCACTCGTACCCTTAAGATTCCCCTGCGCCAGAATACCACCCATGGTATGCTGGTTCATCTCAATATCGCCACCATTGCCCTCATCATCCTTAATGGCAACCGCGTTATAACCCTCCAACAAATACTTTAGGGAATAGCTCGGGATAGTATCTGTTGTCTCATAGTTATTCCCTGCACCGGCGCTTGCACCATAAAGTGAAAAACTATCCGTCGAGAACTCTACAGCCTTGACCTCGTCCTTCCTGTTCAAATTGACCTCATCCGTCACATCTTCCAGTTCGCCGTTGTCCTGAATATGGCTCACAACCGCAACCGGATCACCGGATACATCTTCAACCTCTGTCTTAAGAGGATCTTTGAATGTCATCTGTACAGACACATCCCCACCGACAGGTTCTACTTCTACGCCATCTTTCGTAACGAAGTAAATATCGTAAAAAACATGTTCGCTAAATACAACATCCGGATTGGCAGCCTCTACCGCTTCTACCGCTTCCGCATATTCCTTGGAATCCTCCGGCACCGGCTCAGCCTTCATCTCTACGCCATAGGGAAGCTCCACACCTTCCGGCACAGTAACTTCGATCGTTACTTTTCCGTCTTCATATGTATAGGTCTGCGGCTCTGCAATCTCTGGCAGCTCCGTCTCGCTTTCGCTCTCGGTCTCCTCGACGATCTCTTCGGTCTCAGTTTCAGTCTCCGCCTCAGTGAGCGCTTCCGTGACAACCTCGGTCTCGCTTTCCGTCTCCGTGACTGCCTCGGTCTCCGTCTCGGCTTCCGTTGCCGCTTCCGTCTCTGCCGGAGTCAGGGCGTCGGGATCACTCTCGAGCTCGATCTCACTCTGAGCAGCTGTCTCCGTTTGAGGAGCTTCCGTCTGTACCGCCTCCGTCTGCGGAGCCTCGGTCTGTGCCTCCTCCGTCTCCGGGGCTTCCGTCTGCACCGCTTCAGTCTGCGGAGCTTCCGTCTGCCGCTTGCTGCCTGTCACGCTGCCGATCACCGCTGCCATCGACGTCATTCCCTGCGAATTGACGAGCATGGCCAGCGCCAACAGCATTGCCAGCATTCTGCTAAAACGATTTGTCTTCTTCATGATGTTCCCCTTTCCATTTCTTGGTTTTTGGAATCGACATTCCTGTCTCGATCTTGTTGTCAGTTGCTGTAATCTATCTATATTTATATTCGTCTATTCCGGAATCTGTTTCCGGTTGCATCAAATCAATCGTCCGGAATTCCCATGGCCGGGACTCCCGGAATCGCTGCGTCGCCCGGACTTGCGCCTCTCCATTCCGCGGGCAGATCACCCGGCCCGCTCGCGACGCTTCCGGCGGAGGCAGCCTCCTCTTCTCCCACTGCTGAATCGATCAGGCGCAGCAGCTCGATCACGCTTCGAAAGCTCTGCTTGCTGTCCCCCTGGATCCACTTTACCTGACCCTGCCAGCTGTGGTCCTGTGTATCGTTGACTTCCAATATGAACATTTGCTTTTTCACAGATGTAATTCCTCCTCATGGTCTGCGCCCTACGCGCAGGATCCCCAGAGTACAGTACGATATTATAAGATAACATGATTATACAACACGTTGGTCACATTTTGGTAACAAAAACGTGCTTTTTGGAAAAAAAGTCAAAAAAATTTTTAAAAACGCTCAATTTTTTATATCTACTTTAGAGTTGCTGTTTTTTAAGTTGAAAATCATTTTTCAAAAACAGGGGCTACGCTCCGTAACCCCTGGCTGATTTCCTATTCAATTCTTTCTCAGATCGTAAAGCTTACGGAGCTCATGTTGCTTCCTGCTGCGGTCTGCGCTGTCACATCGCTCGCACCGTTCTCGTCGATCTTCAGGATATTCTGGACATCTGCCGTTCCGATCTGAACTGTTTTGAACTGAATCTGGATCGTCGCCTCGCTGTCCGCTATCTCTGCGCCGTCTACCGTGAAGGTCACATCGTAGAAGCTGTACTGTGCTTCGTCGTCCGCCTCGGTGCTCGCCGCTGCGATCTGCTTCGCTGCCTCATACTCCTCGCTGCCTGCCTCAAGCTTTCTCACCTGCATCTGTGCGTTTTCCGGGAGGTTTGCCTGCGCGGTGATGATCACTTCTTCGTTCTCAAAGCTGAACTCTCTCGCTGCCTCGGCCGGAACTGCCTCAGTCTCAATCGCCTCGGTCTCGACTGCCTCAGTCTCGATCGTCGCCTCTGCGTTTTCCTCAGTCTCGGCTGCCTGCGCTTCCTGCGCTGTCTCTACCGGAACCTCTTCCGCCGCGATCGTCTCGAATCCGACAACCTCGATCTCGATGTCCGAAATCACTGTCTCTGCTGCGATCTCTTCTGCTTCCTCGAAGGACTCCTCCACGATGATCTCTTCTTCTGCCATTGCCGGAGCGCTTACCATGAATGCTGCCATCGCTGCCGCAAGGATCATTTTTTTCAGGTTTGCCTTCATCATTTCGTTGTCCTCCTTCTTTTTTGCTGTCTATATTCGAAATCGTTTTCGTTCTTTCTGATTCGAGTATAGCATGCAAACTCTTTCGCAAATTATTTCGTCAGGAGGATTTTTTGTTTTTTTCGCGCTACTGCAAAATTTTTTTGAAATAAAATGCCGCCGGAGCGGTATCGTCCCAGCGGCTGCATAAGGAATATCAATATAACACAACTCTTCGGAGAGTCAGACTTTTATCTGGCACATCAACTCATCCAGAATTTTCCTTTCGTCGTATTCCGGCGCATACTTCTTCGCGATCTCTATGATTCGGCTGATCTTCTCCTCCGATTCTTCCAGAGCCTCTGCGATTTGTGCCATGGTATAGGATTTCTTCAGCTTCTTCACTACTTGTTGAACTAATTTTAGCTCGGCTCCCCAATCTATTCCCTTTTCAATCCCACGTTCTTCTACCAGATCAGATAAGTTACACATTTTCGCTGTCGCCTCCTTTAACTCATGGCTCATTGGGATTTTGTATGTACCTTCCAAGCCAGTTTATGTTTCCTTATCAGTCCTCCCACGGGCGGATGCGGTAGCGCACGCCCAGCTGTTCACAGATCGCGCGGCATTGGTCTTCTTCCTGCGTGGTCAGCGTGGTAGCTACGGTCGTCATCACCACGTTCGGCACGTATTTTACGCACTCCTTCGCGAAGTCAAGCATCGCGTCGAACGACTGCTCGCCGAACTTCGGGCGCACAAGCTCGTAATATTTCTTCGGATTCGGCGTGTTCAGGCTGATCGATACCGTGTCGACGAGCCCCTCGAAGAGCGGCGCGATGTCCTTTCCGTTCACCAGATTGCCCAGACCGTTTGTGTTGATGCGGATGAGCTTTCCGTAGCGCTCTTTCACGAAGCGCGCGGTCTCCAGCAGCACGTCCAGCGCCTCGGTCGGCTCGCCGAAACCGCAGAAGACCACCTCCCCGTACTTGTCCAGGTCGAATTTCCCGAATTCCGCCAGCACCTCTTCGAGTGTCGGCGTGCGTTCCAGCCACAGCGACCCGGACTCCTCCATGCTCTCGCGCGTCTGCCGCAGGCAGAACGTGCACGCGCACGGGCATTTGTTTGTCAGGTTCACGTAGAGGTTGTCGTGTACCTCGTATAAGATCGTCATTGCAGTGTGTTTCATGGTATTGCGCTCCTTTACAACCGTCGCCTGATGGGATCTGGTCCCTGTCAAGCGGCGCTGTTCTTTTTATATCTCGTGCCGCCGCATCTCCGCGTCGATTTCTTTCAGCAGCTCCATCTCGCTGCGGTACTCGTGCATGATCCCGTCCGCGCCGAGCAGGACGCCCTGCCAGCCGGCCCTGCGGCGGCTCTGCACCAGAATGTCAAAGGTTCTGCGCTCGCCCCGCTGCGCAAGGATCTCAGCGTCGCCCAGCAAGATCTCCGGCGCGGCATAGTGTCCCGCCCCGGCTGCCGTGCCTCGGAAGCTGCGCTTCTCCTGGAAGGTCTGCGGATAGCCCCGCTTGTCAAACAGCTTATCCGCCAGCACGATCAACTCGCCAAAATCGCGGAAATGGATCGCTTCCGGATTCATTTTGCTGTAGAACCTGCCCCGAAACGCGTCCGCGGCGTCGCCATCCACACAGACGCGAATGCTGTTCGCCGGATAGGTTCGTTCTTTTTTCATCTCTTCCATACAGCCACTCTCCTACTCGTTCATCTTCGCCAGCTTCGCCGCCTGGTCCGCCGCGATGCAGCTGTCGATGATCTCCTGAATGTCGCCGTCCATAATTTTTTCCAGCTTGTAGAGCGTCAGGTTGATCCGGTGATCCGTCACACGCCCCTGCGGGAAATTGTAGGTGCGGATCTTCTCGGAACGATCCCCGGTACCCACCTGGCTCCTGCGCAGCTCCGCCTCCGCGTCGTGCGCCTTCTGCTGCTCGATGTCATACAGCTTCGCCCGCAGCAGCGCGAACGCTTTCGCCTTATTTTGAAGCTGCGATTTTTCGGTCTGGCTGTAGACGACGATCCCCGTCGGGTAATGCGTCAGCCGCACCGCCGAATCCGTCGTGTTGACGCACTGGCCACCGTTGCCCGACGCGCGCATCACGTCGATGCGGATGTCTTTCTCGTCGATCACGACCTCAAACTCCTCCGCCTCCGGCATCACGGCAACCGTGATCGTCGACGTGTGGATCCTGCCGCCCGACTCTGTCTCCGGCACGCGCTGCACACGATGCACGCCGGACTCATATTTCAGCTTTGAGTACGCGCCCTGCCCCGTGATCATGAAACTGACGTATTTCATGCCACCGATGCCGATCTCCTCGGCGTCCATCGTCTCGACCTTCCAGCGCTGGCTCTCCGCGTAATGCACATACATGCGGTAGATCTCGGCCGCGAACAGCGCCGCCTCGTCCCCGCCCGCGCCCGCGCGGATCTCCACGATCACGTTCTTGTCGTCGTTCGGATCCTTCGGAAGCAACAGGATCTTCAGCTTCTGCTCCAGTTCTTCGACTTGCTTGCGCGCGTCCGCAAGCTCCTCCTTGAGCATCTCGCGCATCTCCTCGTCGGACTCCTCCTCAAGCAGCGCAAGGCTGTCGTCGATCGTCTCTTTGCACTTGCGGTACTCCCGGTACGCGTCAACGATCGGCTGCAGACTCCCCTGCTCCTTCATGAGCTTCTGGAACTTCGCCTGGTCCGCGATCACCGCCGGATCGTTGAGCATATTCAGGATCTCCTCGAACCGCATCAGCAGGTCATCCAATTTATCAAACATGGAATTTCCTCCCTGTCCCTTATTTTTCTCAGATACCCCGGAAATAATACCTTTCCTTCCGGCATCCTTCTCGGTGTTTCACCTTGCTCCGGCATTTCAGCGGCATCCGCTCCACTTGCCGGTGACAACACGGTCGTGCCCGGCCAGATCCCGAATCACTTCGATCTCCGTGAAACCGGCCTCCGCCATCAGCGCGCGCACTGCTTCCGCCTGATCGTACCCGATCTCAAAAAGCAGCTGGCCTCCGTCTGTCAAATACATCAAACTTTGTCGAACAATCTCCCGGTAAAAATGCAGCCCGTCCTCCGCGCCGTCAAGCGCCAGCGTCGGCTCATGCAGCCGCACTTCCTCTGCCAATTCTCCGATTACCGCCGTGCGGACGTAAGGTGGATTCGAAACGATCATGTCGTATCGTCCAGCGATCCCGTCTGCTCCGATAACACGGTTCGCTTCAACTATTCTATCAGACTTGCCTGTCCCAGCAAATCTATCTGCTTTGATCTCGCCGTCAAACTCATCCGTTCCGGAAGTACCGAACATTCTGGCAATCCCGGCGAACAGGTCGCTCTCTATAAACCGCACTTGCGCGCCCAGCCGCTGCGCGTTCTCCCGCGCCACCGCAAGGGCCTCCGGGGAAATATCGGAGGCGTCCACGCAAACCTTCCGCTTCTCTACCGCGCTCTCTCCATTATCCCATAACTCTGAAACAGATTTGTTGACGGGCTTGCTGTCGTCTGTACAGCTCACGTTTTGCCGCGCAATATACTCCGGCCCCAATTTCGCCAGACTCACCGCGATGCAGCCGGAGCCGGTACACAAGTCAAGTATCCGCATGCCCGGGCGCAACCGTTTTAGCGCCTCCTCCACAAGCGTCTCCGTGTCCTGCCGCGGAACCAGCACATGCTCGTTCACCAGAAACGAAAGACCCATGAACTCCTGCTCCCCGGTCAGATGCTGCAGGGGGATGTGAAGACTCCGCCGCTTCAACAGCTCGCGGTATCTCTGAAGCGCATCTTCTGCGGAGACGAATTTCATCTTCGGTTTTCCCTCATCCGAAGAACAATCCTGCGCCTGCATGCCGGAATCTGCCGCCATCCGCAGAATGGCGCAGACTTTTTCCAACGGTTCTGTCGCGTGCGCCAGATATTCCGCGCGGCTGAGTCCCGTCACATGCTCCAGAAGCAGCCATGCGTCCACGGACGCATCCGCGACGTCATGCTCTTTCAAGTATTCCTCTCCGGACCGTAGCAATTCCCTCAGCGTCATCCTTCCGCCTGCGCCTCCGGCTTCTGCTCGTCTGCTTCCGTCTGCTCTGCCGTCTTCTTGTTCAACTCATAGTGCGTCCCGAACTCCCGGTTCTCGAATTCTCTCCAGTCAAACACCGCCTCGACCGACGCGATCGCCACCTCGATCATGGAGTCGTCCGGCTCCTTCGTCGTCATGTGCTGCAGCATCATGCCCGGTTTGCTCAAGATATTCACGATCTTGCTGTCGCTCATGCCGGCCAGCCGGATAAACTCATACGAAACGCCCGCGATCAGCGGCAGCAGCGCCAGCCGCAGCACGACGCGCCAGAATCCCGTGTGCACATGGATCAGCGCAAAGAGCGGGATGCTCACCACCATGATGAACACGATGCTCACAAACATCACGATAAACAGAAAACTCGTGCCGCAGCGCTTATGCTCACGCGAGCTCACGCGCACATTCTCCACGTTCAGCTCCAGCCCGTGCTCGATGCAGTTGATGCACTTGTGCTCCGCGCCGTGGTACATGAAGTTGCGCTGAATATCTTTCATCCGAGAGACCAGATACAGGTAACCGAAAAAGATCAGCAGCTTCACAATGCCTTCCGCCACCAGGATCAAGGTCTCGGATGCGATCACGCCCCGCAGGAAACGCGAAAGGAAATATGGCAGCAAAATAAACAGCGCCACCGAAAACGCGAGCGAAATGACCACCGTCGCCGTCATCAGCGCGTCGTCCCCGGACGAATCCGGATTCTCGACCGCCTTCTTCAGCTTCTCCTCGCATTTGTCGAGCACCCTCTGCGCCTCGGCGTCCTTTCCTTTCGCCCTGAGCTTCTGCGCTTTCGCCTGCGCCTTCTCGCGCGCCTTGCTCTCGCGCTCCTCCCTCTCCTCGTCGGTTTCCTCTGCGAAGAGCGTCGCGGAATACATCAGCGATTTCATGCCGAGCACCAGGGAGTCGATGAAATTCACTACGCCACGGATGATCGGAAGCTTAAAAAACTTCTGGTGCTTCCATTTCGAACTCTTGCAGTCCTGCACGTCCACCACGATCTGCTTGTCCGGCGTCCGCACCGCCACCGCGTACTTGCCGCCGTTGCGCATCATGACGCCCTCGATCACCGCCTGCCCGCCTATCCCGGATGGCTTCATTGTACTTCCTCCTTCACCACAAATAAAAGCCCGATGAATCGCTTCATGCTCATACATGTTAGCGTCTCTCATGCAAAGCCAGTCCGGCAAATGAACTTGTCACCTGTCTTCGCATGGAGACCGGGCTTTATTATAAATAAATGGGACTGTCGCAAAACAGCCCGTACCTCGCGAGCTCTACTTGACGACAGTCCCGTATGATCTCTAAACTATTTGGATTCAATTCCGTACTTCTTATTGAATCGCTCAATACGGCCGCGGGCGGCTGCAGTCTTCTGCTGACCCGTGTAGAACGAGTGGCACTTGGAGCAGATTTCCACGTGGATATCCTTCTTCGTGGAACCTGTCACGAATGTGTTGCCACAGTTGCATGTCACAGTTGCCTGATAATACTCCGGATGGATTCCTTCTTTCATAATCTTCACCTCTTCTTCTTTGATCGTGAACTGCGGCCCGGCAGATCCCTGCGGCCCATCCGCCGCTTTCCGCCCCGGCCCGTTTCCGGTCGATGCCGCTCAGATATTACCGCGGCAAGCCTTCCCGGACTATCCCTGCAAGTCCCTGCAGTTCGCGTCCCTCGTGTTTATAGAACAGCTTATAGATGATAGCACATTTTCGCCGAAAATGCAACCAAAAAATTTTGTTGCTAAGCTATTCCTTTTATACAAACTTCTGCCTGCGGACACGCTGCACAAGCTCGCGGTTGTCACGGGTGTGCACAAACATGTTCAGGATGTTCTCGACGGCCTCATCGGACTTCAGGCCGTTCAGCGCGCGGCGCATGATATAGACCGCCTCCTGCTCCTCACGGTCCAGCAACAGATCCTCGCGACGCGTGCCGGATTTCGGGATGTCGATGGCGGGGAACACTCTCCGCTCGGAGAGCTTGCGGTCCAGCACAAGCTCCATGTTGCCGGTGCCCTTGAATTCCTCGTAGACGACGTCATCCATCTTGCTGCCCGTGTCCACAAGCGCCGTCGCCAGGATCGTCAGACTGCCGCCCTCGCGCATGTTCCGCGCCGCGCCGAAGAAGCGCTTCGGCATGTGCAGCGCCGCCGGATCCAGGCCGCCGGAAAGCGTCCGGCCGCTCGGCGGAACCGTGAGATTGTACGCACGGGCCAGGCGCGTGATGCTGTCAAGCAGGATCGTCACGTCCTCATTCTGCTCCACAAGGCGCTTCGCGCGCTCGATCACCATCTCGGACACGCGCTTATGGTGCTCCGGCAGCTCGTCGAAGGTCGAATAGATGACCTCCACGTTCTCGCCGCAGATCGCCTCCTTGATGTCCGTGACCTCCTCCGGCCGCTCGTCGATCAGCAGGATCAGCAGCTTCATATTCGGATCATTCTCCAGGATCGACCGCGCCACGTCCTTCAGAAGCGTCGTCTTGCCGGCCTTCGGCGGCGACACGATCATACCCCTCTGCCCCTTGCCGATCGGCGAAAAAAGATCCACGATCCGCATCGCGATCGCGCGGGACGCGCGCTCCATGCGCAGGCGCTCGTTCGGGAAGATCGGCGTCATGTCCTCGAAATTACAGCGCTTCATCGCCTCGGACGGCGTCTTGCCGTTGATCGTCCTCAGATACAGCAGCGCGCCGAACTTTTCCTGCTGCGCCCGGATCCTCGTGTTGCCGGAGATGATATCGCCGGTCTTGAGATTAAATTTGCGGATCTGCGACGGGGAGACGTACACGTCGTTCTCGCCCGGCAGATAGTTGTCGCTGCGGATAAAGCCGAAGCCGTCCTGCATGACCTCCAGAATGCCGGTCGCCACCTGTCCGCTGTCCAGCTGGGAAAGCTCCGCCGGCGGCTTGTCACGGTTGTCCTGTCTGGGCGCACCCTCATCTCCCGGATTCGTCCCGGCTCCCGTCGAAACGTTTTCCTCCGGCTGTGCCTCCCGCGCATCGTATCTTCTGCCCGTTCCGGCAGGCGTTCTCTGGGCTCTCCTGTTCGGTCTCTCCTGTTCGCCTCCTGCAGTTCTTCCCCGATTCGGCAGAACCTCTCCCTCAGACCTTCCGCGATTCGACTGCGGCGCGGCGACGGTCTGCGCTTTTTTGTCCGCCTCGTCCTGCGCAAGCATCGCCTCGATCAGCTCGCCCTTCTTCATCGTCGAAATGCCCTTCATGCCCCTCGCCTTCGCCAGATCCTTCAATATGACCAAGGACAGCGATTCATACTTTTCTCTCATATTCACCTCATGAAATTTTTATATATAAATTTAATTGAAAACCCATCGAAAAAAATAAACTTGCAAATGGAATATCCGGTTGGAATAATTGTCTGAATCGACAGAAACGAATTCCCGATAAATATCGTTTTTCTTATCTTACCACAGGCCCTGCAAAATGAAAAGGGGCATTTTTACATCATTTGAGAAAAAAGAGGGGATCCCTTTCCGGAATGCCCTCTCATGCATGTTACGATATCGCCTTCTTGTGTCTGTTCCGGCTTCTCGCCGCCAGAATAAAAACAGCATCCGGTGTCTGGTCTAACGCGCCAGCATACCGCCAAGCATACCGCCGCCCGCGCAGATCACAAGCGCGGTCAGGCTCTGCAGAAGCCCGGACTGCACGGCGCGGTCGCCCATCCCGGAGATCAGAAAGAGCAGGAGGAAATACAGGACGCCAAGCAGCGCGCCCCAGAGAAATTTCCTGCGCTCCGTCTTTCTGCCGCAGTACCAGCCGCCCAGCAGACACGACAGCGCGTATGTCACCAAGATCGAAGTCTCCATGACGCCGGTTCCCGGCTGCAGCTTTAGCATCACAAACGCCAGGATCAGCAGGATCGCCGTCGTCGCCAGACACGCGAACACAAGCCCCAGAAGCATCCCCGCCGCCGTCTTTCCTTTTACACGCAATTGTTCCATTCTTCATATCCTCCCGCCATAATCTTCTTTAAAGCCGGTCACCACGCCCCTGCAGACGCGCTCGTCCCGGCTCCCCTCTGTCCATATATATGCGCCCGGGGCCGTGATTATTTATTGCATTTTCCACAGATATATTGTATAGTCTCATTAATTACTTCAAAGCCTGTGTCTGAAACGGTTATCTGTTTCCGGACAGGACTTTCCGGAAGCCTGTATTCGACAAAGGAGATGATTTTTTTGGCTTCGGACGACGCCATATTATTGCTGATACTGCTCGTGCTCGTGCTGCTGTCCGCGTTCTTTTCTTCCGCGGAGACGGCGCTCACCACGGTGAACCGCATCCGGCTCCAGACGCTCGCGGAGGAGGGCGACCGGCGCGCGGCTGTCGTGCTGAAGGTGACGGAGAACAAGCCCAAGATGCTGAGCTCGATCCTGATCGGCAACAATCTGGTCAACAATTTCTCGGCGGCGCTCGCCACCGCGCTCGCGATCAAGTTTTTCGGAAACGGAGCCGTCGGTGTGGTGACCGGGATCCTCACGATCCTAATCCTGATCTTCGGTGAGATCACGCCCAAGACCTTCGCGACCGTGAACGCGGAAAAGCTCTCGCTCGTGTACGCCTCAGTCATTTTGTTTCTGATGAGGCTTTTGACGCCGGTGATCTTCATCATCAACCACATCTGCCGCTTCTTCCTGCGCCTTCTGCACGTGAACGCGGACGCTTCGCTCAACACGATCACGGAACAGGAACTGCGCACGATCGTGGACGTCAGCCACAAAGAGGGCGTCATTGAGAAGGAAGAGCGCCAGATGATCTACAACGTCGTAGATTTCGGAGATTCACAGGCAAAGGATATCATGGTGCCGCGCGCGGACATCGCGTCCGTCAGTGAAGACGCTTCCTATGAGGAAGTCAAGGAAATGTTCCAAGCGGAAAAATATTCCCGCCTCCCGGTCTACAGGGAAGACCGCGACAACATCACGGGAATACTGAACATTAAGGATTTTCTCTTCTGCGACCCCGGAAACTTCCGAGCGACCGACGTGATGTACGAACCTTACTATACGTACGAATACAAAAAGACCTCCGAGCTTCTGATCGACATGCGGAAGAATTCCGTCACTTTATCGATCGTCCTCGACGAATACGGGGCGGCGGTCGGACTGATCTCCCTGGAGGATCTGTTGGAGGAGATCGTCGGTGAGATCCGGGACGAATACGACGATGATGAAAAGGATCTGATCCAGAAACTCAGCGATCGGGAGTACCGGATCGAAGGTTCCGTCAAGCTCGACGACATCAACGACGCGCTCGATCTTGCGTTGCACTCAGAGGACTACGATTCCATCGGCGGACTGCTGATCGAAATGCTCGACCACCTGCCAACAGAAGGCGAAGCCATGACGACGGACAGCGGAATTCAGCTCATCGCCGATCATATGGACAACCATCGAATTGAGACTGTTCGCCTGATCCTGCCAGAGCCGGAAGCACCCGCCGCCGACAAATAGAAAACAGATTTTTCGCGGTCCTCTCCTGCGTCTCCAAGCAGTATCGCCGCGCATACAAACCAGCATTTTGAAAAAAGAGGTTGCCGCACTTTGCAGCAACCTCAAATTTTATTCTTTTCATGCAATTCTCAATCGTGTATCACGCGCGTCGCCCAGACCGCGTTCCCGTTGATGCCGGAGATGATGATTCCTACTTTTCTGCCGGCGGCCTCGATAACCTTGCCTTCCCCGATGTACATGCTGACGTGGTAGACGTAGCCGTTTCTCGCGTAGAAGATCAGGTCTCCCGGCTCGGCGGATTCGATCGGGATCTGCATCCCGTAATGTGACTGATCCTCCGCCACACGCGGAAGGGAGTATCCGAAGTAGGAGTAAATGCTCTGCACGAAACCGGAACAGTCTGCGCCCTGCGTCAGGCTGGTCCCGCCCCAGACATACGGGTTCCCGAGGAACTGCTTCGCGAAGCTGACCATCGCCTCGCGGGTCTTGGCCGCCTGCGACGCCTCCTGCACAGAAGTGAGCGTGTAGTAGCACGCCTTGTTCTCCTCCGGCTCCACCAGGACCTCCGCAAGCTGCATGTTTTTCTCGCCGGTCTCCGACACGATAGCCTCGACCTTCGAGCCGGTCGCCAGATCCGACCGCTTTACAAAACCTCTCGCATCTCCGGACTCGACGAACACCCAGTCTGCGTCGGCGTCCGCCAGTATGTAACAGAGGGCATTCTCAGACATCGTGCCGATCACCCTCGCGGATTCTTTTTTCTGCTCGTAGATGTTCACGCTCCCGGACGCAAGCGCATAATCCGGGGAAGCCATAACTTTCTGGACCGTCGTATGCGTGTGCGTGAACGCTTCGTTCTCGGTGCGCGCCACCAGAAGCCGCGCCGCGGAGAGATCTTCCATCCCCTTGATCTTGACGATCCGGTCCGCCACCGCATCCGTGACGACGTCCTCGTCCCGGACAAATCCGCGCACGTTCCCGGACTCTATGTAATACCAGCCGTCGTCCTGATCCTCGAGCACATAACAGTAACCGTAATAGTCCAGCGTGCCTACTTTCCGCGCGTCCTCGGACTTCTGCTCGTAGATCTGAGCCCCTTCCGGATTCCGGACGATCGCGTAGCGCTTCTCGATCCTCGTGAAGCGGAATTCCTTTTCGATATCCGGCGGGATCACGATCGTCTGCCGGGCGATCAACTCCTCGTTCGAGATTTCTTCCGTCTCAGACTCTGTCCCGCTCTCTTCCTCCGTCACGGTCTCCTCCGTCGGCGCTTCCGTCGGAGCGGTCTCCGCGGGAGGCGGAGCCACCGGCGCTGCTTCGGTCGGAGCAGTCTCTGTCGGAACGGTCTCCCCAGGCGTCTCGGACTGCGAGCTCTCGGTCGCCTCCGTCTCTGAAGGCGGCGTCTCCGTCGGAGCGGTCTCGGACGACGTCGACGATTCTGTCGGCGTCGACGTCACTGGCTCCGTTGGCTGCGTTTCCGGCGCTGGCGTCGTTGGCGTCGGCTCCGGCGTCGACGGCTCTGTCGGCGTCGGCGGACTCGTCTCCGGTTCGGGCTTCGGCTCCGGTGCCGACGTCGTTGGTTCCGGTGGTGTTGACTCCGTCGGCGGCTGCGTTTCCGGCGCTGACGTCGGCGGTTCCGTTGGCGTCTCCGACGGCGGCTGCGTCTCCGGCGGCGCATCTGTGCCGCTCGGATTCGTCGTCACCTCAGATGTCCCCGCATCGAGTCCTTCTGCCTTCACATATGTTAAACTATGAAATTCACTGCTGACGCTCTGTGATGCCACGGCAAGTACCATGCACAGCACAGCAGTGAGCAATGTCTTTCTTCGCATTCTTTACCCCTCTTGTGTCTCTTCTGCCTCTTTACCCTTTATCCCCAAAAACTGTTCTGTTATTCTAACACACAATTCCCGCGTTGTAAAGCTTCCGCGCAGAATTGGTTAACATTTCCGTAATATTTTCCCTCCTACTTCGACCAGGTGCGCCGCGCGAAGAGCACCAGCATCGGGAACAGCTCCAGCCTGCCGGCCAGCATATCGAAGGTCAGAACCAGCTTGGAGAAATTCGAAAACGCCGCGAAGTTTCCGGTCGGTCCGACGACCTCCAGGCCCGGGCCGATGTTGTTGATCGTCGCGGCCACCGCCGTGAAGTTCGTCGTGAAGTCGAAGTTGTCGATGGAGATCAGCAGCACCGAAAGCGCGAAGATGATCACGTAGGACGCCAGGAACACGTTCACGGAGCGGATCACGTTGTGCTCCACGACTCTCCCGTCCATCTTGACCTTTTTTATGTGGTGCGGGTGCACGACCACGTCAAGCTCCTTCGTGATCGACTTGAAGAGAAGGATGACGCGCGACACCTTCATGCCGCCGCCCGTGCTCCCCGCGCAGGCGCCGATGAACATGAGCATCACCAAGATCGTCTTGGAAAAGGAAGGCCACAGGTTGAAATCGGTCGTGGCGAAACCGGTCGTCGTGATGATGGACCCCACCTGGAACGCCGCCTGCTGGAACGCCTTCGCCGCGTTCTCAAACATTCCGGAGATGTTGATCGTGATCAGTACGATCGACGCAAAAATGATGCCAAGGTACACGCGCACCTCGCTCATCTTGAACACTTCCTTCGGCTTGCGGCACGCGATGAAATAGTAGGCGTTGAAGTTGACGCCGAAGAGGATCATGAAGACGGTGACGACCACCTGCAGGTAGGTCGAATAGCCGCCGATGCTGTCGTTGCGGACGCCGAAACCGCCGGTGCCGGCTGTGCCGAACACGGTCGTCAGCGCGTCGAACACCGGCATCCCGCCGATCAACAGGAAAAAGAGCTGCGCGACGCTCAGCACCAGATACATCTTGTAGAGGAGCACCGCGGTCGACTTTACCTTCGGGACCAGCTTGCCCACGGACGGACCCGGGCTCTCCGCTTTCATCATGTACATGTTCGTGCCGCCGGACAGGGGCAGCAGCGCCATCAGAAACACCAACACGCCCATGCCGCCGATCCAGTGCGTGAAGCTGCGCCAGAACAGCAGGCAGTGCGGCATCGATTCCACCTCGGGCAGAATGCTCGACCCGGTCGTCGTGAAGCCGGATACCGTCTCGAAGAGCGCGTCGATGTAGGACGGGATCGCGCCCGACACCACGAACGGCAGCGCCCCGAACATACTGAGCACGACCCAGCAGAGCGCGACCACCACGAAGCCTTCCTTCGCGTACATGCTCTTGTCCGCCAGCTTTTTCCGCGTGAGCAGGAAACCGCACAGCAGGCAGAGCAGGGTGCAGAACAGCATGGGAAAGCCCGCCTTCTCCCGGTAGACCACCGCGACCAGACACGCCGGCGCCATGAACGCCGCCTCGATCACCAGCACCCAGCCTATGATATTTTTGATGAGTTTGTAATTCATATCTGCCGTCCTATTTTAGTATCTATTTCTCTAAAATATCTTGAATGTCGTTCAGCCCGCTGAACTGTGTGATCACGACGACTCCGTCGCCTTCCTGCAGCATGTCCGAACCGCGCGGGATGATGACCTGCCCTTTTCTGCTGATGCTCGCGATCAGAATGCCTTTGCGGATCCTCATGTCCTGAAGTGGGGTGTCCGTCACGCGGGATTTTCCGCGGATCATGAACTCCAGCGCTTCCGCCTTGCCGTTGATGATCTTGTGCAGGGTCTCGACGTTGCTGCCGGACGCGTTTTTCATGGAGCGGACGTAGCGGACGATGTGCTCCGCCGTGATGTCCTTCGGATGGATCACCGTATCCAGATTCAGCTCGCTGATCACCTCGTCGAACACGGCGCGGTTGATCTTCGTGACCTGCTTCATGTTGCCGATCTTCCGGGCAAACAGGGAGATCAGGATGTTCTCTTCATCGATATTCGTCAAAGCCGCAAAGCTGTCGTATTTTTCAATTTTTTCTTCCAGGAGAAGCTCTTTGTCCGTGCCGTCCCCGTGGACGATCGTCGCCTTCGGGAGCATGTCGGAGAGCTGCTCGCAGCGCTTCAAGTCTTTTTCGATCATCTTGACACGCACGCCAAGGGACAGCATCATCTTCGCCAGATAGTAGGCGACCGCGCTTCCGCCGACGATCATCAGGCTCTTCACCTGGTTTGCGGCGATCGCCGCCCGGCGGAAGAACTCGTTGGCGTCCGCCGTCGCGCCGACGATGGATACCAGGTCCCGCGCCTGGAGGACAAATTTGCCGTCCGGGATGAATACCTCTTCTCCGCGCTCCACCACGCAGATCAGGATCTTCTGCCCGTCGGCGAACAGGTCGGATATCTTCGCGTTGTTCAGGGCGGACTGCTCTGAGACGCGGAATTTCAGCAGATCGACGCGGCTCTTCGGGAAGGAGTTGACCTCGATCGCCGATGGGAATTTCAGCACCTGGGCGATCTCGCGCGCCGCCGTGAATTCCGGGTTGATCACCATGGCAAGCCCCAGCTCTTCCTTGATGAAGCCAAGCTCCTTGCCGTATTCCGGAGTGCGCACGCGGGCAATCGTGTGACAGTTACCGGCTTTCCTCGCGATCAGGCAGCAGAGCAGGTTCAGCTCGTCGGAGCCGGTCACGGCGATCAGCAGGTCGGCTTTCTCAATGCCGGCCTCCATCTGCACGGAATAGCTCGCGCCGTTCCCCACGATCCCCATCAGGTCGTAGATGCTGGAGATCTCTCCCACGACGTCGTCGCGCCGGTCGATCACCGTGATGTCGTTGCCCTCGCGGCTCAGCTCGATCGCAAGCGACTGGCCGACTTTGCCAAGGCCTACAATGATTATCTTCATAAGCGATACTCCTTTGCAAGTTTCCCGAATTCCGGCAATGCATTCTGGATCGTCTCGTAGGAGACGCAGTATGCAAGCCGCACGTAGCCGGGGCAGGCGAACGAACTGCCCGGCACCATCAGGATGTGGTATTTCTTCGCGGCCTCCACAAAGGCTTTCTCGTCCTCCGCCGGGGACTTGAGCCACAGGTAGAAGGCGCCTTCCGGCCGCACGCAGGTGAAGCCGAAGCCGGTCAGACCGTCGTAGAGGGCCTTGCGGTTCCGGTCGTAATAGTCCAGATCCACTTCCGCGTCGACACACTTCGCGACGGCCAGTTGGATCAGGGACGGCGCGTTCACGCAGCCGCTGATGCGGTTCGCGATCGTCGCCGCGGTGATCGTGTCCTCGCTGTCCTCCACCTCGTCCGGGATCACGACGTAGCCGATGCGCTCACCCGGCAGGGAGAGAGATTTGCTGTAGGAATAGACCATCATCGTATTGTCATAGTATTTCGTCACGAACGGCACCTGCGCGCCGTCGAACGCAAGCTCGCGGTATGGCTCGTCTGAGAGCAGGTAGATCGCGTGCCCGTATTCCTGCTGTTTCTTCGTCAGAATCGCGGCCAGCGCTTTTATGGTCTCCTCGGAAAAAACGACGCCCGTCGGGTTGTGCGGATTGTTGATGATGACCGCTTTGGTCTTCGGGGAGAGCTTGCGCTCGAAGTCCGTGAGGTTCAGCTGGAAGGTCTCCGTGTCCGGATCCACCTGCACAAGCACGCCGTCGTAGTTGCCGATATACGCGCCATACTCCAGGAAATACGGGGCGAAGACGACTACCTCGTCGCCCGGGTTCACAAGCGTCTTCAGGCAGACGTTAAGTCCGCTGCCCGCGCCCACGGTCATGATGAGATTGTTCTCCGTGAAACGCGTCCCGAAACGCGCGTTTAAATTGTCCGCAATTGCTTTCCGAACATGCGGAAATCCGGCATTGCTCATATATCCATGCACAAATACCGGATCCTCTTCGTCAAGAATGGAGACGATCGCGTCCCGAATCTTCGCCGGAGCCGGAACATTCGGGTTCCCAAGGCTGAAATCGTAGACCTTGTTCGCGCCGAACTCGGCCGCCATTCTTTTTCCCTCTTCAAACATCGCCCGAATCGCAGAGTTGTTCTGCAGGAAGGGCTTCATCTTTTCCGAAATCATTTGTTTGTTCCTCGCTTCTATATTTATCTAAATCATTATAATCTCGGCTTCTTGTACTGTCAACTGTCTTGTGCAGTTACGCTCCAATACCAAACGGTTCACCTCTCCGCAGAAGAGGAAGAGACCCCGAATGTAGTAGCGTACATCCGGGGTCTCGCCTTTTGAGCATATGAACATTTCTCACCTTTTGTCTGTCGACATTATAGCATATGCCATTTTGAATTGCAATATACAAATTTGTGCTTTTCCATATGCCTTTTTCATATGCGTTATCACATATACAATCATTCCCTTAAAAATTCGTATCGGATTACTCGAACGGGAAACGGAACTGCATGAGCCCGAAGCGGTCGCGCAGCCCGATGAGCTCTTTCTGGACAGCTTCGCCGACCGGTACGCCCTTGTCTTTGCGGAACTGCCAGACCTCGTACTCCTTCTCGCCAGCCGTGTAGATGCGGTCACAGTCCGGCGCCTTCTCGGACGCGCGCAGCTCGCGCAGGATGTTTCCGGCGGTCTTTTTAAAGGAATCGGCGCCCATGAAGGCCTCCGTGTCGATCGCGATGAAAAAGTGACCAAGCGGGTACGGAATCTTCTTTCCGGCCGCGTCGAAGCCGGAGAGCATACGCAGGTAGCTGCCGGCCTGCAGCGCCGCGGAGAGGATCTCCACCACGGTCGCGTAGCCGTAGCCCTTGTAGCCCGCCAGCTCGTCTCCAATCCCGCCAAGCGGCGCAAGCGCGGCGCGCTTCTCATTGAGCGCCTTCAGAATGTCCTCACTGTCCGTCATCGGCTTCCCGTCACGGCCAATCACCATGCCCGCAGGCGTCGGGAGCCCGGCGCGCGCGAAGTATTCAATCTTGCCCCTCTGGGAGATCGAGGTCGCGCAGTCCAGCACGAACGGGAATTCCTCGTCCGTCGGCATGCCGAAGGTGATTGGGTTTGTCCCCAGCATATTTTCCACGCCGAAGGTCGGCGCGATCGACGGGCGCGCGTTCGTGCCCGTGATGCCGATCATATCGTTCTTCGTCGCCATCGTCGCGTAGTAGCCCGCGATCCCGTAATGTGTCGAATTGCGCACGGCCACCATACCCATGCCGTACTGCTTCGCCTTGTCGATCGCCATCTGCATCGACTTCGTTCCGACGACCATGCCCATGCCGTTGTGCCCGTCCACGACCGCTGTGGTCGGCGTCTCGCGTACGATCTCAAACTCCGTGACCGGATTCAGGATGCCCGCGTCGATGCGGTCGATGTAGATTGGCTTGAAGCGGTTGCAACCGTGGCTCTCGATGCCGCGGCGGTCGCTCTCTAAGAGCACCTCGGCGCAGACCTTCGCGTCCGCCTCCGGTACTCCCTCTTTCTGAAATACTTGCTCCATGAAATCCCGCATCATCTCCCACGGAACGAAAGGTCTGGTTTCCTGCATGTAAGTTCCTCCTGTATATTCTTACTTCGAATCAACGTGAAATACTCTTCCGGATATTTTCCCAAAAAATCAGCTATGCAGTCTTCTCGAAAAATGCCCCGGAAATCCACGCGCTTTCTATATTAATTACATAAGGATGCGACGACCTGATTGATCACTTTGCCGTCCGCCTTGCCCTTGAGCTCCGCCATGACCGTTTTCATGATCTGACCCTTGTTCTTCGTCGCAAGCAGATCCGCGAACTTCTCCTGCAGATACGCCTTCACCTCTTCCGCCGACATCAGCTTCGGCGCGTACTCCGCGATCACGTCGTAGCGGAGCTGGTACTCCGCCTTCAGGTCCGCGCGCGCGTCCGGGCAGGTGTCGATCTGCTCCTTGACCGTCTTCATCTCCTTGAGGATCACGCGGTTGCAGAGCTCCTCCGAAATGTCGTCCCTGCTGCCCTCGTCGATCGCGACCTTCTTGATCGCGGAAATCAGCGAAGAGATCGCCTCCTTGCGCGGCTTATCCTTCGCTTTCATCGCCGCCACCATATCTTTTCTCAAAAGTTCGATATCCATGTTCTACCTCCTGTGATCTTATCTAAAATTTATCGAATACCTCTTTTCCATATCTGCTGATACCACGCTTCAATCTTCTCATAATAATTTTCAAGACTCGTTATCCTGACAGAAAAGTGCATATCATAACGCCCACTCGCTTCCCAATCCGTAATCATCAACGCATTATCTCTGATAGGTTGCGGTACGCTAAAATCAAAGTCCAATTGATCCGCATAATTTATCAGCCGCGTCAGATTATGGACATATAATTCTCTGTTATCATAATCCTTGCCTGACTGATAAATTTGAATTTTAATCAACTTCTCTGCCGCCTGTTGCAAATGATACGCCACAAGGTTCTTTATCTGTTTTATGTTGCAGTTCCGATATTGCTCTATTCCCTGCTTCGCCATGATCAGGTCAGCCCTGATCAACCCCATTGACAGCTCGATTTGGATCACACCCTTTCATAAAGAACAGCGCCATTTTCAATGTCGGTCATGATCATATCGTTTTTTTGTTTTGTTGTATCAAAATATAACACATCATAATCCTGCCACTTTCCGAAAGAAACGACAGCATTTACAAAATCACGATAGCTTTTTAAACGGAACATGGCATTCTTTTCATACTTTCCAAAAACTGCAATATCAATATCTGAGTTTTCCTGACACCTTTCCTCAAGCGCCGAACCGAATAAAATGATTTTCTCTATCTTGCTGCAAAGATGCGCATTACTGATAATATTTTCAATACATTCCTTTTTTATATCTGCAACCTTAATCTCTCGTTTTCCAATCTTCAGATCAACCAATTCGCACACGCACATCCCTCCTTTTCGAAGCGTTATTTCCTGCGTCCGGTACTTGTCATACATTATCATCTTTTTCAATTATAAGTCAAAAAAGTCAGTTTGTATACCAGAATCTCCGCCAATTATCCTCACCTTCGTTTAAAACTCCTCAGAAATCATGATCTTCTACAATCTCACCAGACACCGAAAACAGGCAAGGCGGCACCCGATACCTGGCGCCGCCCTACTTATCTCTCATTTTTGAAAATCCGGTCCTGCGACCGGTCTATGTAAGAAAATCCTTCAGCCGCTTGCTGCGCGACGGATGGCGCAGCTTGCGCAGCGCTTTCGCCTCGATCTGGCGGATGCGCTCACGCGTGACGTTGAACTCCTTGCCGACTTCCTCAAGGGTCCGCGCCCGGCCGTCCTCAAGGCCGAAGCGCAGCCGCACGACCTGGCGTTCGCGGTCGGTCAGCGACTCAAGCGCCGTGCCAAGCTCCTCGCGCAGCATCGAAAACGCCGCGGAATCCGCCGGTGAGAGCGCCGTGTCGTCCTCGATGAAATCTCCCAGATGGGAATCGTCCTCCTCGCCGATCGGCGTGTCAAGCGACACCGGATCCCTGGAGATCTTGAGCACTTCGCGCACCCGGCTCACCGGGACGTTCAGACGCTCCGCCACCTCCTCCGGGGTCGGCTCGCGGCCGAACTCCTGCAGCAGTGTCCTCGTCATGCGCAACGTCTTGTTGATCGTCTCGACCATATGTACCGGCACGCGGATCGTCCTGCCCGTGTCCGCGATGCCGCGCGTGATCGCCTGACGGATCCACCACGTCGCGTAGGTGCTGAATTTGTAGCCCTTCGTGTAATCAAATTTGTCGACGGCCTTCATCAGACCCATGTTGCCCTCCTGGATCAGGTCAAGGAACGGCATGCCTCTGCCGACGTACTTTTTGGCAATGCTGACGACCAGACGCAGGTTCGCCTCCGTGAGCGCCTTCTTCGCCTCCTCGTCTCCCGCCTCCACGCGCTTCGCGAGCTCGACCTCCTCCTCGCCGGAGAGCAGCGGCACATTGCCAATCTCCTTTAAGTACATCCGCACCGGATCCTCCGTGCTGACGCCCTCGAGGACGTCCACGTCGTTGATCAGCTCGATCTCGTCGTTGTCGGACAGCAGAATGTCTTCCTCGGACTCCAGAAGAAGATCGTCCGGAGCGTCCTCCTCAGACTTCACCTGCATGACGTCGATATGATTCTTCTCAAGGTAATCGAAGATCATATCCATCTTGTTCTCTGTCAACTCAATCCCTTCAAAAGCCTTGAGTATCTCGTCGTAGTCCAGCGTGTTTTTCTTTGCCTTGGCAGTTTCTTTCAGGCTTTCCAGAACTTTTACAAATTGCTCCAGTGCTTCATTCATCCACGATCTCTCCTCATACTTTTGCGGTCTTGCAGCACTTGCTTCGACCTGTTCTGAACAGTCACTTTCGTATTCTTTAACATATCATTTTTGTCAAACGCTGTCAACGTCTGCGGGAATATTGTCAGAAAAATCCCGCTCCTGTCACATTGTGACAGTTCCGTCCGCAGACAGCGGCGTCAAGCGTTTCCCGCGGGCATCTCGGCCTGCGCCAGACGGTAGCCGGAATCCCGGAGCGTGATCACCGGACCGCCGGTATGCTCGATGTACTCGCGCGTGATCGTCACCTTCCCAATGTTGTCGTCCTTCGGAATCTCGTACATGATATCCAGCATGAACTCCTCAAGGATCGAGCGCAGCGCGCGCGCACCCGTCTTCTTCTCGAGCGCCTTCTCCGCGATCGCCTCCAGCGCCCCTTCGTCTATGTCAAGCTGCACCTCATCGAGCGCGAGCAGCTTCTGGTACTGCTTGAGGATCGCGTTGCGCGGCTCTTTCAGAATGCGCACCAGCATCTCCTTCGTCAGCGCCTCCAATGAAAAGATGATCGGGAGACGCCCGATAAACTCCGGGATCATGCCGAAAGTCCGCAGATCCTCGACCGTCACTTTCGTGAGAAGGTTCGGATCGTCGTCGTATTTGTCCTTGAGATCCGCCAGGAAGCCGACGGACGCTTGCTTGTTCAGCCGCTCCTTGATGATGTCGTCGAGACCCGGAAACGCGCCGCCGCAGATGAAGAGAATGTTCTGCGTGTTTACGGTCACCATCGGCACCATCGCGTTCTTGCTCGCCGCACCGACCGGCACCTCCACCTCGCTGCCCTCCAGCAGCTTCAGCATGCCCTGCTGCACCGCTTCGCCGCTGACATCGCGCTGATTCGCGTTGCGCTTCTTGGCGATCTTGTCGATCTCATCGATGAACACGATCCCCTGCTCCGCGCGCTCCACGTCGTTGTCCGCCGCAGTCAGAAGCCGTGAGATCACGCTCTCAATGTCGTCGCCGATGTAACCGGCCTCGGTCAGCGAAGTCGCATCCGCCATCGCCAGCGGCACATCCAAAAGCCGCGCCATCGTCTTCACCAGATAGGTCTTGCCGCAACCGGTCGGGCCAAGCATCAGCATATTTGACTTCTCGATCTCGACGTCATCCGTGCCGGAAGCGATCCGCTTGTAGTGATTGTAGACCGCGACGGAGATCACCTTCTTCGCGTGCTCCTGCCCGATCACGTACTCGTCCAGACTCGCTTTGATCTTGTGCGGCGCCGGGATGTTGTTGATGTCAAGCTCCTTCGCCGGCTTCTTTTCTTTGTCCTTTTTCTTTTTGATCTGCTGACGCGGGACGCCCATCCCCATGCCGCCTAAGATATCGGACAGGTTGATCATGCCGATCGTCGGGATCCCGCCCGGGCGGTTCCCCTTGTTCTCCTTTTCCTTCTTCTCCGGGTCATCCGGATCCGAACCTCCCTCGACGACCTCCTGCTTCGTCCCGTCGCCCTTCGAAGCTCCGCCGTTATTCTCCGCCGCATTCCCGCCCTTGGAAAAATCCGGCATAAAATTCATAAAATCATTGTACGAAATTCCGGAAAATTTCATGGAATCGACCGCCTTCTGCAGACACTCCTGGCAGATGCAGACGTCGTTCCCCATCTCCAGCATCTTTCCGGCGCTCCGCTCCGGTCTCCTGCACATGAAACAAATTTTCTCGTACTCGTCTTTTCTGTCTTCTCCCATTTTGTACTCCTGCAATTATCGCGTGAATCATCTATTCCCGGTTTGTCGCCCAGCGACCAACCTTCGCCGGCACCAAGGCGCTCATATCTACCCCGGAAACCTTCTCACCATTCCACTGCGACCGGCCTTCGCCTGGGCCAGGACGCCCGCATTCCGCTACTCCACCGTGACCGACTTCGCCAGGTTCCTCGGCTTATCCACGTCGCAGCCCTTCCCGATTGCCACATAGTAGGCGAAAAGCTGCAGCGGAATCACCGCCAGCGACGCCGTAAAATATTTGTGCGTTTCCGGCACATAGATCACGTAGTCCGCGGCCTTCTCCACCTCGGTGTTCCCGACGTTCGTCACCGCCAGCAGGAACGCGCCGCGCGTTTTGACCTCGACCATGTTGCTGATCATCTTCTTGTAGAGATCCTCCTGCGTCAGCACCGCTGCCACCAGCGTGCCGTCCTCGATCAGCGAGATCGTTCCATGCTTGAGCTCGCCCGCCGCGTACGCCTCGGAATGAATATAGGAAACCTCCTTGAGCTTCAGCGAACCCTCAAGCGAGATCGCGTAGTCGATGCCACGCCCAATGAAGAACACGTCGCGTGCTGCAATGTATCTGTTTGCAAATCTCTGTATCTTCTCTTTATGTCCCAGCAGCAGATCGATCTGCTCCGGAAGCCTGCGGAGTTCCTCGATCATCTCTCCTACTTCTGCCTCGCTGACCGTCCCGCGCGCCTGCGCAAAGCGGATCGCGAGCAGGTACTCCGCGATCAGCTGCGTGCTGTACGCCTTCGTCGTCGCCACCGCGATCTCCGGACCGGCCCAGGTGTACATGACGTTGTCCGCCTCGCGCGCGATCGAACTGCCGACCACGTTTACGATTCCAAGCACCTTCACGCCCTGTTTCTGCGCCTCACGCAGCGCCGCCAGCGTGTCGGCCGTCTCGCCGGACTGGCTGACCACGATCACAAGCGTCCCCTCGTCCAGGATCGGATTGCGGTAACGGAACTCCGACGCAAGATCCGTCTCGACCGGAATCCTCGTCAATTCCTCAAACACGTATTTCGCTACAACCCCTGTGTGGTAAGCGGAACCACAGGCCACAATATAGATCTTCTTCAGCGCCCGGATCTCCTCGTCCGTCATGCCAAGCTCCTCGATCTCAATCCTGCCGTCCACGATCCTCGGATTCAGCGTGTCGGTCACAGCCTTCGGCTGCTCGTAGATCTCCTTGAGCATAAAGTGCTCGTAGCCCGCCTTCTCCGCCGCCGTCACGTCCCACTGGATCGTCACGGACTCCTTCTCGATCTGCTCCCCGTCAACGTTGTAGAAGCGAATGCTCTCCTCGTCCATGCAGACGATCTCTTCATTCTGGATAAAATAGACGTCTCGCGTGTACTTCAGGATCGCCGGCACGTCGGAGGCGATCAGGTTGCCGTCCGCCGCCTTGCCTGTGATCAGCGGACTGTCCTTGCGCACCGCGTAAAGCTGCCCCGGATGATCCTTGAAAATGATCCCCAGCGCATAAGAACCCTCCACCCGGTTCATCGTCCGGATGATCGTTCGAAGCGGATCGCCTTCAGATCTGTAATAGTAATCCAGCAGATGCGCGACGACCTCGGTGTCCGTGTCTGACGCGAACTTATAACCTTTCTCGCTCAGGCGGTTCCGCAGCTTCTGGAAATTCTCGATGATCCCGTTGTGCACGACCGCGATCGTGCCCTCCTCGTTGAAATGCGGATGCGCGTTCTCGTTGGACGGAACGCCGTGCGTCGCCCAGCGCGTGTGCCCGATTCCGCAGGTTCCCGGAAGGATCTGCCCGTCATGCGTCATCTCGCGCAGGATTTTCAGCCTGCCTCTGGCCTTCATCCACTGGATCTTCTCGCCGTCAAAGACCGCGACGCCCGCCGAATCGTACCCCCGGTACTCCAGCTTGTCAAGACCGTCCAAAAGGATCGGCGCGGCCTGATCTTTTCCTGTATATCCTACAATTCCGCACATTTCACATCTACCTCCAATACTCCTGATTCATGGTACATTTCCGGATCAGCCAACCCGGAAGCCTCCGGTAACTTTTCCCAAGCCGGTAGCCCAGGTATTTCGCCCCACTCTGGACGATGAGCTTTGGGAGCAGCCAGATCCTTCCGCTCCGGCACAGCCAGCCCGCCGTCCGGCTCACCATGCGAACGCCCTCGCCCTCCGACTTCACGTTCTCAAACACCTCCGGGTGTTCCGCCTGGGAGACGCCCAGATCGAAATTCCGGTGAAACTGCTGCGCGCTGCTGTAGTTGTGCGAATGGATCACCCGCGCGTCCGCGCAGTAGGCGATCGCCCAGCCGTTTTCGATCAGCTTCGCCGCAAAGATCATATCCTCATTGAATATCGTATGACGCACAAACCCGCCCTGTTCATCATATGCGCTCTTCCGGTACATGGCGCATACATTCGAACAAAAAAATGTCTTGATACCAAGCTCCGGCAGATCCTCCGCCGTCTTGATCCGGCTCTCCGCCCCGTAATTGAACCCCCGCGCGTAGCGCTCCAACGCTCCACAGTCCCTCGACGGAAGCTGCCTGGCGTAGGAAACGCCGACCTGCTCCCGCTCAAAAGGCTCGAGCAGCTTCTCGATCAGGTGTGCGTCCAACGGCAGCGCGTCCTGCGTCATGAACAACAGGAACTCCCCCGCGCACATCTGCGCCGCCATGTGCCGCGTCCCGCCGTGGTCGAACTCCTCCTTGCGGATGTGCACGACCTCCACGTCCGGGATTCCCTCAATCAAGCTCTCATCGAAAAATGCCCGCTCCGTATTCACAAGCAGGATCCGCGCCGGCTTTACCGTCTGCTTCTCCAGCCGTTCCAGAATCGCCCGCAGCTCCCCGCCCGGCTTGTATACCGGTATCACCACATCAATATCCATTACTGTATCCCCGTATCAGCGATAATCTTATTGCTGATCTCCTGCACGGTCTGTGACGGCGTATACCCCTCGTCCCCGAACAGATACGCGTGCAGCTGCGAGACGTTCGCCGCCAGGTTCACCGGCACGACGCAGTCCCCCGCCGCGATGTTCGCAGCCGTCTGGTTGAATGGGAATCCTGTCGTCTCCTCGATTCGGTATCGCCCGATCTGCGCCGCCAGCGCAAGCAGCTCCGTGTTGCCCATGCTCGTCGAGACATAGTCCATCATCGTCGTCACCATCGGGATCAACCCCGTGACGCCCTTGGCTTTCGCCTTCTCAAAGAGCTTCTCTAGCACAATCCGCTGACGCTCTGTACGCTTGAAATCCCAGCCCTCCGTGTAGCGGATGCGGCAGTACGCCATCGCCTGGATGCCGGTCACCTGCTGCGTCCCGGCATATTCGATCTCCGTGTACGGGACGCCCGTCACCTGCGAAGTCTCCACCAGATAGCCGTTCAGCCACTGGCGCTCTTCCTCCGTGATGTCCAGCTCAATGCCGCCGAGCAGATCCACCGCCTCGATGATACCGTTGAAATCTACGGTCATGAAATCCTTGATGTCAAGGTCAAGGTTCTTGTTCAGCATGTTCACCGCGCGCTCCGCGCCGCCGCCCGCAAAACACTCCGTCGCCTTGCGGTACTCGCCGTTTGTGTTGTCAAGGTAGGTGTCGCGGTATACGGACACCAGCTTCACATCGCCGGTACGCTTGTTGATGCTGGCGATCATGATCGTGTCGCTGTTCGTGCCGCTCTCAAGCTGCCCCTCGCGCGAATCCACGCCGAAGAGCGCAATGTTGCGATAGCCAGACGAACCGATCCCCGTATTGATCAGGATATCTTTCAGGCCGACGCGGTCGATCCTTCCAAGCTGCGCAAACACAAACAACCCCACTCCCAGTATGATCAGGAGAATGATCTCCAGAATAAATTTCAGCTTTCTATGCTTCTTTTTCTTTTTCCGTCTCTCGTTTCGCGGATCGCCATACGGTCCCCGCGGATCATAATATCCCTGCGGGCCGCCGTACTGTCTCCGCGGATCATAATATCCCTGCGGACCGCCCTGTCCCTGCGGATCGTAGTATCCCTGCGGGCCACCCTGTCCCTGCGGATCATAGTATCCCTGCGGACCACCCTGTCCCTGCGGACCACCGCGCTGTCCCCGCGGGTCGCTTTGATAATTCTGCCGACCGTCATAGTATCTCTGCCGATCATCGTAATATTCCCGCGGATCGTTTCCGCGGCTGTTCTTTTTCCCCTTCATAATACCCCCTGCGGCAATAAACTGCCTGCGCCTATACCTGCACGGAACAGGTATGCCTTCTTCAATACGCGTTCTTGTTGATAAACCCCTTGAATACGGTCAGGATCAGTATCTTGATGTCCAGTCCCACCGTCCAGTTTTCGATGTAATACAGGTCGCACTCGATCCTCTTGCGGATCGATGTGTTCCCGCGATAGCCGTTGACCTGCGCCCAACCGGTCATGCCGGGGCGCACCTGGTGCTTCACCATGTAACGCGGGATCTCCTCCCGGAATTTCTCCACGAACTGCGGGCGCTCCGGGCGTGGTCCCACCAGACTCATGTCTCCCTTGAGCACGTTGAAGAGCTGCGGAAGCTCGTCGATGCTGGTCTTTCGTATAAACTTCCCGACCGGCGTGACGCGCGGATCGTTTTTCACGGTCCAGCCGCTGCGCTCCTTCTTGCGCGTCTGCACCTCCATGGAACGGAATTTGTACATCTGGAACGGCTTATTGTGAAGCCCCACGCGCTCCTGCCGGAAGATCAGCGGCCCTTTGGATGTCAGCTTGATCAGGATCGCCGCGAACAGCATAACCGGAGAAAACAGGATGATCGCCGCAGTCGCGCCGACAATATCCATCACACGCTTCACCATCATGTTGAAGGTGTTCGACAGCGGAACGTGGCGGATGTTGATGACCGGCAGCCCCAGGATGTCCTCGGTGTAGGGCTTGGTCGGAATAATATTGCCGTAGTCCGGGATGAATTTCGTGTGCACGCCGGATTTCTCGCACATCGCGACGATGCGCTCCAGCTTGTCGTACTCTTCCAGGCCGAGCGTGATCGCGATCTCGTCCGGCCGGTTTCCTTCCAGGATATAGCTGAGACTCTCGATGAAGCCGAGCACCTCCACGTTCTGGTAGAGCGTGCCGGGCGCCACGTTGTCATCTAAGATCCCCATCACACGGTAGCCCCACTGCGGATTCTGCACGATGCGGTCAATGTACTCCTCCGCCGCGCGGCTGTAGCCCACGAGAATGATGTGCTTCTGGTTCAGCCCGATCCTGCGCGCGTTCATCAATACGATGCGCACGATGTTGCGCTCAACAAAAGTCAGCGTAATGTTGAGAAGCAGAAACAGGATCAGAAGCATACGGGACGCGTCCATCTGATGAAGCAGATAGAGCACAGCCATCGCGGACAGGCCTCCGATGATGTTTGCCTTCAGAATGTTGCCGCCCTCAAGGCGCCTTCCCTGCATGCGCATCGGAGTGTAGAGATTGCACGCATAGTACAGCAACAGGAAAAACGGTACGATCACCACAAGCACCAGCATGTAGATCTCCGGGGGCAGAACGCCCACTTCCCTGCTGTCGATGCTCGCCATCATGACATACCATGCCACCAGATAGGAAAGTATGATCACGCCGGCGTCCAGGATCAGCTGGAGCCGGGTAAAATATTTCTGGTTATCCTTGATCAAAGTTTTTCACCCTTCTGCGCGCGTCTCATGCGCCGAGCCTCCGGAACATATTGATCCAGAGTTCCCACTGTATTCTCAGGTAATGGGGCAGATTCTTTCCGTGAAACGGCACCTTCTTGTCCCTGTGGCACAGGCGGAATCCTTTCCCGAGACCTGCGGCGTATTCCTTCAGATAGCCCCTGCGCGCGAAAAAGATCATCTTCACCAGAAAACCGACCGTCAAAAACGGCAGATTCAGGATGATCTGCGGCAAAGGCATATTCTTGTATATCAGATAAATGCTGTTCCGTGAGGAATAGCGCGTCTTAAACTCATTGTAAATGGAGCCGCTCGTGGCGCTGCCCACATGGCGCACAATGGCCTCCGGAATATAATAGTTCCGGTAACCCGCGATCCGGGCGCGGTACGCGATGTCGACATCCTCCAGATAGGCGAAGTGCTCCTCGTCAAACAGCCCGATTTCGTCGAACACGGCTCTGCGGTAGATCGCGGCTCCCGCGCACGCCGAAAAGATCGCGCGCTTCGTCCGGTAATCCTCCGCCGGCTTTCCCTTCCCGCGCGCAAACGCCCAGCCAAGCGCGCAGTAATAGTCGCCCGCGTTGTCCAGGTACTCCGGCTCGCTCATCTTCACCATCCGCGACGCGCAGGAAAAGCACTTTGGCCTGGCGGCGATCGCATGGACCAGCGCTTCCGCAAACGTGGGATCACACACCGTGTCGTTGTTCAGCAGAATCACATACGGCGTCTGCGCCATGCGAATGCCCTCGTTCACCGCCACACAAAATCCCCGGTTCGTATCGAAGCGGCGCAGCACGACCTCAGGGTAACGCTCCTCCACAAAGTCTGCGCTCCCGTCGTCAGAGCCGTTGTCGATCAAAATCACGGGAAAATCCCGCAAAGTCTGCGTCCTGAGGGAATCCAGGCAGGCCGCCAGAAAGCTCATTCCATTGTAATTCGGTATGACAACCGTAACCTCCGCCATTGTCGCTCCCTCGTCGCATCCGCCCGACGCGTTTTCCGCACCGACCGGCTCTATTTTTTCTTCAGCGAATAATCGCAGGTCATCAGCGAAAAATTCGGATTGTAGTAAGGGTCGCCGGCGTCCAGAAACTTCTGCCAGCGTTTTTTCATAAAATCGATCTCGCCCTTGAAGCGCAGCTGCTTCTCCGGCGTGTCCTCGTAGCCGCGGGTCTTCGACTCGTAGTGGTACATCTCCACGTTCGGCTCGTAGACGACCAGATAGCCCTTTTCCCGCACCCGCAGACAGAAATCAATGTCATTGAACGCGATCGCAAGCTTCTCGTCAAAGCCGCCCGCCGCCTCCCACGCGCGCCGGTCCACCATCATACAGGCCGCCGTCACGGCGCTCAAGTCCTGCTGCAGGATCGCCTTGCGCAGATAACCGCTGCGCTCCCTGGGCATGCCGACAAACAGCGCGCCGGCCACGCCGCCGATCCCAACGATCACGCCCGCGTGCTGGATCGTATTGTCCGGGAAATACAGTCTCGCCCCGACGATCCCCACCCGGCTGCGCATGCACTGCCCAAGCAGAAGCTCCAGCCAGTCCGGCGTGATGACCGTGATGTCGTTGTTCAGGCAGACGATATAATCGCCCTTCGCGTGCGCGTATCCGAAATTGTTGAGGGCGGAATAGTTGAAGCCCTCTTTCCAATATAATACCCGAATACCGTCTTTTCCGTCAATCTCTTTGTAATAGGCAAAAGTTTCCGGCTCGGTGCTGTTGTTCTCTATGATCAGAATTTCATAATTGCGGTAGGTACTCTTGCTCCGGATCGAATCCAGACAGCTTTTCAGCGTCTCGACCTCGTCCTTGTTCGGGATCACGATCGAAACCAGCGGCTCGCCGGGCAGGACATACTTCACGCGGTAGAAGCCCGGGAACTTCGTGTCCGTCACCTCCGCATCCTCCCCGCAGCGCCGGATGTGCGCAAGCACCGCCCGCTTTCCGGCGTCGTAAGCGTATTTCTTGCTCAACGGGTTGTCCGCGGTAGAGGCCGCGTGCACTCTCCAGTGGTAGAGCACTTTCGGAATGTGCGCGATCTTTTGCGCCTGCTCCACGCAGCGGAACAGAAACTCGTGATCCTGCGCCCCGTCGAACGCGTCGTCCAGGCCGCCCACCTGGTCGATCAGCGCGCGCCGCACCGTCAGAAGATGACAGATATAGTTGTTCGCGCGCAACAGGTCCAGATTGAAATCCGGCTTCAGATTCGGCTGATAGCGCTCACCCGTTTCACCCTTGATCTTGTCCTCGTCCGTGTAGATAAGATCCGCGCCGGAGCGCGCGATCTCCGATGCAACTTCGTACAGGGCGTCCTCTGTCAGGAGATCGTCGTGGTCGAAAAACGTGATGTAATCGCCGGACGCCATCCCTATGGCGATGTTCGTGTTGCCCGAAAGGCCCAGATTTTTTTCCAGCTTCTGATAGCGGATCCTCTCATCCGAAAGGTACTCGGCGACCGTCTTCTGCGTCGCCGCGGAATCGGAGCTTCCGTCCGCCAGGCAGAGCTCCCAGTGCGGATAAGTCTGCCCCTGCACCGACGCGATCATCTCGCGCAGAAAGTTCTCCGGCGTGTTGTAGAGCGGGACGACGACGCTGATCCGCGGCGGGTCCGCCCATTTCTTCTTTCTCTGGGCTTCCAGCTGCGCGGGTGTCGGCGCATTCTGCTCACACCACTGTGTGTAGTCGGCCTCGACCTCCTCCATGCGCTCGGCAAGCCGCACGCGAAACTCCCGGAAGCCGTATTGCTTCAGATAAGAAAGCCCTTTTTTTACGGTATAGAAATTTAAACTTTTCAGCACTTTCCGGACGTCCATGCAGTCCTCCGCGATCTGATGTCTTCCGCGAACTCTGCCCGCTCACCCGGCAGGTACGCGTATGTACAAAACAGCGTTACGAAAAGAATCCGTGGATCGCGTCCACGACCTTTTCGCGCTCCTCCTGCTTCAGCCCGTAGAACATCGGGAGCCTAAGCAGACGCTCGCTGTCCTTCGTCGTGTAGCGGTCCTCGCCGTGGAAACGGCCGAACTGCCGGCCGGCCGGAGCCGAATGCAGCGGCACGTAGTGGAACACCGAATGGATCTCCCGCTCGCGCAGGTAGTCGATCAGAGCAGCCCTCGTGGGCTCGTCCTTCAGCTTAATGTAATACATATGCGCGTTGTGCTTCGCGTAGTCCGGCACAAACGGCTGCTCCAGATACTCCTTGTCCGCCAGGTCCTTCAGGTTCGCATGGTAGAAGTCATACGTCGCCATGCGGTCCGCGTTGATCGCTTCGGCGCACTCAAGCTGCGCCCAGAGATACGCCGCGTTCATGTCGCTCGGCAGATAGGAAGAGCCGTAGCTGACCCAGGTGTATTTGTCGATCTGCCCGCGGAAGAATTTGCTCCGGTTCGTTCCCTTCTCCCGGAGGATCTCCGCCTCCTCGATCTTGTCGTCCCGGTTGAATACGACGGCGCCGCCCTCGCCCATTGAAAAATTCTTCGTCTCGTGGAAGCTGTAGCAGCCGAAGTCGCCGATCGTGCCAAGGGCCCGTCCCTTGTAATACGCGTCCACGCCCTGCGCCGCGTCCTCCACGACCTGCAGGCCGTGCCGCTTCGCGATGTCCATGATCTCATCCATCGCGCATGCGACCCCCGCGTAATGGACGGGGGCGATCACCTTTGTGCGCTCGGTGATGGCGTCCTCGATCAGCTTCTCGTCGATGTTCATTGTGTCCGGACGGACGTCCACGAACACCAGCGTCGCCCCGCGCTGTACAAAGGCGTCCGCGGTCGAACAGAAGGTGTACGACGGCAGGATCACCTCGTCCCCCGGGCCGATCCCGGTCAGGTGCGCGGCCATCTCCAGCCCGTGCGTGCACGACGTCGTCAGCAGCACATGCTTCACATGGAAGCGCTCCGACATCCAGGCGGAGCACTGCCTCGTAAATCTGCCGTCCCCGCTGATCTTGCCCGCGTCGACGGCCTGCTTCATATATTCAAATTCTTTCCCCGTGAACGGGGGCGCGTTAAAATACAGCATTTTCCTCTTCTCCCGAACGACGCGCGGCAAACGCGCGTCTTTTTCTCAAATACTGAAAATAAGAATAAAAGTAAACATAAATCGACAACTACAATAATAGTAAAAGAACGCTTTTCTGTCAAGTCGTTACTGTTCACTCCGTTCACAGCAACAAGCGCTTTGGCCGGTCTGAACAGCAACGTCAAGTCAATCTTTCCATTTCCATTATTCCATGATAAAATACACATATCGTTCAAATAATTGACATGCACAGCGATCCGCCGCGGTTTCCCTTCCGGCGGAAGCCGCCCGTACATAGAAGGAGATCCATATGCCAAAGACAAAGCGACTGATCCACTCCCGGAATATCCGCTCGCTCCTGATCCTGTGGGGAGCTACCGCGATCAGCATTCTCATCATTTTCCGCCCGTTCCTGTTCGGGGACAGCCTCGTCGTCTTCAACGACGCGGGTTCTGACACCAGGCAGCAGTATCTGATGCAGCACGCCACGATCGTGAATCACCTGAGGGAAGGCAATCTCTCTTTCTGGGACATGGGGCTCGGCTTCGGGGCCAGCATGTTCGCGCTGAACCTGTTTAACATCTTTCTGATCCCGGTCTACGCGGCGGGGGCGCTGCTCGGGAGCGGGCATATCCCGACTTTCCTGCTCTTCATGATGATTGCGCAGTTCTTTCTTGCGGGCACGTTCTGTTACCTGTTTCTGAACTGTTTTTCCCTGTCGGAGCCCGGCAAGGTCATCGCCTCCTATCTGTACGCGTTTTGCGGTTATCTGCTCGTATGGGGGCAGCACTATCACTTCGGCGCTTACGTGGTGTTCCTGCCGTTCCTGCTATTCCTGCTGGAGCGCGCGATGCGGCGAAAACGCTTCAGCCCGGCCGTGCCGCTTTTTGTTGCGGTCATGATCTGCAGCGGCACCTACATGTCCTACATGTCGTTCCTGATGGCGGGAGCTTACCTCCTGTATCGGGCGATTCTCGAAGACGGGACGCCCGCGCGGCGCGTGCGGCTCTTTCTGGCGCGCTGCGGAGAGATCCTGCTCGGGCTGGGACTCGGCGCGGTCATTTTTCTTCCGTCCGCGCGTTTCCTCACCTCGGTGAGCTCGCGGCTGAGCTCTGGCAGCTCCCTTGCGGAACGCGTTTTGCAGTACTGTTCTTTGTTCCCGGCTGATTTTTACAAGACCGCTTTTCTGCGCTTCTTCTCGACCGCGTTTGAGGGCATCGCGCAGTACGGCGGCTACTCGAATTTCTATGAGGCGCCGGTGCTGTTTTTCTCCGTGCTGTTCGTGATCCTCCTGCCGCAGTATGTCGTCTCGATCCGCAGGCAGAACGTTTCCCGGAAGGCAAAGGCGCTCCAGTATCTCGCCGTTCTGTTTTTCGTATTCTGCATGTTCGTACGGCTGGGATCGGCTGTGTTCAACGCCTTCGCCTACCCGTTCTCGCGGCACTCGTTTGTCTTCATGCCGCTGTTCGCGCTCGTGACGGCGCGGACACTCGACGACATCCGACTTCGCCGGCGCATCAGCATCCCGGCGCTCGTCCTATCCGCCGCGCTCATCGTGTGCGCTTGCGCTGTGGCGCTTCCCCGGCTCTCCGCCGCGGAACCGTACGGCTGGGACATCGTGACCGACGTGATCGTCACAGGGGCGCTCGGCGCTGTGATGATCGTGCTGCTTGTGCTGCTCTCCCGCAGGAGCCATAGTTCAGAAAACATGAAACACGACCGGATTTGCCGCATCGTCACGGCCCTGCTCTTTCTCTGCGTTATGACAAACGTCATCGGAGAGGGCCTGCTCTGCTACGACGCGCGGGACGCGCTCACCACTACGAACGCGGATTACTGGGGGCCTCTGTATGATCCCGATGTGGACTCCGCGCTCGCCTGGCTCAAGGAAAACGATCCGACTTTCTGGCGACTGGAAAAAGACTACTACGCCGGGAGCTACTGCATGGACGGCCTGGAGCAGGGATACCGCGGCATCAGCGCTTACAACTCCACGCCCAACCGCAACATTGAGGAGTTTGTCAATCTCGTGATCCCGAATTTCCCACTCATGGCGCGCTATGAGTACACGTTCCGCCAGATCGGTTACTACGGCGGCCACAGCACCCTGTTCGGCATCAAATACCTGCTCTCGCGGGATTCCGCCCCCAGGCTGGACGACTTCCGGCAGATCGGCCGGTTCGGGAATCTCTATCTCTACCAAAACGACGACGTGTCCTCCTTCGCCCGCTTCTATACGAAGACCGGCGACAGCGCGGTGCTAAAGGGTGCGTACGGAAAGGCGGATTTGGAGACGATGCTGCTGGATGTAGCGCTGCTGGATGCGGATGCTGACGACAATACTTTCCTCAGCCCCGATGAACTGCTCACGCAGTACGCTCTGACAGAGATCGCCGCGCTCGACGATATCACGGCGGACGGAAGTACGGATTCCGTACCTCTGAGCCTCGATCCGATGGATCTTACCGGTTATGAACATGTGTATCTGGAGTTTGACATCGAAACCCCGGCTGTCTGCGACTTTGCGCTGAACCCCGGAAGCACGATGGAATACCTCTTCCGAACCAAGGCGGGAGAAATCACACACGTGCAGATGCCGGTGCCTTCCTTCTGCAGGACCTTCCGGCTGCACAGCTACAGCGGCCCATTCTCCGCGCAGATCAGCCACATCCGTCTGCTCGGCTCGAAGACTGCTCCGTCAGAAACGCCGCAGGCCGACATCGTTGTCAACGACACGGCAAACGATTCGCAGCTCTCCGGCACCGTCTCGACTAAAGAAGACGGCCTCCTCTTCCTCCCGCTCCCGTATGAAGACGGCTGGACCGCCGCCGTGGACGGAACTGAAACAGAGCTTCTGCCTACGGACGTCGGCTTCATCAGCATCCCCGTGACTGCAGGCGACCACAGCTTCACGCTCACCTATCGCCAGCCGTGGATGCGGGAAGGGCTCTGCGTCAGCATTTTCTCGTTTGTTCTCTGGGCAATACTTGTTATTCTTCAAAAGCGGAAAATAAAGCACACTACAAAAAATGGGCGGACTACAGCATAATAGTAGTCCGCCTTTTGGAAACCTTCTATCCTTTTACTTCTTCTGCAACACTTTCTTCGCCTGCTTCTTGATCTGCTCCTTGAACGGGATGTTCGCGTCCGCGATCTTCCGCGCGACGCGGTAGGCCGATGTCCCTTTCATCACCTCAATGGATGACTTGAGCGCCGCGTTCTGCTGGCGCAGGCGGTTCATCTCTGCGACGCCGCCCCGGCCGGCCACAGTCGGATTCGCAAGCGCAAGCCCCTGGAAAATAAAATCGTAGTCCACCTCGCCATAGTGTGCCTCGTTCACCTGCTGTTTCCCGGTCCGCTCGGCTTCGACATCTCGTTTTTCGTCGCATACAGAACCGACCTTTTGCACAGACTCATCTTCCTGCGCGGATTCTGTATTCAAAATATTTCCCTCTCCTTCCAATAGCTCCGCGTATAGCGCGCGGTACTCGCCGCACATTTCCGCAACACTCTTCAATTTAATCTGCGCGACCGCCGCCTTCTTTCGCGCGTAATCCTCCGGATCATTTTTGATCTTGTGCAGCAGCTCCAACACTTCTTCCGGCTTCGCGTCGGGCTTCACCAGCCAGCCGCCGCCCGTTTTGCGAATGCGCTCTCCCACCGCGCCGATGTCGGTGCCAAGCACCGGGATGCCGTTCATCCATGCCTCGGAGACCGTGTAGCAGAACGTCTCCGGCCAGACCGGCGGGATGCAGACCACATCGATCTCGTTGTCCGATAGAAGCTGCGGAAGCTCCTCTTTTTTATAGGTTGAACTGAAGAAACAGTTGTCCTGACGGATCTCTCCGACGCGCTTGTCGCCGATCACCCCCAGCACAAACCAGTTGATCTCCGTCTTGTCCAACGGAATCAAACCCAGAGCCATTAAACTGCCCTTCTGCGGCACCATGCCGCCAAGGAACGCCACGTTGAGCCGCCCTTCTTTTCCGAACCTGCGCCGGTAGACGCTCTTCGCGCTCTTGCCGTCCGTGTAGACTTTGCCCGCGTGCTTCACGTAGACGTTGACCCGCACCGGGCCGTCGGAGAGCACATCCGAACTGACGCGCAGATTGATCCCGCACATCAGCGCGTCCGGATTTCCAAACGCGTCCACGATGTCCGGCCTCGCCTTTTTATGCACAAGGAAGCAATCCTTCCTGCCGCCCGCGTCCGCAAGCTCCACAAAGATCTCCGTCTCCGTGTTCGGCACGCCCTCCAGATAAGCCCAGCCCTCAATGTCGTTCAACCCCTGCTCCGCGCTGAGCACCCGGTCCAGACGCACCTTCAGTTTTGAATTTTTCACCGCGCCCTCCGGAGAAGACACATGGGTCACCTCGCGCTCCAGCTTGTCCTCACCGTGCTCGATCACGCGACAGTTCTCCAAATCCGGGAAGTACTGCAGAAAAATATCCTTCGCGCTCTCGGACGGGAAGATCAGCTCCCGGCACATGCGCAGCGCGCTGCCGTGCTCTCTGCGCCAGAGCTTCAGATAATCTTCCTGCGGCACGATCCCACGCTTCTTCCACAGGCAGGCCGCGCAGCGCTCCCTGCGCTCCTCGTCGGTCATGGCCGCATCCTGCGGCGCGCAAAATTTCCCCTCCGCATCCAGCAGAAGGATCGTCGGGCAGGCATAGTAATAGTCATGCATCGTCGCGATCACCGGGATCCCAAGCGCTCGCGCCGCGTCGTAGATCTCCAGCGAAAGATCCTGCGTGTGGTGCACGTGGATCAGATCGATGGAAAACGCCCGCAGCACCTGCTCGCAGATCCTGCGGATCTCCTTGTCGTGGAATACCGGGAACTTCGGAGCCTCTCCGATCTGAAATTTCAGCAGGATCTCCTCCCGGTCCGTGTAGGTCGTCACGCACAGCGCATCGTCGTCCCGCGCCATCACGAACACGTTGTACTCGTCGCGCAGCCCTTCCATCAGCTCGCGCACATGGATCTGCGTGCCTCCAATGCTGTTGAACGCATGCTCCCGGAAATCAAGGTGCAGGAAGTACAGCAGGTTCTTTTTCCCGTTGTGCAGCTTCATGTAAAGGATGATATTGTCTCGAATCTCCTGATCCGGATTTTCCATGCAGTACAGATGATTTGCCCGCATCTGCTCCGGGTAACGCTCCTCAAGGATCGCCGTGTGCGCGTCCAGAAGCGCCTGTTTCTCCGCCGTGTCGAACGAAGCCGTCCCCTTGTGGTAAACAAAAGTATCGTCGCACATCACATGATGATAGCCCGCCTGCTCTGCGCGGTTGCAGAAATCGTTCTCCTCGCCGTAACCGCGCCCGAAGGTCTCCGCGTCAAAGTTCCCGATGTCGTCGATCACGCAGCGTTTGATGAACATGCAGAAACCCACCGCGACCGTAATCCGGGGATAACGCCTGAGGCTGCAGCGCTCGATCAGCGCCGCGTACTCGTCGATCGTCAGCCCCTCCGGCAACGGATTGTCCTGACACATCACTGGCACCGAACAGAGCGTCGCGCTGTTAGACAGCGGCGTCACTGTCGCGATGCTCTCGTCACGGTACGCGCATTCGACGATCTTGTCCAGCCATCCCGCCGTGACGACTGTATCGGCGTTCAGCAGAAGGACGTCCCGGTCCTGCGTGAGCGCCATGCCCTTGTTCACGTTCCCGGAAAAACCCAGATTTTTCTCGTTGTGCAACACCAGCGTGTGCTCGTCCGCAAATGAATCAAGATACGGCCGGATGCGCTCGTCCGGACTGCAGTCGTTGATCAGGACCAGCCTGTGTTTCGCAAGGTCCGTGTGCTTCTTTATGCTCGGGATGCAGCGCTGCAGGTCCTCATATCCGTTATAAACGGGGACGATGATGTCCACCGCGTCTGTTTTTCTGTTCATGGCTTCCCTCCGGGTGCTTTCGTCCAATTATAGCGGCCTTGGAATGAAAAATCAATCTTCATATCTCTATTTCCAGCTTTGCTTCCTGCAATCCCAGACAAAATGGTATTCTGTATCTTTTTTTATACTCTCGACGATTGGCATTAGAAACTTTTTTATCAAATCTATGATTTCTTCAAAGTCTACATGCAGCAATGTCTTTTTCTTTTTCATAAATGCATTCCAACGCTTCCAATGAATCTCACTCTTTAAAAAATCGTCTTCAAAAGCAACGATATCATCAAATCCCGTTACGCGATGCTCAAAAGTCTCCCTGACTGCCTCTTTCAGTTTCTCTCCATCAAATTCATACCTGTCAGCCAGAATATAAATATCGTAAAAATCTTTGTATCTGCTATTCGCATTGCCTAGTGACACGATCGCTTCAAACTTTTCAGATACCACAGAATAGAGTGAATACACGTAAACGAACGGGGCTTCCATATCCAACAAAACAGGAAATTTTATCTTTACCCTGTCCGGATAGATCACATCGCCAAAACCGATGTCAATGGATATCGGAATTTTTGTCCTGTCCAAATACGCCAGAATAGATACATTCACGCCGTGGTATTCCTTAAACTCCGTAATGGCTCTGGTCTCCAAAGTGTCCAGATCATACCTCAGGGCATCGTCATATTCTATTGAAAAAATACCCTTAAATACCTCCCGTATATTCTCAACATTATTTGATATATTTTTCGCCAAAAGGTCGATATCCCTGGTTGCCCTGGTAAACTCGCCATCGAAAAGCGCATAGAGGAAAATACCTCCTTTCAGAGTAAATCTTTCTGCATATTCAGAAGCCGATAGCCTATACATGGTTCTTTCCATTCCGTACACTGTCAATGCTTCCTGCATTGTTTTCCCGCTTGCCGCCGCCTGATTTTTCAACCTGGCCTTTACGGATACTGCGCTCGTCATACAAGTACCTCCAGATACTGTTTCATAATTTTATCGCATTTCATACACTTAGCATACCGCAAAAGCCGATTCAGATTTCTCTCCTTCCTCTGCAGATACGTCACCAGAATTTCTTTTGTCTCTTCGATTCCTACCTTTTCTCTGTAAAGTACAATGTCTGCAACTGTCTTTTCCATATCATAGATCCGAAATTCATTCTTTCCTTCTTTGATCTTCACAATTCCCAACTCATGCCGATCATCCGTATAGTGATGAACGTTCATTTGCGGCCGCTCCGGCATCGTGGATACCTTCGCTTTTCGCGGTATTGCTACATCCACAGCATCCGGAATGAACGTCGTCAGATGATAATAAACCGCGGCGCTAAGCAGGCAGATCACACCATTCGGCGCATAGACCCCTGCATAATAAAAATCGGACTCTTCCCCGCAATATTCTGTATTCTCATAATACCGTTTGTTTAATTTTATAAGTTTTCCCTCATCGATCAGTTTACTGACCTTATACTGTGAAAAGCCCATTTCTTTCAATTCCTGTATGGAAAAAATCTTTTGGTCTTCAGGAAGTGTTATTGTATTCGCCATATCTCATCCCCGTCCCAATCAATCCAAGTGGATGCTCCGCAGACAAATAGTACTCTCAAATTTAATTTGGTTAAAATTCGGCATCTGTCTGTTTTGCCGAATTTTAATTAAATAATAAAACAAAGTCTGTTTCTTGTCAACCAAAAAACAGACCCTCTACATATTTTTCGAAAAAATAACATTTTATATCCTTGACCTTTATAAATAGTTAAATATCCCTATTCTATTACACGCCGTCTATCCCCTTAAATATCAATAGGTTTTAAGGAGACATCCGTAGAAACGGAAGTTTGCGGTGTATCCTTGAGAGGATCGCGTTCGCGCGCTCCAACGCTTCCTCCACTGACAAGATCGCGATCTCCCCACAGACAGCGATCCGCTCCGGCACAGGGTTCAGCTTTACCTGATAGATCGGGTCAACCGTGAGGAAGAGGTCGCCCTCCGGGACGGACGCCGCCGCGTTCTCCGCCTGCAGCTTGCCCGTCGTCTGCGCGGCATTAATTCGGCAGACGCAGGGGCGTCCCTCCAGCGGATCGAAGCGCACCGCGCGCACGTTCTGGTATGCGCTCAGGTCGAAAGCGACAGAGAATTTTCCGTCCTCAAGCTTCGCCTCTTCTACCAGCTTCTGCTCCTCGGAGAAACCTTCCCCGGTGTCCACGAAAAGCTGACTCACCATGTATTCTTTCTCCCGCAGCTTCCGGCGGAACTCCTCAAGTGAGACCCAGAGCTCCGGTGTGCTGTGGTTCAGCAGCCGATTCGCCCCGACGTACTGCTCCGCGAAGTGCGTAGACCACGCCCAGAAAACCTCGTCCATCTCCGCGCTGATCCCGAACTCGGCCATAAATTCTGCTTTCTCGCAGAGCTGATGCAGCACCGGCTGGCTGCTATACAGCTCGTTGATCGCGCGCCAGAGCAGGAACGGCGTCGGCACCGGAAAATCAAAGATCCACTCGCAGTCAATCACCTGATACTTCCCGTCGATCTCAAATATGTTATCAAGGATCAGGTCGATGTTCGCCGGGCACACACAGGCGACGTCCGCCGAAAACTCCCGTGGGCCGAACACCTCGCGGAAACGTGCACGCTCATCCGCGGTCATGTCACTGGTTCTACCCGTATTCCCGAATATCTCTGAAATATTGTCGTTGTCCGTGTTAATCGCTTTGGTGGTACCGGAAATATCTTCTCTGTTTTCATCTGTCTTCTCAAAATTTACAGAAGATTTCGTGCACTCCTCATACAGCGCGGCTGCCTGCTTCACCAGCGCCTTCACCGCCGCAAGATCCCCCTCGCGTATAGCGTCCGCCGCCTGCTGCGCCAGACTCTTCTGCG
>CANQRR010000016.1 GCA_947626285.1 uncultured Lachnospiraceae bacterium
AATCAAATCCTAACACAGAAAAAGGTGCTTTCCTATTTTTATCTGTTCTTTTTCCTACAAAAACTTTACCCTAGCCAGAACCATAGAGCAATTAAAGTCTGAAATGGATAAGATCACCGCATAATCTGGAGGGCATAGATTGCATGGGTACATATGACGAAATGGAAAAAATAATGAAGAGACTGTCCGAATTGATAATAGACGAACTCGACAGGAAAAATCAAAGCTGTTTGAAATTCGCGGAACTGTGTGGCGTTGGGAGAAATATCATGTCAGATATAGTGAATAGGCAGAAAACGGACGTAAGGCTTTCAACTATAGTCAAGATATGTGAAAACTCTGGGATAAAAATAGAAAATGTCTTTTGCGACTGCCGCATAGACAAGATGATAAACAACGCGGTCATATCAATAAACGGCACAAAATATAGTATGAAGCCAATCAAGTCAAACAAAATATAGTACATATCCAACAATCAATAAGAAAGGTGCCACAAATGACAAATAAGGAAGATATAAGAAATTTGTATGATGCATGGTGGAACAATCGAACGCCAGAAGAATGTGCCCTGCACTATATGTGTTATGAATATGAAGAAGAATACTTCGAAGATATGCTACTTAAAGATGATTCGCTACTAAATGACATAATCGCAACAGTTTCAGAATGTACAGACGGAATTTTTTTAGGCATAGATGGTTGTTTGCGACTATATATTGTAGATGATAGTGATTTCTACGGCTGTTATTATGGGAATGAGTGCAAAATAGAGATTAACAGAAAATATTTAACTGATAAGAGCGTAATACTCCATGAACTCATACATTTTTATGAGCATCTGCTTGAAAAAGAGCAAAAACCATTTATCCGGGAATTGCTTGTATTAGAATTATATAACAAACTCTCAACATCAATACCGGACTTAAAAGAACATATCTTTAAGCATTGTGAGTTATACAGTTATACAAAGACATTTCAAGAGAGTGGCGAACATGGAGTTTTATTCTTTCTTAAAAGTCTTGATTTAGATATTCGTTGCGGTTTCCCCCTCGGCACCGTATGCGGATATGGCAGAAATGAACAGTTCTAATTAAAAAGACCGCTGCCCTCTTGTTTGGTAACGGTCTTTTCTATGGTTTTATATTTGTGTGCTACCTCATGTGTGCTACTTGTGTGCTACGTGTGTGCTACGTGGCAAAATTTAGGGCTTCCGCCGACAATTTACGTCAACGGAAACCCTTGATTTTACGCTATTTCTTAAAATTTGCCCGCTTTCGCCGCTTCTTCGACAGAAACCGTGAGCATTGAAAATACGGCACTTTATATCGTTTTGGGTGCTAGGCGGGTGCTGATAAATAACCTCTATTTCAAGTTATCTTGCTCTATCTCCGTTTATTGAACTCTACTATATTATTATGCGCTTTCCGCACCGTTCTGTCAACATTTACGCAGATATTTCATAGAGCAGAATCCAGTAATGCCGTTCGCCACCACAAGTAGCCACTTTGTTCCTGATACCGCCGTATAGAACCCATAGCACCGCGCCGTGGTTCCGTTCGGCAGCGTTCCGAGGCTCTTTTTTGATGTACCCGCGCCGGACCGTATGTTCAGCGCCGATGCCGTGACCGTATATGTACCGGCAAGAGATGTGTCTTTGCTCTTGGCACTGTCGATCTTTACGCTGCTCGGCGTTGCCGGTGTTGGTGTGACCGCCGCAGCACTTCCTGACGCTTTTGATCCACTGTCGAGTACTACAACCGTATGCCCCTTGCTCTTTGTCACGAGAATATCCCCTCTCAGGAGATAGTCAGAGGACTTACAGTATTTATCTTCCGTCAGCTTGTCAAACTTCCCTGTTGACACGAGTACGCTTGCCTCAGATGCCGTGTTAAACGCTCCGGCACTGATACCGGCATACATGACGCAGTTTCTCACAGCCTCAGAACAGTCTACCTCCACCTTTGACGTTACCTTTGCCGCATCATACCCATACGGCTTTGCCGCCGTTGTCAGAGATGTCCTATGATTCTGGCAGTACCCAATATTGTCATTGGCGCATATGCTCTCCATGTTGTGAGCGATCTTCTCTCTTACCACAGCGTCCTTTGCCCGGAGTACAACCCACCCCTTAGAATGGAGATACCATGCCTGTGTTGATACTTCCTTGCCGTTCTGGTCCCCGGCAGCGCCGCCGTTAATGCCGCCGTTCTCATTACTTCTCGCGCTCCCGACTCTTACGGTCTTTGCCGCCGCCACGGTCTTTTTTGCGGCGTACTTATCATAATAAGCCTGTCCGTTTGCCGCCCGTTTCTGCTTTACCGCCGTTCCCTGATCTTTCGGGCGCTCAAACCCTGTCAGTACTGAGTCTGATGCCTCTTTAACAGAGGTTGCGCTTTTCAGCACGTTCCATACCTTTTTGTAACTCTGCTGCATCTCAACGATCAGGAAATCAAGCTGCCCGTCCAGATCGGATATTGACTTACCGTATGACTTCATATAATTAAGAAGATTCTGCTTACGTCCTGAACTGGTCCACTGTGCCAGCCCATACCCAACACTGTCCGAAACGAACTTCGTATACGCGCCGCTGTCAACCTGTGCTGTGTAGGACTCGTCCGTCATTCCCATTTTGTTCATATAAGAATTTTGCGCATTGTTTGAACGCAGTCCACTTTCCGCAGACAGGTTTCCCATAAGACCGGCAGCACCGAAATCATTCCCGATCTTTCCTGAGAGAAATTCCCATATCTTTTCTTCTGTTGTTTGTGCCATGTAATCGCCTCCTTATCAAAATGAGCCGGGTGCGCATATCATCACACTCGGCTCACTGGCTCTAAAACGTATTGTAGAATGTCTGGATTGCTGAAACGGCAGCCGCAGCGCCAAGTATCAACAGTCCTCCGACTAATACCATAGCAATCGTTATCATTTGTCGCCTCCCATATAACTCTGTATCTGCTTGATCGCCTGAATAACCTTGTCATATCCGTTTGTGGCTACTAAGAAACTCAGATACATAAGGGCGATCAATTCAACGGCTACCTTTGCGTTGAGTGCCGTTTCCGTCCATATCATATATCCGGCTGATAACGCTGCAGAAATAACAACAGACGTTATTGCCGCCATGATGTTCGCGGAGTAGTTTGCACTATGCTTGTCGAGAATCGTCTTGATCCCCTCAACCGTAAGATTGGTAAGTACCGATACAACAAGTAAAGCAATAATCATAAATTCCATAGACATAATAATTCCTCCTTATCCTTGTGCCTCTGTCTGTTCATTGTTGCACTCATAATTGAGCGGTGTGGAAAAACTCAGCTTGTTCTTCTCGAATATGTTCATCACGGTATTTGTCGCCAGATATACGATAATCGGGGCGACTATCTCCCTCACTATCGTACTTGACACATCTACCACTGGATCAAGGCCCATCATGGCAAGCACATAGGACCACGATGTAAGTACCATTCCGTGTAAGATAACACACGTTGTTACAAACTTCGCATAGGTATCAATGCTTACCCTGCGTTTCCTTTTCTGGCGTACTATTCGCATATGTGCAAAGTAACCTATGAACACACCCACGGCAAACGCCGCTATCATCTCAACCATCAGACACACCCTCTTTCTTCTTACACGGCGGCTCTGTCGGCAGCTTTTTCAGGTCCTCTATCAGATCGGTTGCCACATCATTCCCTCCGAGAGCGTGATAAGGCACATACATTCTGATAGCGTTCTCGCGGGCGTATATAGGGCAGTACCCCTTTTCACTCCACTTGTTATAGGTTTCGACAATACCATTCCTCAAAAGAGCCTGAACGCCGTTAGCGATTGCATCATTCTTTAAGTGCTGAGTATGTAAAACCTTTGCAAATACTCCCATGCCGCTTATTATCAGTCCGAAAAGGACCTCGATCCAATACTTCACGATAAATTCCACCATAACGTTATCTCCTTATCTGTCTAAGCCTATGTTCTATGATGTCAAGCTGCCTGTCCGCACTCAGCCTCATTTCTGCCAGTTCTTTCTCCACTTTCTCGGAAAGTTCCATCTGTGCGATAACCTCAGCTTGCATCTTGGTTATATCGACAAGGGCATTTGTTACTGTACAAAGTCTGTCGATTATTTCGTATGCGTTATGCTCCATTCTCTACCCCATTATCTCTTTCACTTGATTTTCAATCTGCTGCATGAGTCTGTATGTGTCGGCATGGCGCATTGATCCGAGTCTGCTCACATACGACCTGTTGAAAAATTCTTCCGATATTGTGCCATCTTCAAAGTTTTTGATAAGGCGTCTAAGCCTACGAATCGCACCTTTTCTCACTTTCTTCGTGGAGTTCCAATGCCTATAACCGACAAAATCAACGCCATTCTTCGCATAGACTATCGTGGTTTTCGGATTGAATGTCAATTTCAATTCTTCCGCAAGGAAAACCTCTATGCGCTCTTTCCACTCTCTCAGTTGCGCCAGATCGTCAGAAACGATAATGAAATCGTCCATATATCTCATATAATACTTGGCGCGTAGAGAGTGCTTTGCAAACACATCAACCTTATTCAGATACACGTTCGCAAACAACTGGCTTGTCAGGTTGCCGACCGGAATACCAACGCCGTCAGGGAATATCCCATTGTGGGCGATTATCGTATCAAGGATTGACAATAAATCCTGATCCTTGATGTACTTCCTGATCTCATTCATAAGAATCTTATGGTCTACAGACTGGAAGTAGTGATGTATGTCACATTTCAGGACGTATACCGACTTTCCCTCAACCACCTCCAGATTGTATAGCCATCTCATTAGCTGATCGCTCGCCTTGTGTGATCCTTTTCCCTTGCGGCAAGCGTAGGAATGATATATAAATCTTTCCTCAAATATGGGTTCTATAAGGTTCACAATCATGTGTTGGATAACTCTGTCATAGAACGGCAGCGCCATGATGATCCGCTCTTTCGGTTCCCAAACTTTGAACACCTTATATTTCCCCGGATTGTAGCTGAGGTTTTTCAGATCGGATATTGCTCTTATAAGATTTTCCTCTCTGTTTCCCTCAAACTCCAATACCTCTTTCCTGTACCTCTTGCACTTCCGCGCTTTATTGTACGCAATCATGGCATTATCAAAGGTACATATCTTTTCCATGAGATCAGTTTTTCTTTTCATAATGATTTGCTTTCGCCATAATTTCTTTCGCTTGCGCTACTATCTGGCTTGGCTGTTGTAAATTTGCCTGAGTTTCACAGGACGGGATAACCGTCTGACTATTTTTATAAAATAATCCTTGTTGGCAATCCTGAGATTAACCAATCTAACTGAAACATAGTCACAGACGCACCAGACGCCAATGTTCGTGTTGACGTTCCACGGGTAGTTGTTGCAATTCACCGTGCGCGAACCATCACGAACGCCGTTGTTCCAGTTGCCACCGGCAATCAGGGCGTGCAACCCACGGCCAAACAGTGCGAATTAACAGTTACCCCAAAATAAAATCATTTCTTCTTTTCGGACTGTGCTTTCTTGATTAACCCGCCAAGGCAAGCGCCAATACAACCTAGCTGAGTTGCACAATAGCAGTACACATCATTGTTTATAGCAGAATATTTGAGATCATGTGCCAGTCTGATCTTGCGTACCAACTTTGCTTTCAGCCTGTCCGCCGTATATAGATGGCTTATTACCTTTGTCTTTTCATACGCCTCGATCTCGTCCATCATTTCATCTATCGTATCTCTTATCTCTTTCTGGAGAGTGAACTTCTCATAATGAGGAAGTGCCCTCATCTTCGCATGGAGATAAACCGAAAAGTCATATGCCATCTGGTGTACTTCGGTATGTGTATAGTCCATCGTGAGCGTTGCCTGATCTTTTCCATATTTACTTTCGTATGGCATTACACCTAACCTCCATTACACCCAACGTTTTTGTACAGGGGCTCGGCTTTCGCCGGCCCCAATCTGCTTACAGCGAGTCACAGACGCACCAGACGCCAACGCCCGTGTTGACGTGCCACGGGTAGCTGTTGCAACGCACCGCGCGCGAACCACCACGAACGCCGTCGTGCCAGCCGCCACCGGCAAGCAGGGCGTGCAACCCCGTTGCTGAGTACATCCACAACTGTCCAAATTCCTTACCCTGCATGGGATTGTACCAGTTACCGCTTGCGGCTGTCGGATCGTGGATCAGTTCGTCAAGCCACTTCCACACGTTTCCGACAAGATCGCGAACGTTCGTAGCAGAAACGGCGTTTTTCACGTTACCGCAAGTCGTTCTCGCCGTGTTGGAAGTTGCGGACCATGCGTATGTGTTGTTACCATCTTCGCCCTGTGGAGAACCGTATGCGCCCTTGCAGAACTCAGCGTATGTAGGCAGCCTTTTCCCTACGCGCATTGACCTTTCATTGGCAACATACCAGTCAAGGCTCTCCGTACCTGTGATCGGCACAACGCCGTGCTTGCTCTGCAACCCACCGGCGCCATCGTCTGAGGACAGATAGATGTCACCCCAAAACGGACCGATGTATACCATTCCTGTCGGATCGCAAGTAGGTCTGTGCAGAAGTGTCCATACCGAGTTCGGGACGATGCCCTCATACACGTTTGTTTTCCAACCGCTGCCAAACTCCGCTGAGGAAGTGCTGATTGGATTACCCTTTTCATTGACCTTGCGGACAACTCCGTAGTGGAAACCGCCAATCTTTCGGCTGTTCTCAGCAGTAAAGCCGTTCGGGAATGTCGTGTTCTTTGAAATCTTGTACTGCTCAGCCGCGAAGTTGGACGCATCTCCGCTCGTAGGATCACAGATATAGATGCAATAGTCCTCGCCGACCTTGAAATCCTCTGCCGTGCCGTCCAGATTGCTCTTTGTCAGTGTGGTTTCTTCCGTCTTGAATACGGAACTGCCGACTGCGATCAGCACACCGGCCAGTATCGTCAACTGGCTTTCCGTTGCGGTGATAAACTTCTTTTCGCCAGTGACAACATCGGACATCAGCGCAAGTTTCGGAGTCGTGATCTTTGCGATCTCATTCTCCATGTTTTCATCATAACCGTAGAATTTACTCATTTTTCAGCTCCTCCTTGATCTGTTCCAGTTCAGCCTCAGTCATGCCAAGACTTTCATAGATTGTGTACGGCGCAGCGACCTCGATCAAATCGCCTGAAATCGTGGCAGAAAGTGTAAGCACCGTCTTTTCAAACTGAGGTTCCTCGCCCTCTTTCGGTTCGCCCTTTTCGTGTTGCACGGTTTCGATCTTGACGGTCTTGCCTCCGGCGATTGCCTTGCTGCCGGCCTTTGCCTCCGCGCAATAGTTGATAGTTACCGTTTTCTTATCTCCGCCGATTTCTACGATCTGGCACTGGAGATAATTCTGACGTTCCAGGGCGTCAATCGCCTCGGAAAGTTCTGACGCCTGAAAGGTGCCATTCTTCACAAGCTGCAAACAGTTACGAACGTCTGTAGCAGTTGCGAGTCTTTTGGGGAAATTTCTCATTTTCTTCTACCTCCGTATATTATTTATTGACATAACACCCTACATAGCCATCAACGAAACCAAGACCATTTCCGTCAATCAGCTTAAAGGTTTTATGTGTCATAAGGTCTACATTACTGATGTTCACTGTTCTCGGCGCAACCATGTAACTGTCGTTCTCACATTCAAGCGTATAATCTCCCGCCTCTGTGACGTAGATAGGCTGCGTGAAATCAGTAATGCGGTATGAGTTGCCTGTCGTGGCGTTCTTCATCACGACAGCGGCGGCAGTTCCGACAGTATCTTTGATATGGATTTTAACGGCAAGGTTTTTGATGTGTGTCGTCAAATCACTTATCTCAATCTGCAGCTTACCGGCCTGATCCGCTGACAACTGCCCCTTTATCAGATCGAACCACTGTGTAAACAGATTCTCCTGATTTTCCTCGAATTGCGTGATCTCTGTCGTGTAGTCTTTCTTCATCTGCGTAACGTCTGAGTTCGCAGTAGACTTTAAGTTGTCGAGGAACACGTTGAAAGTATCAAGATCGAGGTTCGCTTTGCCTTTGAACGCCTCCTGCTGGTTCTCAAAGAACTCCGTGAAAACCTCATACAAATCTGTTCCGTTCTCCAACGCCGCCATGATCCGGTTGATTGCCTCATTGATCCGGTTCGCGTCAAGAGCACCGAAAAACGATTCATCGTACACGGTGTAGATGGTAACGTCCTGCAGAGATATTGTGTTATCCCCATTGTCGATAAGCACATACCTTTTCAGTCCGGGCCACACCGCATCTTTATAGTCTGTTCTCAGTCTTTCCCATGCCATATCAAAACGCCTCCGTTCCCGCTCCGAGGCAGAACGTCAACATTCTTCTGCCCCTGTATTGGTTTACAAGTTGATCGTACATATCGAGTATCGCGCTCTCTATGCGGTTGAGTTCGTTGTAATCGAATATCTTGCCGTTGTCGTAGTAAATCGTTGGTTCTCCGTAGTAAAACCCGACCGTTTTCTTGGCTATGATGTCGATGTTTTCCTCCAGACGGTTAATCTCGTCCGCATAGAAGAACTGATGCTTTTCCCGGTCCTCTCCCAGATCGTTTATGTCAAACGTTGGGTACTGGCATATCGCAACCTCTCTGAGATATTTGAGGTTATTCTTGATCCGGTTAAAGTCCTCTGTGTTGAATCTGTCGCCGTGGTATATCCCCTCGGAGTCCGTATAGCCATACCAGTCTGTTTTCGGCTGACTCCACGACCCCGAAATTGCTATAACCATCGACTGTGTTACTGTGTTTCCGGCCTCGTCTGTCGCTGTCAGTACGGCAAGATGCTCTTTCTTCGTATCATCAATGGAGGCTTTCGCTTGGTATGTGTCGCCGACAATATGTGAAAAACTGAGTTCCTTGCTATCAAGCGTTCCGCTTACTTCTATACCCGCCAATAATACCCACCTCCTATTTCTTGACGTAATCTCCGACAAACGCCAACGGCATCTTTGCGGAGATTTCATCTCGTCCTATGTTTACGAAAGAGCCAACATAGCTACCAACACAAGCGAAATTGCCGCCAGACGGATTGTGATACTCTACGGAAACCTCGATCATCAACTGCTCTGCAACATGAACAGGGTTTGGAGAGATACCCACATCTTTAATCACTATGTTAGCCATACTGCGCCTCCTAGTCCGATACGTCCACGGAGATCAGATACGTTGTGCCGATGTCTGCCGGGTTCGGTGCAAGCGATACATCGGATATGACTGGCGGCACTGTATCTTTTACGACTTTGCGCACAACCTCTGTGCTGCGCCCCGCGCCGTCCGTTGATATGACGGTGATCGTATTATCCCCCTCATCAAGAGATACTGTGGTTGAGAATGTGCCGTCTGAATATACGGTTACGTCCTCGCCGTTTACTGTCAGTGTTACCGGACTCGATGTAACATCGTTAGTCGTACCCTCTACGGTTACGGTATCTCTGTTCGTGATAAATCCGTCTACCGGCGCGGTTACAGACAACTCCGGCGGCACCGTATCAATCGTGAACGTTACTTTCTTTTCTTCTGCCTCGTTGCCGTCATAGTCTGTCGCTTTTACAATGACTTCGTTTTTGCCGTCCGGCAGCGGTTCCTCCGGCGCATACTGGCAGTTATACCCGCCTGTCGTCTGCGTCTTTGTGATCCCGGATATTTCAGTGCCGTTCACGATCAGCATGATCTTCTCAGGATTTACACCTGAGTCATTATCCATAACAGAGAATTTGATCGTAGGCTGATTGTTTGTAAGCAACTGTGATTCTGTCGGCTCTGTAATCGTAATTGCCGGGGGAGTTTTTTCCAGAACGGACAGTCTGAGTTTTTCGCCAAGTTCCGCATCTTTGGAATTTGCGCTCACACTGTTTCCGGCCTGATCCAACGCCGTAACAGTCACATCGTAGTAATGATCCGGCTGATTGTAAGACGACTTCTCCGGCGCTGTCAGTGTTGCTTCATACTTCCCTGTTTCCGGGTTTAAGCTGAGCTGTGTGGTAACGCCATTGACTACCACTTGTACTGTTTTGAGTGCCATATCCTTTTCCCTTTCTTTTTTATTGTGATTCTGCTGATACTACACGTCTTGCAATTACACTTCCAGATAGGCTCTGTTTGAAGTTCACTACATGGCGATAGATATTCACTTTCATGCCGGGGTGGTATGCGTTTTCCTGATAAACAACATCATTCACATCAATCTCTGGATTGCCCCTTGTGTTATACTCATACTCGATACCGGCATTATAATAATCTCCCAACCAGTCGGCGAGGTTCTGAGCAGTCACCATGTCGCTTACAAGAGGATTTTCCCATTTGATCGTTTTTCCCCTACTGTTGAGTTCCTTTACTGCATACTTCTCCACAATGTTGTATCTATGCCCTATAACCTCAAATTGGTAATTGCCCGCCATCAAAAACTCTACCGTGACGTAATAGTCGCCGCGCTCCAATACCCTCACATTCGCCTCAGAGCCGTTGAAAGTCGCCTTGCAGTCGTATGTGGGATCGCCGAAGTAATACGTCTGTATGTCGCCCACGTTCGCCTCTGTTTCTTCGCTTACAAGCGTTTCCTCCTGTGTTCCCTTTTGGTAGGAATAGCATGGGACCTGAACGCTCTTTATAAGTTCCTGTTTGATCGCCTTTGGGGAACTCATCATATCCTTACGTTCCATCGTGAAGTCCGTAATATCCCCGAAAGTGAAGTAGTTTACCACAATACGGTTAAACGGTTCCTGAGTCTTTGTAAACTCTATCTCCATCACATCGAAATCATCGAAGTCATGGTAAACAGTGAAGTCCTTTGAGATGTCTGTCGTAACCTCGTACTCGTCTACCTTTGCGCCGTCATTGAATGTCCTGAATATGATACCCGCCGGAAGTGTCTGACCGAAGATAAGCCGCAGTCCATAGTACATACAAGCCGTTTCCTGTGTGATCGTGAGAATCGGGTTTTCTTCAAACACTCCGTTGATGTCGGACTGCTGCGCCGAGGTATATCCGGTGTAGCGGTTCGCCTGTTTCATATCCTCCGGCACATGGTACATCTCAGCCGTTACGGTTGTGTAATTATGAGCGAATGAGGCGTACTCGTCTTTTGGTTCCTCGCTCTTTATGTTCTTCACGTTGGAATGCGGCATCTCGCCGTTACACGTTATTACATACTCTGGTGCGAAATTTGATTTTATCTGAGGCTTGCCGTACCGGTTCTGTGACAAGGTGCATCTGCAGGCGTTGGCGATAATCTGCAACGCCTCTTTGAGCCTCACACGCGGCATAGGGTTCTTTGTTGAGAGCTTTTTCGTATACGGATCAATGTAGTATTCCTCTATACCGGCGTCTGCAAATATCATAGTTGCCAGATCAAAATAGCTGATCCCCTCCGGTCTGTACACGCCCTTGAAGTATTCTTCGTCAAGGCTCCTGAACATATCCTGGCACTTGATCGTGGCAGAATAGTCGTCACTCTCCCACTCGCTACACCACAACTTTGCGCCTTGCAGCCACTCTACCGTCTTTGACTCCGGCAGCATATACCCATACCACACATACATCTCCTGTCCTGTTTCAAGGAAGTTGATCGCAGAGTTGGGGTTGTCAACGTTAAAATAACTGTCGTAGTTTTTCAGCTTAACCATGAAGTCTATCTGCGGAACATCATCGCCGATTGGAGATATGTATGAACTAAGCTGAGAGTCCATAATATCTTCGTTGTAATAAACAAGACCGATGCCAAGCTGTATAGAATATATCCTCAGCCTTGAATATGGGTTCTTCATTCTGTAGAATTTGAACCAGACGGAGGTAGTCTGCATAAGCACTTCCTCTGTCGTGAAGTTTGACATATCGTTATCCCTGATCTCTATGACCTGACCTTTGCTTGAAATAATGTCAAAATCAACAGGATATACTTCGCCGAAATTGATCGTAAGTCCTTTTACGTCAGTAGCGACAACGTTAAACTCTATGAGAAGTTCATATCCGCTCTCAGATACAAGCGGCTTTCCGATAAGTCCAGTGTCATAATAAGCGTTTGAATTATTCTGGCGAGGAAGAAAATACATGGAACCGTCAACTCTCGTGAAGTCCTGTTCAAAGGTTCCGTACACCGTATCGTCTTTCCTCTGCCCGAATAACCCTGTCTGTTTCGAGTAATATGTGAAGTTGTCGCCCTCAACTGTCGCATTTGCCTGTGCGTCCTGATTGATAAGTCCGAAAGAGATCATCATAAATGACCTCTCTCTGAGGGAGTCTTTCATGCTTATCTTGTACTCTTTCGATACTTTCTGCATTTAATCACTCTCCACAGTCAACCATGTTTACCTTGCAATTCCTGTAATAAGTCGGCATACCGTTTTCGTCCACCCAATACGGCTCTGCGGTTCTGTCGCCGGGGTACATTTTGAGAGTCTTGAAACTGTTCGTGACCGGATCGGGGAATGTCACATACACGAAGAAATCCTCCAAAATCTGCAACATTCTACTCCACTCTGCCGCCGACAGCCACGGCCATTCAAGTGAGTCTACCTTGTACTGGTTTCGTCCTACTCTCTGCCCTACAACCGTTCCGTTGGCATTTCTGCCTGAGTCAACAAAGGTAACTACCGTTGGCTTTACGCCCCTTTTCGGAGGCGGAAAAGGTTGCCCGTTGATTGTTATATACGCCATTTCCTCGCCTCCTTTATGTTGTTCTGAATCGGAAACCGTTTGCGCTGCGCTGTTCTTCGACTGCATCGGTGATCTTGCGGTTGCCGATATATACGTTTGTCTGTTCTTCCTTGTCTGCCTGTCGTTTCGTGTTGTCCGAAATATCAGACAGCGGAGAAGATAATACTTCGTCAAGTGCCTCTGCGAACGCATCTTTGATACTGCCGTCAGCGTTCAGTGATGCCTTTACCGCGCCGTTCGTTGTTACCTCTTTCTGGACTCTCTCTACGATTGCCTCGCTGCTGAAATCATCTCCGTAGTTATTCTGGAAATCTCTCAGTGCGCTTGCGTCCACGCCTGTCCTGAAAGCAATCTTCACATCAGAGAATGAGTCTGTCCACTGGCTCACAATGTCTTTCGTGGACTTTCCGTTCTCCGTCAGTCCTTTGTTGAAACCGGCTACGGTATATCCGGCTATCGTTTCAAATACCTTAGACGGAGAGTTTACGTCTAGTTTGTCCTTAAACCACTTGATGATACTTGATCCCCATGAGTTGATCGTATCTTTACAAGTGCTGTACAGTGCGCCGATACCGTTCTTAAAGCCGTTTACAACGTCACTCGCAACACTGTAAAATTTGCTTGACGAACAGTGATCCGTGAACCAGTTCTTCACGCTTGACGCCCATGTGGTAATACTGCTCTGGCTCTCCGTGTAGCTGCCGGATATTTTGTTCTTAAAGCCGCTTATGATATTCCCGGCGTATGTGTTCCACTGGCTACTTGTGATATTGCCGTAACCGCTGCCTGAGAACCACTCTTTCAGCCGTGACGCCCACGTTGTCATGTTGCTCTGCGTGGTTGTGTAGCCGCTGCCGATCTTATCCTTAAAGCCGGTAATGATATTGTTGGCGTATGTTGTCCAGGTGCTATTGTTGATGCCGCCAAACGAAGAGCTGCTGAACCACGATTTCAAGTCTGACGCCCAACTAGAGATATTGCTTTTTGTTGTCGCGTAGGTATTCCCAATCTTATCCTTGAAACCAACGATTATATCATTCGCGTACTTCGTCCACGTTCCATTGTTCACACCACCGTATGACGAACTGTTAAACCATTCTCTTGCCTTGTTCGCCCATGTGATGATGTTGTCCTTTGTCGTGGTATAGGTATTCCCGATCTTCGTTTTGAAACCGGTTATTATATCATTCGCATATGTGGTCCATGTGTTTGTATGCACACCGCCGTATGACGTACTATTGAACCATTCCTTTACCTTTGAGGCCCATGACGTAACGTTGTCTTTGACGGAAGTATAGGTATTGCCGACTTTATCCTTGAAACTTGTCACGATGTCGTTACCGAAATCTCTGAAATGATCCACGATGTTCTTACCATCTTTGCCATCTCTGAACCACTCGACAACACTCCCCGCCCAATTCGTTATGGTTGTCTTTATGTTTTTGAATGTTTCAATGCCGTTCAGGAAACCATCTATGATAAAGCCGCCGATTTCCTCAAATACCTTTGACGGAGAGTTTATTCCGAAGAACTCTTTTACACCGTCAACAAAATCCATGAACACCTGCAACGGACCTAAAGGAGATGGGAACACCAATCCTTTAATAAAGCCGCCGATTATATCGCCGCCAATGCCCCTTGCTACAGAGCTGCCCTCCGCCCCCATTCCGAACAGTCCGCCTATACCATCAACGACAGGTCTGAATATGTGATCGTAAATCCATGTGCCTATGTTGCTCATGGCGTTGTCTATGCCGTCTTTTATGCCGCTGATGATCTTGCCGCCTATGGTAGTAAATGAAACACCACCAAATATCTTCTCAAAGGTCCACTTCGATGCAATAACTTTGAATACCGTTTTAAGCAGATAGTCCCAATCGACCTCACTAAGAGCGTCAGATACGCCGCCCATCAATTCTTTCCAATCGACTTCATCAATAACGGCATTTACCAGATCGCAGACTCCGCTCACGAGATCGTTGATTGTGCTGCCAGCGTTCTTCCAGTCTATCGTTTTGATAGCCTTATTTATCGCCGCCGCAATATCTTTACCGATCTGCTTAAAGTCTATCTGACCGAGGAACTTTCCGAGTCCGCTAAAGATCGTGTTGACGCTTTCCCCGAAAGTCTTGCCTACTGACGGCCAATCTATCTGTGTGATAGCGGTATTGAGGTTTGTTCCTACGCCCTTGCAGAACGCATTGAAACCGCCCTTGATGCCGGTCCAGTCTATGTTCGCAAGCGCAGAGTTGATACCGTTCGCAAATTTCAGCGCCACTTCAAACCACGGATAGTTCGTTGCAAAAGACCACAGGCTCTCAAACGCTCCGTTTATGCCGTCTGTCAGCGTAAGACCAATGCCTATGTAGTCTATCTTTCTGAGCGCATCTCCCAACCCTGTCGCTATCGCTTTACCGAACGCAACGAAGTCGAAATTCTTAACGAAATCCATAGCGCCCCATATTACGGAGTTGAGTGCGTTCGCTATTGATGTTCCGATTTCGCTCCACATCTTCGTGTCCCGGAACACCGAGTTGAGGAAGTCTGACACACCAGTGCCTATTCCCCTGAGTGTCTTATATATCAGAGGCCAATCCAGAGTTTCCAAAGCGCCCTTGATAAGATCGGTAAACGCCTTGCCGAGTTCCGTCCAGTCCAGACTCTCCACAAAGGAATTTACGAACTCAAACGCCGTGTTGATAGCCTCAGCCAGAGTATGGCCTATCCACCAAGACACTTTCTTGCCGTCAAATTCCCCTTGTATGAAACCGTTTATGAATGTGGCTATGCTCTTGCCGAGTTTCCGCGCAACATTCTTGATCTTATCCCACGGAATGTTTGCAAGCGCCTCGGCCAGCTTGTCGCCAAGCATTTTACCGATTTCATAGAAATCAGCGTTCTCCCACGCATCTTTAATCATCTGAACGAGGTCTTTGAATTTATCATCAACCTCTGCGGTTTCAAACATATCGCCCGGATTGATCGCACCGGCACCGCCGCCCTGATCTGAGTCATCACCGATGATGTTCAACTCATCAATGTCTGCCGTATAGTCCTTTGTGGCCTTTGACGCGCCCTCTATGCTCTCCGCATAATCTTCCCAATTCTTCTTTGCCTTTGTGAACGTATTTTTTCCTGTAAACGCAGCGAAGAACTGAGCAAGCGCCCTTGTAACCATGACAAGTTTCTCAGCTATCATGTCGAGGATCGGCGCTACTATATTCACAAGTGGCTCCACCACTGTCGCCAGTGAGTTCGCAAGCCACTTAAAATCTGAATAGATCATGGAAACGCTGTTGTTAAACTGCGTTCCGTATAACTGAGAATACTTCGCAAGGTTCTGGAAACCTGTCGTTACGCCCTCAAACAATTTCGTAAATGCAGAACGCAGCAACATGAACGTAAAGAGCCTTGTTATGGATTTCAGCTTTTTCGTAAGGTCCGCAAAGGAATGATCCTGAATACCGATCATGTCCTTAAATTTCTTCACATACTCCTTGATAGAGGCAACCATCTTCGAGATGCCCTGACGGACCTTGTTTACCGCAGTTTTGAATGTCGCCGTTGCTTTGCCTATCGCATTTTTGATAGCGTTGGCAGCTTGTTTTACAACATTCACAAGCATACTGATCGCCGTGAGTATGATGCCGATGATAGGGATTGCCGCCTGTACCGCTGATAAACTAGCAGCCATAGACTGAAATCCGGCGCTCGCCGCCATGCCGCCTGTTTCTATCCCCGGCAGCGCTGCGGACACATACTCTAATAAGGTTGAGAAATTACCGAGTTTACACCGGCTGATCGCGCTGCCTATCTGCTGAATAGACTTCCCGATGTCAGCCATTGATTTCGGCGACTCTTTTACCGTTTCCTGATACTGCTTAAACTGTTCCTGCAGTCTTGCCAGTCCATTTATCGCCTGTTCGTACTCAGTTGAGTTAAACAGTTGCTTTCCACTTTCCATACCTCTCATAGTGGCTTTGTACTGGTTGATCTTATTGATAAGTTCCTGTATTCTCGCGTTTGCCGTGTTGGTTCTCGTCTGGTTAAGCGCAGCGCCAAACGCTCTCTGAGAAGATGCTGCCGAGTTGCCGGTAGATGCCGCTCTGTTCTCTGCGGTGGAAAGCCTGTCAACAGACTGTGCCGCGCTGTTCGCCGCCGCCTCAATCTGCCGTGCGCTGTCAGCCACATTGTTCTGCGCCGCCGCTCCCTGACTATCCTCTAACGCTCTCTGGTTCTTCTTGATCCCCTCAGAGTCAATCCTTATGCTGATCCTGTTATTTGATCCAAGACTGCCCAGACCGGCACCGATTTTCTCTACTGCGCTTGCTACCTCCCTCAGCTTTGCAGTATCAATCTTCATCAAAGACCGTACAGCGGAAGTGATGCTTTTCATTCCATCTCCCGCCTGTTTCAGTTCTGCACCGGCAGCGCCGAAACCTTTGAACGCATCTCTGATAGCCAGAAGTTTATCTGTGTCAAGTCCCTCAGTGGTTCTCTTTAAGGATTTCAGAGAGTTTACTGTATTGTCTATGCCACCAATGGCCTTTTCCTCGGTGGCGTCAATTTCAAGTATGATGCTGTCTACTGGTTTGTCAGCCATTGTGCCACCCCGCGTAACAACCCTGTCCGTAGGTGGTTTGTCCGTTTATATGAAAACATGAGGAAAGCGCCGGACTTGCGCTTTTCGGCTCGTCAGCCTATCCCCATGTAATCACCATGCTTTTTTCTCTTTTCCATGACTTTCCTACGATGTTCTGCCGCAAACGCCGCGAACCTCGCACCGTCCGTCATTTCGTCTTTGCCGCCATGCTTTTTCTCCATTCCACGCGGCTCATTCGGGAAGTCCACATGATTTTTGCCCCACCATGCCCCCATAGCGTCCATTGTGTATGTGCCAATCAGCCATGCAAGCATATCGAGATACTTTACCTTTTCTTTCGCATCAATTTCCTTTGCGCGTCTAAAAGGCTCCAGTTTCTTTGGGTTCAGCTTGAAAAACAGTTCGTATGGTACACCGTATCGCAATGCGTTCGGCAACCACACTTTATTGATTATCTCAGTAAAACTCTTGTACTTACTGAGGTCTATTTCATCATCGTCTCCGCCGTAGGAAGTGTCGCGATCGCTGTCGTTTCTGCCGTCTCTGTCGCAATCTCGTTCTCCGTTTCTTCCTCGGCTTTGCCAAAACCCGCTGATGCCATCAGTTCGGTAAACACTTTCATGATAGTGTCCATCTTACCGTCATTTTTCAGATGTTCCGTCAGCAGCTTTCCGGCTTTTGCCATATCTTTCTCTCCGACAATAACGCTGATAATAGAGCGCATTGTCGTGAATATCTTCATGTGCTGTCTTTCTTCATCGTCAAGCATTGCCATAACGTCAACGCCGTTGTCCTCCAGATCGCACATAACATTCGTGAAATCAAGTTCCTGCGTTTCAAATTCCTTTGGTCCATTGTCCAGATTCAGTGTGAGTGTGAGTTTCATAATATTAACCGTCCTTTCGTTAATGTTTGTCCGTATATTTGTTTTGGTGGGGGAATTTACTCCCCCACCGAGCATCTTAGACTCCCTCCAGAGTTGCCTCCGTGAAGTCGAGTGTTACGATAACCTCGCCGTCAGACTCAAACGTGAACTTCTTGTTTGTGTCGATGCAGAGTACCCAGAACATTTCATCTTCCGTGGCCTCCTGAGTGGTTGACGGCTTGCCAGTGTCTTTCTTGAATGAGAACGGCTTGCCGATATACTTCTCTGTGTCTTTGAACTTCATAACAAAGAAGTGACCGGTCTTAGGCGCTTTCGGCAAATCTGTCCATTCATCTGATACGTTGTGGAATGTACCTTTTACCTTACCGTTTACGCCGTCCCACTCGATATTGACATCAGCGTCAAACAGGTCAGAAATCGGTTTGCTGCCATACTGCGTTACCTGTTCTTCCTGACCGTATACCTCCATGCGTTCCTCGCCGGTTGCTACTTTCACAATGCCGCTCTTTGCAAGCGCATTGATGATCTCATTCACTTTCGCCGCAACCGCAGAAACCTCAGACTCACCATCGTTGAGCAGCACGATCTCTGTAGGATCAACCTTTTCGCCGGTAACAGGAACATAGTCCTGACCGTTCTTCGAGTATTCCAGACCGTTATCGCCGACACGCAGCTTTGCAACCACGTTCTCGCCGGAATCGCTTGTAACATATTCCTCTCCGACCGGCGCAGGCTCCGGGGGTTCCTCCGGGAGAACAGCGCCGCTCTTTGATACAGTGATGCTTACCCACGGCGTACCGAGCGTGTTGCCGCTCACTACACGGAACTCAATAGGAGTGTCCGTTTCGAGAAAGTCGTTTGGGATAATGCAGTAACCCTCAGCAAGATTTACCGTCTGCCGAACGCGGTCTTTGAAGAACTCAACCGCCTTTTCTCCCGGAACATCGGTGAAATCCTGATCCATGCTGATATGCAGTCCGAAGTAATTCACCGATCCGCTGATGGGAGTTGTCTTGTCGCTTGCCGCCCTTACGACAGTGTTATTTTTGACCTCATACTCTAAGTATTTCATGCTTTGTCCTCCCTCTTAGTCGCCGACATAGTGCATGGCTTCCTCGCCCTCGTCTGTGATCGAGAACGTCATTTCTCTTGCATTGTTGCTCTGGCCTGAGTTTGGATATACAGCCATCTTGCCCTGCCACTCCCAGATACCATCTTCGCCGTTCTCACCGAACCACAACTGGTATGTGTTGAGCGAATCTGCCTCCTGCAACGCCAGAAGTTTCTCGTAGTCCGTTTTCTCGTACCACGCCTTAAACTCCAGATCGTTCACATCTTCGATGCCGTTTATGGTCCTTTTCTTCGTGTCGGACAGTGTTGTAACGTCAATCTTTTCCTTTGTACCTCCGAGGTCAGGGTACTCGGTAATGTCGAGCAGCTTTGTGCCGTCACACATCAGGAAAGTTTTGTTAGTACACTTTGCCATTTTGATTACCTCCGTTTTTGTACCTTGCCCAGGGGTTGTTTGTGCCTTTGATATTAAAACTACCGGCAGACGCTAGGCTTGCGCTTTTCGGGAGCTACCCTAGCCGGTAGGTTTAATCAGTTTCCAACTTCGTGAATCTGGTTATAAACTGATTGATAGAAGAATCGCTCACATTGTTCTCAGGTTGAAAATAAGAACAGTTAAAACCGAGCGTTTCCACCATGATCTTTCTCGCTGCGTTCGCTATATTTCTCACATCGTTCGGCGATTTCTTGGAGTAGAAATGAATCTCATATGCAAGGTTCACACCCATTTCTGTGCCGGACAATGTTCTCAGCGCACCAGTGCCGTCTATCTGCCGGAAATACATATACGGAAACGTTGGCGGCGAGTCATTGTTCTTCTGGCTGCCGTCCATTCCCGAATACTGTTCCTGTAAGCTGTCGAGAAGTACCGTATAATAATGATTGGTGTTGTCCTTAATCACCGGAGAAAACCCCCTCTGCCAGTTTGTGAGCCTCTTTTCTCAGGTATTGCGCCGTTTCGTACATGAACGGTCTTGACGGCATACCCTCTGTGAACCTCCACGTTCCATCATCAGCCGGATAGTACCAACCCTCTCTGCCGTCTTTCGTGGTAAAGATTGTCGCCCCTGAGTTATACGCCCATTTCATGATCGCAAGATACTCAGGACTTGGGTGCTTACTGTTCTGCCCTTTTACGCCAGTTCCAAACTCTATGTATTTGCAGTAACCTCCGGCTCTGATAATGCCAATGCCGTCCTCGTCACTCACATAGCCTACGATTGACGCTTGTGCTACTCCCGTGTCGATGGGAACCAAATCTCTCGCTTTCTCAATACCGAGGTTCGTAAGCAGATGCACCAACTGATCCACCTTATATTCAAGGCTCTTTTTGTACTTCTCCAATTCTGCGATTGCCGCATCAATGCTTTTCGGATCAAGCGCATTGACCTTTATTTTCATATCTCCGCCCCCGCAATCTTCTTGATCGCCCACACGTTTTGAACAAGACCAAGTTGCGGACAAACGCATACATAATCAGGCTCCGTATCTGTTGTTCCGTCCTCTTTGATAACCGGTACTACGTCAATGAACAGTCTGGAATACTCGTTTATCGGCAGCCGCTTTACTGTCGAAATCGACTTGTCGTAAACTATATCCCTGCCGAATGGGGAGTCCGCAGCGTTACCCATGTTCGGACCGATCCTCGCTCTCGCCATGACAGGATTGGAATAGGTAATGATCTTCTCCCCGGTCTTTTCGCCGTTCTCGTCAAGTTCGTCCTTTTTACCCTCGAATGTCTGATACCAGAACGTCACTTGGTTCTCTTCCAGATCGTTAAACATCGTATTTGCCATATTCCGCACCCCTACAAGATGTATGTCTTTGGCGGTATGCTGCTCAGTGCGACTTCCACGGTCTTTTGACCGCTTTCTCCCCACGACCGGCTTACCCCTAACTCAGAAAAGGAAACAAGACCGCCCCTTTGTTCTGAGGAAACCATCGCTTTCGCCAGTTCGTAAATCTCCATCTCGTACCGGTCATAGAACCTCTGCAATTCTTCCTCTGTCGGAACATCATCTTCTAACCAGAAGTGATGATTGGCGGCTTTTTTCTGAGCCTGCAAAACAAGGAGTGCTATGTCGTTATCATCGAGAGAATCGTTTTTGATTATTTTTTTTGCGATGCTAACGTCCATAGTCACTCACTCCTTATTTCTGCTGATCCAAATACTGCTGCACGACATCGGCTTTCTTTGTCGCCGTGATCTTATAGCCGTTCTGTGCCGCAAGCGAACGTATCTCCGCCACGGTCATATCGGTAAGATCGTCCTGTGTCAGCTTTGTTTCTGTGCTTTCTTCTCCCTGAACAGGTTCCTCCACAATCGGCGCTGCCGCCGGTTCTGAAATCGCCTTTACCGGTTCACTTACGCTTGTAAGCTGCGCTTTCGGTTTCATGGTTGCCTGTGTGAAGTTGAAAGTAACAACGCTTTCTCCGTCCACTTCAACCTCAAACGTGTCTGAGTTCTCAACCCTGAATACGTTGTCTTTCTCCCACTCGATCTCGGTCTTTGAGGCTTTACCGTTCTTTTTGAAAGTCATTGTCGATCCAGCCTTTGTCAGAGAGAACGGGAAGAAATGCCCGCTCTGCTCTGACACATTACTACTGAACTGCTCATAACCCTCAACGTATGGGAATGTTCCAACAACGCTACCGTCAGCAAGCACTTTCACATCGGAACCGATCAGGTCCCTTACGGACTTACCGTACAAGTTCTGACTTGCCGTAGGAATTGTTAAGATGTCAGAACTCAGTCTTTTGGGGCCGAGATTGTGGACGGCATATCGGCTGAAATGTTCTTAAATTTCGCGCTCATCCACTCCGGCCCATGATCCAGACCTACCTGACCGAAAATCTGGTATGTTTCGCCCGCGCCGGTCTTGGACAACGGCTCCAAGAAGAAATTGCCCTTGCCGGGTACAGGCTGAAATACAGGTGCCATGATCGCAGGATCGAACAGTACCGCCGTCTGTTTCGGCAGAGAATCAAGCAGCGTTACCGCTACCACGCCGAGAGGCGTTACAACCGTCATGAGGTTCAGACCGTTAATCTCACGGCCCATAGGAACGATTGTGTAGTTGTTCTTACCGGCATCGTAGTTGAGCTGCAGCAGAGTTGTCGCGTCAACGCCAAGCACGATATTGTCCGTCTTAGCACCCTGATCGTGAATACTCTTCAAACCCTCTGCGACAAGCCAGTACGTCAGCGGTTTGCCGTCAACGTCAAGTTCGTTGGTTGTGATCGCCGTCAGCAGACCTCTTGACTTGTTCGCCTCGGCGTCAGAAGTTGCTTTCTGATACTCGCCGTTCAGGAACGTGTACTCGATGTCCAGTGCGATCTTCGCCATTCTCCGTGATACCTGGAAAGCCAGTTCGTCCATAGGGTTCGGCTGCTGCCCCGCTACGTTGATGCCCTGCAGAGTACCCATGTTGCTCTGCTTAGCGTAGGAAACAGATACGCTCTTGTGGAAAATCTGCGTTACGTTGGTAAGCTGCTTTCTGGTTGTCACTTCGGGATCGGGTGCTTTCAGAGATGCCGTCTCTGATACTTCGGGCTGCTCACCCTTTTCAGTGTCGTAATACTGCCCGCAAGCAAACTCTACATGATTGGTACTAAGAGGTCTTGCACCAATCATCGTAGAAAACGGTACGGCCTGCTGTCCTTTGTTGAACAACATTCCGCTAAAGTTGGGTGTTGCGAAAGATGTTGCTACTGCCATTTTGGTTTACCTCCTTTTAGATTAGACGGGAGCCACCTTATTCGCCTCCGCCTGTTGTAAAATTGCAAGCGCCGCCGCCTGTGGATCGTTGGCGCTGATTGCATCGTTGAACTGTTTCGTGTAGTCAACCTGTGAATCATTACCAGACTGCGGTGTAGGCATCTGAGCCGCATACTGCGCTCTCAGTTCCTTGTCTTTCTTCTCGTCATGGTCTTTCATAAATGCCGCCAGATTACTCGTGACCTTTGCCATGTCACCCTCAACCTCGGCCGTTGCCGTTTCTCTTGCCAGTTCAGAACCCATACCGAAACTCTTATAGCGCTCTGACGCCTCTGTTACAGACTTGAATTTTTCAAGCTCTTTCACATACTCGTCATGCTGCGCTTTCTGCTCTGCCTCAGCCTCCGCCTGTTGTTCCTCCGCCGTCTGCTTTGCCCTTAACTGCTTTCTCAGATTTCCCTCGGAAGTACAAAGTTTGTCATTGTCGGCTTTCAGCTTTGCGACAGTCGCGTTAAGCTGAGCGATCTGGGCGATCATGGACTCCATAGAGTTCTCAGCGTGGTTGTCGTCTGGCTCATTCGGCTTGTCTTTCTTCGGTTCGGGATCGTCTTTCTTTTCCTCGCCGCCGCCCGCCTGATCGTCTGTCGCGGGTTTCTCCGCGAAAAACTGGAGATTGAAAGGCAGCCTCTCCGTTGACTCAGTAATCTTTCTTGCATCGTTGATCTTCATAGTTACCTACCTTTCTGCGTTTACGGTTCTCTCCGTGTTGATGTTTGCGTTTTTTTCTCTTGCGTCTCTGCAAGGCTTCCTTTTGCGTGATTTGTAAGGCTTTCTCTAGCCTTGTTATTTCAAGGACAAAATGCCCGAACAACCAGAAAAAAGAGCCGGACCGTGAGGTTTTCCCCACATATCCGGCTCAATGGCTCTAACTGTATGCAGTTATTTCTTCTTTGCAGCCGCCTTTTTCGCCGGTGCTTTCTTCGCCGGTGCTTTTGCGGACGCTTTTTTCGCGGGCGCTTTCTTCTGCGCCGCTTTCTTCTTTTCCTCGTCCTCTTTCTTTTTCTTCTCTGCAGCAGTCATGTCGTTCCCCTCCTTTCTGTCTTAAAGTTCTACGCATCGGCAGCCGATGATCTCGCTTATCGGCGCTCCCATGCTATCGTCAAGCGGAAACATCATTTTGTAACCGCCAACAATGAACGGTTCATTTATCGGTACAGTCTGCCCGTCTGCTTTGATGTGGCTATTCCGTACCCTCTCGTCCCTCATGCTCTCCCATGTGTGGGTTGCCTGAGTTTCGGCAAGCTGCTTATGATTGAGGTAGTTGTATATCCAGTTTGTTTCATTCAGCGCTATCTCGTTCGCCCGTTCATCGGTGAACATTCTGAGAACGCTCTTTGGTATATCTTCCTCTTTTACCCTGATCCCCAACTGGATCGCCGTCTGGTATTCCTGATTTCCCTTTGCCTTGTATACCGCCCGCTCTGTCGCCTCTTGGATATAGCCGGAAAAGCGGTGTGCTTTTTCCAGTACCTCATGATCGTATGATTCTGCCATCGCTATATACAGGTCCATGAGTTCTTCGCGGTAGTCCGTACTGGTCTTTTCGTGCATGAAAACGCCGGACATTAAAGCAAGCAACTGGTTTCTCAGAAATCTCATGATCTCTTTTGCGAATTTATCTGCGGTCTTTATACGGCGCAGCTTATCGTGTTGTAACAAATTCATTTCATCAAAGTAAGCTGTCGTGTTATACATAAGCGCCGCCTATTCTTCCACACCGGCTACCTTACTCGGCTGCATAGATTCTTCTGTCTTGTCCTTTTTCTCGTTGTTCTCGCCGCCGTTGCCCTCATCGTCCTTATAGGCGTTCGGGTTGTTCGGCATATTGTTCTGAGCAGCCGGCGCTGGTGTATCTTGCGCAAGTTTCTTCTGTATCTTGGTAATGATGTCCTTAGAGTCACACCACGCTTGCTGAGAGTCCGTGAACATTCCGACCGTATTGAAAGCGGTAAGTCCGTCTACACCGGCATTTATCAGCGATACAAGAGAGTTGGTCTTTGACACGAGATCGTATGTCTTTGTCCGGCAGAAACGTATCTCTATGTCGGACAGTTCGATGTCTTTCAGTCCCTCATACGGTCTTTTGTCAGCCTTGATGATCTCCGTGGCGATCTCGATAATCTTCATCTCAGGCTCTATGAACAACTGCTCAACCGTCTTTGCGAATATCTCCAGACATTGCCAACCGTTCGATAACTGCATCGCCCCGGTTGTCGAGCCGCCGCTTGCCTCTTTCCATGACGGAGTTGCGGTGATCTGCTCTATCTGAGAGAGCAAGTGGTCTACGAGATGCTGTATCTGTGTCTGATCCAACGTCTGAGCAAGGTAGGCGATCTTCGCCTCCTTGCCGTCACCGTTGCTTTTCGTCATGATAACGCCGTCACCATCGACAAGGTTTTTCTTTCCCTCGCCGTCTACCTGGCAGTTGTGCATCCACAATAGGCTCTGAACGTGCTGAATGATGTCGTTTACCCGGTCTGAGTCAATGATGTTTATGGTATCAAGGATCGGCATTACTTTCTCGAAGATACCCATTCTGTCATTAAGGGTAAACTCCACAATCGGGATCACGCCGAGTACGTTCGGTGTGATATTCTCAACCTTTTCTATCGTTAAACTGTCATAGTTCGATTTTGCATCTATGGAAAAACACAGTTTGTCAGAGTACGCTGTCAGACTGATTGTTCCATCGTTGTGTATCGAATATGTGCAAGCCAGTTTCGGCTCTCTGTATGCGTCATTGGAGTATACTACAAAGGTTGTCATAGGGTTTGGAACTATAATTTCAAACGGGGAATACCGCTTTTTGTTCCTGTTCGGCAGCACACCCTGATACCCTACGCCGCATATGAACAGGTTTCTCGCAAGTTCGATGTCCTTTGTTCCCTTTGCCTGTTCCTGCATCATCTTGTTAAGCATGGAGATTTTCAGATCGTCCTTTTCGCCCTGTTCCTTTTCTTTCCCTACCTCCACTTTCGCTCTCTGTACAATCGTGATCGGGTTTGAAAAGCAGTACCCTACATGAGTATCAACTATCTGTGATGCCCTGTTCTCAACTACTTTCGTGTTGATCTCAGAACGAATTTTCTTTTCTCTCGCAAGAATAGGCTGATCGCCGCGCTCATAGTTAAAAAGATAAATTTCGGACATTACGTTCGTCTGATGCTCAGTGAACGCCTTAGAGACAACTGCTTTGATATTCTTTTTTGTGATTTCCTTTTCATCGGTCATTAACCGAGTTCTGCCGATCTGGTATTTTTCATAGTTGGCATACATGGTTGTCTCTCCAAACATAAAAGAGCCGGGGAGTGATTATCTCACTCTTTCCCGGCTCAATGGCTCTCGTCTAATTGAATTTCTATCGTTTCCTTGCAACCACGGCACTTGATTGATATTTTTCCCTTTGCCCCCGGCTGCTTTCTGAATAGCAATTTCTGTCTGCCTTGCCTGTAGCAGTTCGGGCAGAATACATCAACCGTCTTTTTGTCCATGCGTACTAACCCTTTTCGATAATGGCGGAGGAGGGGATCGAACCCACGACCTCTTGGTTATGAGCCAAGCGAGCTACCTCTGCTCCACTCCGCTATGCGGCGGCTTTCGCCGCCTGTGTGTAAAGGAGAATAAATAATATGAAAGCTGTAATGCAAGCCAGTGGTAGGAGTCGAACCCACAACATACTGATTACAAATCAGTTGTTCTACCTGTTGAACTACACCGGCATGGGGCGGCTTGCGCCGCCACTCTTTCATAAGGGAGGAACATGAAAAAGTTATACCTTGACAACCTTATTTTACAATAAAAAAGACGGAATACAATATATGTTCCGTCTTTTACCACTCAAACGACTAAGATTCAATTACATCATATTTTTTTCAACTGCATCATTTTACGCAAAATGATGTAATTAAACCCTTTGTGTAAACCTCTGCATGATATGTTCAGCATACATAGCGTTTTCGTGCATCTCAGCTTTTATGTCCTCAATAATGGAATCCGTGTCAAGCAGTTCCTCTATGTTGTCCGTTTCCGCACAAGCCGGAAAGATCGGTTCTCCACCGTAGCATACCGCTCCGTGATTACAATCATCATCACACATACAGTACTGGCATATCTCCGGCGCTTCATGTTCTGCAATCCACTTCTGCAGCAATTCTTCGTCTGTCACTTCTTATCTTCCTCCCACTTCAATTCTCCGTATCTCCCTATGTACGGCAGTACCTCGATAAACTCTCTGAATTTCTTGTACTGTGCCTTTTCTTCCTCAGTCGTGGCATCTTTGATCGCCATATTCATCTGCTCAATAGCGTACTTCCGGCTGATATGGTCTTTGTCCTCTGCAACGTCTACATCTTCACTTCTTGGGAACTGGAACACTTTCGGGTAGTCAAACGCCGCACGATACCCTATGTCGTGGTTTGTGATGCTTGCGTATTTCAGAAATTTTTTCTGGAGTTCTTCAAAAACCTGTCTTGCCTTGTCCTTTGTTGAATACCATGCAATCTGAGTAGGTTTCATCATTTCACTGTATGCGTAGATAAAGACACCATTTACGCCTTGTTCTTCTCCAATTCTAAGGCCCACGTTTTCGTAATTAACGTCAACCAATCCGTCCTGCGAAATTAACCTCATACCAATCATCTCCTGTCTTGTGATCCTGCGCCAGTGTGTCGGCGTATAGTAAACGTACATCTTGCCGCTTTCGAGATACCACAATCTTCCGTTGCGGAACAATTTTGCCTCATTCCGGCAGCCGTATTCATCATCAATCTTCGTTTTCACAACCTCTTTCTCTGGGGGAAGTTCTTTTGCGCACTCTATCCACTCGCCCATATGGAATCATCTCCCTTGTTAAATTTACCCGGAGTGTTTTTCACTCCGGGTATCTTGCTACTCTACGGTAATGCACTCATATCTTTCAGAGTTGATAACCTTTTCCATAGCCTCAACCGGATTGTAACCGAGGTTTTCGAGAACGTGTCTGAATACCGTTACCGACTGCCCGCTTGCAAGCTGAACGCCTTTTTTATCCTTATCTGCATGGAATACATCGTGTCTGCTTGCCACATTCCAGAAGATGATGTTCGGGATCGTATAACCCTTTTTCTCGAACTTCGCCGCCATCTTGTCGTAGAATGTCCAGTCTTTGTTGCCGCTGCGGTCTATCTCCATATCGGAGATAACGATGATCGCTTTCGGCATTTCTTCCTGTGGCACGTTGGCTTTCACGGCAATATCGAGAACCAGATCAAACGCGGCTTTCAGATCAGTGTTCATTCCCCACGGCGCTCTCATGGTGTTCCTCACTTTCTGGAACAGGGTATCTCCCTTTAGGCTGATGATGTTCGGGTGCTGGCTGAAAGTCAGGAACATATTGTGGTACTCTCCGACATTCCTCTCAGCGAAGTAGATTGCCAGTCCTACGGAGGTTGCCATCGGTCTGCCGCCCATTGAACCGGAAACGTCTGCCATAACAAGAGCGTTCGTTCCCTCGTCTATGTAGTTCGGCAGCGCTTTCCACTGTGCCTCATAGGTCCGGTCCTCTTTCGCGCCGTACCCCATGTAATGTCCCACGATGTCGTATGGGTACAGAGTATTTGCATTGATCTTCTGCTCTCCCTTTTCCACGGACGCAAGGTACTTCTCGTAGCCGTCTTTGTCGTGTTTCATAAAGGCTTTGCGGTAAATCAGCATAGCGCGGCTTGGTACTGCGGAATATTTGATCTCGTCCCATCTTCCGGTAGACATCAGACTTTCCACTACCGCTATCTGCTTTCTCATACTTCTCACAATCCGTTTGAAGTTGTAAACCGGATAGCCTAACTTCTGTGCCGTCATGATGCCGAGTTTCCGTGTCTGTTCAGAACTCGCGTCAGCCGTCTTGATCCACTTTGCCAGGAGGGAGATCGAGTTGCCCTCGTTCAGATTTCTCAAATCTTCCTCAAACTGTTTCTTCATCGCCGCCCACATATCATCTTCGAGGCTTGTTCCGATCAGGGAATACAGATCGTCATACCGCCCAAACACGCCGATCAGATCGAGGTTCGGTCTTATTGCCCCCGGCTTGTGATCCGCCGCCCATCTCAGAATCGTGCGGAATGTCTTTCTCTCTCCGAGTCCGCCACGAATATCGCGGGCATAGAACAGTATCTTCGTTGCGAACAAAGCGTCCTCATTGTACGCATCTGCAAACAGGGTTGTGATCCTGCTATCATCAGCCTCTCTCAGAGAACCGATCGTGCCGTACAGATCAAGTAACGCGCTGCCGGTTGTATTCAGCGCGACCGCGCCATTCTCAGTTCTCGTGAACTTACCGGCATCTTTCATAGCATCAGCAAAACTCATAGCTTTCCTCTCTTTCCATGACACATTGTACGGGATCGAACCGTTTGCACTCTAAGCAGAATGTTTTAACCTTTATAGATTGCTGTGTGTGTCACTATTGTGCATTGTTTTCAGTTACATTTTCATGACGCCTTATCAGAAGAAATTTGCAGTTTCTTGGATTGTTTTGATTGCTGTAAGCGTCACGGTATAAGCATTATGGCATTATGCTTTTGTGAAGATGCAAGGAATCGAACCCTGATCCGCAGCTTGGGAATTGTGAAAGTAACTTTGCTGATTATGCCACATAAACATGACATTCATTTTCTACAATATAGCTGCTGTGCTACCGTTGCACCACATCTCCATTGTTGCGCGGGGCGGACTCGAACCGCCGACACCGACCTCCATATGGTATGCTATAAGATTGCAGTATGAACCACGGATCATGATTCACTTTTTCGCTTTCGTGCTCTAACCAACTGAGCTACCGCGCAACCGCGAGGCGGGTAGGAATCGAACCTACGACAAACGGCTTAACAGGCTTGAAGAGTATTGCTGTTAGTTCCACGATACATGAAACATTCTTCTTTTTCGTTGCTCTACCAACTGAGCTACCGCCTCGAAGTGGGGAAGAGTGGACTCGAACCACTAAATCCAAAGTTTCCTGTAGGTAATTTTGCTGTCAATGCCACTCAACATGACACATTTTCCTTTTGACTTTTGCGTTTACCATTTCGCCACTTCCCCAATATTCAGTTAAAAAGATGGTTCTTCGCCCCAAAGGAACCTTTGAGAATTGGCTATGCCGCCATTTCCTCGCCGTTTCTCTTAACCGCTACACAGCGCAGCACCACAGAGCGGTGGACTTGATTAAGAAATTCCGTACACTCAATTTGGCTTGTTTTGATGCTCCCCTAGCCACCGGGGAATGTCGATAGGAACTCTTTTCGGGAAATCTCTCAAACCCAACTGGTTTAATGAGCGAAGTCAGCTCAGCTTGGATAGGAAAGGACTCGAACCTTTCATGCGAATCATTCACAACAGTCACGGATAACCTCATGTATTCGGTGCAATATGGATTTTTGAACCTGTTGTGTTGTCGGGTGGTGGCGGCCATATCTGCTTATTCCAATCACCGTACTTTGCCATCAGTGCCACATCGGATCGCCCCGTTTCGCTCAACCATAATTTTGTAGCGTCTCCTTTGCGCCTCTATCCAATTCTGCAAACACGCATCACCGGTTATGTATGTCTGCATAGCGGGGTACATAGGACTCGAACCTATACTGCATTTCTGCAGGACGGCTTAGCAAGCCGCTGCGCTACCGTTACGCCAATACCCCATACCGCCGTGTGTAGGAATCGAACCCACTACGCCGTTAAGCGCCGCAGTTTTCAAGACTGTTTCCGACCATTCGGGTACACGGCATATATTTCTTTCAAAATGGGGCAGAAAGCGTTGTGTTCCCGCCCCGCTTATAGGCTTAGACGTTTCAAAGAGAAACTTATCAATTTCGCATATATCTGTCTGCCGGTAAGCATCTTCGCAATCGGCTGATTGTGTGTTCCCATGCTCACATACCTACCGGCTGCATCTAAGGATCGTGCCGACTGCGAACTGCTGCGTAGGGGATCAGTGGTTCATGCCTCCGGCACACCTTTTCCTCCCCGTACGACTGCAATCCGATAAATCGGACAGGAAGAACAACGATAATCGAAAAACTCAGTTTAACAATCACATTGTACCCTCCCTTGCTCTGTCCCTGTTGTGGCGATGCCCTACCAGCCTTGCCTTTTGAACATAAGCCTCGCCCGTGCCTATGTGCGGTCCTTTAACGGTTGATAGGACATATTGGAGTGGCGGGGATCGAACCCGCGACTTCGTGATCCCAAATCACGCACCCTGCCACTGGGCCACACTCCAATGCAAACTGGAGAAGTAGGACTCGAACCTACAACGACCTGATTAACGGTCAGGCGCTCTACCAGTTGAGCTATTCTCCAATACTCAGGCAAAGGTTGAATGGTCCCCTTGCCTGATATGCAGCGTTAAGCCGCTGCCTACTCTGCGGTAGCCTCACGGTAGGCGTGTCTTTTTTGACCGCCCTCAGAGTGCCATGTACCGCACCCTCCTTATTGGTGTGCAGTCGCTTGTCCGCAACCCACACCGAGCGCCGCCATGCGTTATTCGCCTATCGGCAATCGCTCACGGTCACTCTAGGAGCGCCCCACGCACTATGTACATGGGAATGATAGGTATGGGAGTCGAACCCATGTTACCGCCGTGAAAGGGCGATGTCTTAGCCACTCGACTAACCTATCAGACTCGGAATGATCGGACTCGAACCGACTGCCACTCGATTAAAAGTCGAGTGCTCTTCCAGATGAGCTACATTCCGTTCAAATGGGAGATAGAGGAATCGAACCTCCAGTGTTTACCGCTTGGGAACGGATTTACAGTCCGCCGTAACACCACCAATCGTTACCGATCTCCCATATGGATATGACTCAAAACCGCTTGTGCCTACACGACTGGCTTTACCAATCCCTCGCCCTACTTCCTTTCCCTCGGCTCTACAAGCAGCAATACAACATGGATATTGTCTGCCATTTTGACATCTATACGTTTTACGGCTACTCAGATTGTTTATTTGCCTTTCGCCCCAACTCGCCGCAGCGTTTGGTATCTAGGTTTACCCTGTATTGGTACGCCTCGGTGGATAACCGATATTTACCTCTCATTCGGGCGTTGAGTTCACAGTCCCCCTAACAGATGTATGCAGAAAGCCCCTACTTACAACTTCCGTTGTCAATATCCAAACTGCGGCGTAAGGAATCGAACCTCAACTTGTGCCTGTGTACTACCAGAGAACCAACACCGCAGCGCCGATCTTATTCTTCCGGCATATAGCCGCCCACATCAACAATCGTATCTGTTTCGCCAGAAAGCGTTACTTTCGGCAGCGATCCGTCCCACTTCTCCAGATACATCTCACGGAGGATCGTTTCTGTCAGAGAGTCATTGAGCAGCTTATTGGCGTCTGCCTCTCCCTGTGCCTTTATTACCGCCGCATCTGCCTCAGCCTGTGCCTGAGTGATCTTCACTTTCGCCTCTGCCTCAGCAGCCTCGATTGCTTTCTGATTCTCGATAGACTGCTGCTCATATGCAAGCTGAGCTGTCTGCTTATTGGCAATCGCCTGATTGTAACTGTCCTCAAAATCAGCGTCCGATATGGTTACTTTGTTGATGATAACAATGTTTTCGCCGTACTTCTCGTCAAGCGAACTCTGTAGATTCTCAGCCACAAGATGTTCCATGATGCCCCTGTTTGTTGCGTCTGTGGAAGAAAGCGACTTACTGCTTGTCTTGATAGCCGATGCCACAACGCTCTGCGTAACAAGGCTATCTTTATATCCGCTCACGTTGGCGTATATCCACGCCGACTTCTCAGGATTGATCTGGTATGTAACCGTTATTCCGGCATAGTATAAAGCCGTTCTCTCCGATGTTTCGGACCACACTTGATCCTCAAACACAATGTCCTGCTGCTTATTGTTCACTTTCTGTATTGACTGGACGAACGGTATCTTCCAGTTGCCGCCGTTCTGGACCGTAACTTCATCAATCTGTCCGAATGTTGTCCTAACGCCGGTGTAGCCTGTCGGTATGATAACAAAGGAATTGGCAAATAACAGAACCCATGTGAAGAAAATTGCCAACACACCGAAGATCGGTTTGAACTTTGCGTCCTTTTTCCCCTCGTCACGCTCATAGGCTTTGTAGCTTGCGCCCATTACGATACACGCAATCACTAAAATCGCGGCGACTATTGAAATTATTACTGTTCCTACACTCATATTGTCCTCCTTTTTTCTGTGTAGTATGGACCGTCAGGGACTCGAACCCCGGATCGACCGGTTATGAGCCGGTTGCTCTGACCTACTGAGCTAACGGTCCAAACGAGTGCGCCGCTTTCTGCTATTTCCGAAAACGGCGCCGTCTGCGTGTGGATGGCACACTTACCGGCAGTCATTCAGACCGACCGGAATGGAATGGACTGGAATCGAACCAATGACGCATAGGGCTTCAACCTATCGCTCTACCGCTGAGCTACCATTCCGTAGCACCGGCTACGTCAGCCGATGCCTTTTCGCACTCGGAGGGGTGATATACCTCGTTCCACCCACTGAACTTTCGTCCGTGTCACTTGGTATGTTCGTAGTTTAACAGACTGAACATATATTGTCAAGTGCATTTTACAAAAAATTTCAAAAAATATTTCTTGGTCTGTTCTGCCGACTGTACATATCGGTCAGAAAGCGCCTAAATCAAGGCGCTTATGGGTATTTTGAAAAAGTTCGCTATGTCATACACCCTGTCGATTGTTGGGTATCTTTCGTTCAGTTCCCATGCGGACACGGTTCTTTGTGATACCCCAACGCCGTCTGCTACCTCTGCCTGTGACAATCCTCTTTTCTCTCTGATATTGCGCAGATTATCCGAAAAGCTATACTGTCCGTCCATATACTGTCTTTCTTGTATCAGATGCCGAGATCACTTCTCTTGACGACTTCCGCAACGCCGCTGAGCAGAGAATCTACGAACAGTGCGAACATCGCAAGTCCGTCCGGTGCATCATCATGTTTGTTTTTGCCAAGCTGAGTGTAACTGCACAGGAAACCCATCATAACGCCGTAGTCACTCTTTGGCTCATATTCCGTAATGTCTTTGAAGTAAACGTGTTCCTTTACCCATGCAGAGTTTACGATGATCTTGGTTTCCTTGTTCTGCGTGGTGTATTTCTTCGTGATGTGGCATCTGCCGCCCTTTGCCCTGACAAGTTCCTCTACCTTGTTCGCCGTCCGGCTGCCCTCTTTGTTGCTCTCAAACTGCGCTTGCTGAACGTGGTGCTGCACAAGCATATTGGCGTTGAGTTCGTCCAGTGTACCGGGATCGATATTCTTGAATACCAAGTCCTCCAGATAGAATCGCTCTCCGTACTGGTAGAATACGCCGAGGAAGTTGTAATCTGTGCCTGTGTCTTTGGTATCGCATATCGCAAGAATAGCGTCCGGCTCTCTGTCCGGCAGGCCGCCGATGTAACGTTTGAGTTCTGTCGGGTGGTAAAGTATGCCCTCACGCTCAATCGGATCGCTCTTATACAGGCAGCGATACGATACATCGTCCATCGTTGCCGCCATATCAGCGAAGTACGCCTCGTCAAAGCCTACGCCGTAGTCGTAGTCGAAATTGCTCTTTCCTGTCGCCGGATCAATGTCAGGCACGGCGATAAACTCTGCTCTCGGATTAGCCTCATACTGTCGCTGCAGACGCCCTATCACATCATGCACGGACCATCTGGTGGCAATATGGATTTCCTTTGCCCTCTGCTTTTTTCTGGATTTCAGATCTGTCGTGTACTCTCCGAACAGTTTGTCCAGACGTTCTAACGATAGTGCCTCCTCGATGCCCGAAACCAGATCGTCCACATACAGGAAACCCTCGCAACGTGTCACACCGGTCAGTGAGGCGTGTATTGCCCTGCAGGTCAGAGTCTTAAAAGGCTGAAACTTGCCGAGGTTGATTGTTTCCTCTTTGGCATTGTTGCTCTCAAACTCTACGTCAGGGAACACATCGGACCAGCAATACTCATTGCTTGTGATGATATTCAGCACCGCATCGTAAAACATTCTCGTCATGTAGCCGGAATGTGACGACATAAGGTTTGGCGTGTTTGGGAAATGTCCCATCACGAAAGAGATAAAAAACTCTCCCAACGTTGTCTTGCCAGTACCGGGCGGCATCGAAATTGACAGAATATCAATTTCATCATCAATCAGCCGTTGCATCTTCTGGACGAGCCAGTGCAGCTTTTTCCGGCGCGGCAGATAGAAACTTTCCTCTGGATCACGGTTTTTCTCGACATACAGCAAGTACGCATCGAAGTCCTTATGATCTCTCGCAAGGAAAAGCAGCGCCTCGTTATACAGTGCGTAGAAGTTATAATCTCCGGCGCTGCACAACCTCAAAGCGCAGAACCGTACTTTCTGCGCCAGTTTCTTTGACATCTGCCTATCTTCGTTCAGGATTTCCCTTGCCATGCCTAAAAGCGATGCAAGGTTGTCGTATTCCCTCAGATCGATTTCAAGCAGTCTGGCTATGATCTCTTTATTTGTCAGCTCAGCCAGAGCCATAGATACATCTTCCTCTCTACGGCTCTGACGGCTCTGAAATGTTTATTTGTGTCTTTCGGCGTTATTCCACTTTCCGCATATATCCGACTCTTGCATCGGTAGAACACATATCGCTAAATGTTTGTACCATCACATCAAACATAGCATCAGCCTGTTCGTCTGTTTTGTAGTCGCCGAGTATAGTCTTGCCGCCGCCCACGGTTTCAGCCATGACGTATTTACCCTGTACGAAAATCTTGGTAACATTGTCCATGTTGATAATTTCAGTCTTATTGTCGTTTACGATAAACATAGCAGCCTCCTTACTTCGCTATCAGCCTTGCGATAATGAGAAACCCATAGGATATTGCCGTGAATACCGGTCCGGCAAACAACACTTTCAGTACCGTTGTGCCTACCAGTTTTGCCGTAAGCGCACCAGCATCAAACGCTGCGCAAGCTGCCATGATAGAGCCTATCAGCATTACCCATATGGCAACATACAGGGCAAATATGATCCCCAAGATCAGGATTGCAACGGCAATATGCCGCCGTATCTTGTTAGTCTTACTTTTCTGCATCTTCCATTCCTCCCATGTTCAGAAAAAACGAGTTCGCTTTCAGAATGATACCGCCCGGAACTTCCGTAAAAACCGGCTCAGTATCGTTGAAAATCTGAAACTCCACATCTTTCCTGCAGACCGCCGCCTCTCCATTGGCAAGCGGTATCGCTGCAATTACTTCTCTGGTTCCCTTTTCATAGACGACAACGGTAGTCATTCTGCCACCTCATAGGTCTTGGCGAATATGTCAGGCTTGCACGGGTAGATTTCGCCGTTTACGCCCCTGATGATATAATCGCCGACCGATGCCTCCATAGTTCCCTCCAGTGTTTCGATCTTGATAACCGGCTTGTCAGGGTTCTCATAGGACACTATGAGGTTACTCTGCATGAGTTCCGAAATCTCGACCAACGTATCAGGATCGTCCTTAAACTGTACTGCCTCAATTACTACTGGTTTTTTTCTGTATTTCATCATTTTCCCTCACTTTCATAGCCGACTTTACCTTGATTTTCCTTTTGCCAAACTCCCGGTACACGAGCATGGAGGCATGAACACTGTCGCAGCACTCCACTCTTACCGTTCTCTTTATCGGGTTTCGCTTGTCAAGCGTTTCAAAGGTAACGTCATACTTTCTGTTCTCTCTTTTCATCTTCTACCTCTTTCGGCGAACCGTTTGCCATCTCCATCTGCATACGCTTTTGGATATTCTTGCATATATTTCTGCGTTCACAGGAAATATTGACAATGCCGTAGTTCCGATTTTCGAGTGTCGAACCGTCAATCTTCTCCACATCTGCCTCAAAATCCAGACAATGTGAGCAGAACGGCTCTAAATTCAAGTAAAACCCACGATTTCTTGCATCTTCAAGCTGCTGCCGACTTATTTTCAGCATAGCGTTTTCTTCTGCGAGCAGTTTGGAACATTCCATTTCTGTCTTAATTTTCATTTCAGCGGCGTCAAACTTCGCTTTCAGATCAGCATTTTCTTTCCGCAGCGCCTTAATACTGTTCCAAAGCATCTTCCTATCCTCCCATCGTCAACGAAACGGCCTGTTCGCAAGATCGTATATCTTCTCGATTACCTCGGCGTCATACAGGGAGTTGTGTTTCTGGCCTCTCGGCAGAGCAATACCGTTGTCAATCAGGAATTGCTCTCTCGAAACGTCAAAAGCCTCCGCCTCCGTCATGCCAAAGTCACGGATCAGATTGTGCATAATATCCATGCAGAACGGCGTCACGTTCTCCGGCATATCAATCGCGCTGCCCCACAGAAGATCAATCAGCAGAACGAAATCATAGTGGCTGACATCTGAAACAAACTGTATGATGCCATCGTGCCACCGGCTCAGCCAACACCTTAACTGGTATGCGACTTCCTCTTTGGTGGCGACTATGACTGTCGTAGTGCCGTTTTCTTTCATGCACTCGCCGATGTAGTCTTTGCCGCTCTGGATCAGATTGCCGATCACATTCTCATTGATCCAGTCGTCACACTGATCTCTGTCGTAGTCTGTGAGCTCACCGTAGAATTTTCTTCCGTCAGCGCTCACAAGGCCGATACTGATAAGCGTTGTGTCCTGATGCAGTCCTGTAAACTCAGTGTCGAAAAATATCTTCATTTCGCGCTGTCCTCCGTATAGCCGTCAATGTACTGCCGGAACACATTGTTGAAATTACCCTGATTGCCCGCCCACTTCTTTGCGATGCACATAGCCAGACCGACTTCCTTGCTATAGGTATCAGCTTTCATAGGCTTTTTCTTCGTGACGGTCTTGCCGTTTACCTCTTTCTCGACAGTCTGAACGTTGTCCTGACAGGTAACAACCGTTTTCGTGCCGTCACTCCACTTCACGATTGTTGACGTGTTGGCAAAGACAACCTCCTTGATGCCATAGACGCCGGTCTTTTTTCTCAGAACCTCAGCTTCAACCGTCAGTGAGTCCGCTCTGAACGGGCAACCCTCGATCCGGTTTATGCGCCCCTCGTAGGTGCTGCCGTCATTACACGTTATCACCACCGACTTAAAACCGCCTGTTCTCAAACTCCTATCCATCTTCTCGTCCTCCTTTTGTCCTCTTATCTCGCATAAAAGCCTATGTAAGTCAGGCTCTATGTCCTCGCTAAATTCTTCCGGGCCGACTCCCCTAACCAGAACCGGCGGTCTTGCCAATTCGTAACTGACAAGCTGCTCAATCCTTGCCACTGGCAGCGCCTCAAACATTTCCGTTTTTCTAACCATCTTCCTACCTCCTTTTGCATACCGTACCGGCATCTGGCGTATAAACACTATGCTGATACTGGTCCGTTGACAACGTTGCGTCAAATCCAAACGTGCAGCCGCTCCTATCTTTGCACATATCGCACTTGGTAAATTCTTCTTACTGTTTGCGATTGCGGTATCTCTTGAAAAATTCACAATCTGCGTTCGGATCGTCAAATAGTTCGCTATGCCCTTTTGAGCAGAACTCTATCTCGTATTCATCTCCGGCGTTCTCTCCCTCAGACTCCCAATCAGCATCAATGTCCGAGAATTTGCATTTTTCACACTGTCTTGCCATTACAGCAGTTCCTCCCCAAAGAATTTTACAAAGTCAGGCAGACTTTTCTCTCTCATGATCTCTTTGACCTCGCTCTTGTTTGACGCATAGAACTTTTCTTCAATCGGTCCTTTAAGACCACGGTATGACTCGCCGATGATGTAATGGCGGTTCTTGGTGTAATAGATCGTGTGTGTGACCTCTCCCCTGAGAATGTGAAACGACTTCCAGTTGAAAATCTCAGTGGAGGCAGCCTTGTCAAACACTTCCTCGTCAATGTGAATAGTACCGTCAAGTCCAAATCGTTTTGCAATTACAATCCTGTAGTCATTTTTCATAGGCCTTTTTCCCTCTGATCGGCACATAATCTTTTATATATTCTTACTCTTTCTCTTACTCTATCTCTGTGTTACATTTTGTTACAATGTAACGGTGGCTAAGAAATGCAGTATTTTCAAGGGTTTTCGGCGTTCCTTTTTCTAAAACCAGTGCCGATTTTTTATCTTTTTTTGATGTTCTGAAACACCTTGTAACAAAGTGTATGTACATTTTTGTTACACCGCGTTACATAGCGTTACACAAGTGTTACAATGTAACGGTAACGGTCAGAAAACGCCTATTTTACGGCATTTCTGTTTTTGCATTTTGGCATATCTGGAGCATCTTTTTCCTCTTGTGCGATCCCGGTACACTACCGTTTTTGTATGCGGTTTCCGTTTCAGAGTCGTACAGTTTTGTTACACGTTGTTACTTTGTAACGGTTCAGCGGCATATATGCGTTTCTGCCGCAAGATCAGCCTTATGCTGCGACACATAACTGTATTGCAGTAAAATCGCAAGCACGGCGATTATTACCATCATGACAAAGTACGGAAATGCAGCCTTTACCGCATCTACCGTGATCTCGCCGACCGTGTAACACACCCTTTTTATTTTTGGGGAAATTTTGCGCATCAGCATAAACAGGAATTTACCCATTTTCCCTCGCTCTTTTCTTCAAATTGCAGATTGCTACCGCTATCGTGTTCGGCGTTGTTCCCATCTCGTCAGCTATCTTCGCATTAGACCACCCGGCGTTATGCAAAGCCATGATCTTGCCGTAGTCCAGTTTGTTCCGTTTCGGCTTGATTTCCGGCTTTTGGGCAGTTTTCTCCGCCTTTTTCGTTGTTTCCTTTACCCCCCCCCGCTTAAATTCGCTTGCCAGAATCTCAAATTCCACGCTGTCATGAAGTTTTCCGTCAGTTAGCCTTGCAACCTGTCTGTAATACGCACATTCGACTCCGCCGTGTTTCTTGATAAAGTTGCGGTAGCCTCTGATCGCCGGATTGTCCGTATACGCACACCAACAAATTCTGTTCATGTGGTACTTTTCAAACAGATCGCATATCGCCGTATAGACATCTCTGGCAAACGTTATGTTCCCTCTGTCAAAGCTGATGATCCCAAAACCTCCTGCAGACATAGCACTCCAATCAATAGAATATGAGATATAGCCGATAACATTGTCATACCTGTCTACAGAAACAAACTGGTGAACCTCCGCATTATTGTCCTTGATGTCGATTCTGCAGTCACACGGTCCATAGTTCCAATACATATACTCCGTGTTATACCACGTTTCAACGTTCTTTTTCTGCAATTCACTCTCGTATAATTGCGCCGGTTTCAGCATGATTTTCCTCCTTATGTCGCCCTCATGAACGTGTTTTCCAAGTTGATTTTCGCCTCGGCATCAACGATCTTTTTCACTTTCTCATAGAGTCCCGGATATTCGTGCGGATTGAAATTAAAGCCGTATCTCTCGTAGAAAGCATCGTTCGTAGTGTTGAACCAGTCGTAAGTCAGTTTCGCAAGATCATAACTCCGCTCTTTCAGGTTGCTCCCTGTGATGATATGGAGGTCCTTTTCGTCCGAGAACGTGATGCTCCCATCGGATCGCTCAATCGGTTTTTGCTCAGGCTCAGCCGTTATCGGCTTTTCAGGCATAGACGCCAACACCGCAATCGTTTCTATCGGCAGCAAGTGGCACAAGCCTGTGTATTTCTCCGCTACCACCGCATACACCTTGTCTGTCGCAACGGTATCGAGCCACCTTAACTCTTTTCCTATCCACTCTGGCTCTAAGCAGAAAACATTGTACTCCACGCTTTTCCTCCTTTTCTGGCCGTAAGGCCACCGCGATTTTTTACTTTTTGGGTATGTAAATTTATGACTTTACTTTTGTCGTATTTTGCCGTGGTTTTATCTCACTTTGTAAATGGGTGTATTTACGTTCCAACCCCTTTTGTGATATGGGGGATTTTCCGGTTTTTAATTTTTGGGGTGCTTATGGGGGTGAGTTGCCCCCGGATCAGCCGGACGCAAACCCCCCGCCAAGGGTACACCGGATCACTGGCGGCGGCTTGGTTGTTCGTTTTTTTATAGAAATACGAACCAAACAGAAAACACCGCAAACACGCGGAAAGTGCCTATTTTCAAGGGTTTTCGCCGTCCTCGTCTGGCAGTACTGGCGGCAGCTTGCGCATGATCTCCGCCCGGTCCGGTATTATGTCAACCTTGCGCCCTATGTTTATATCTGTTTTGGTCTGTTGTATGTAGCCGTGGTTATTATTAAAATCAGTTGCAAACACAAGCGCCGGTATATCTCCAGATAGCGCGAGTTGTTTTTTGTATGCAGCTATGGCGTTCTTTAAGGCTTTTATTGCGTCAGAATAATCGGCGGGGCGGGTTCTTTCCCACTCGTTCAACGTTTCCCTAGAAATCCCCGCAAAACAGCAAAAACCCTCAATATCAGGCACAAGCCGCACACCGTCCGCCGCCTTGCTCTCTATATAATTCAAGTACTTATCCACCACTTCCGTAAACTCCGCCACGCTCTCCAACTTCCGGGGGCGTCCCGGTTTCCTCTGTACTTGCTGCCCGTCTGGCGTGTCCTCGATACCAAAAAAGCCGCGCCGGAACATATCACATAGGGCGTGTGTTCTGGCGGCGTCTATTTCGTTATAATCCCGCCCCGCCTCAAACCGTCTATATTTCTGCAGCCTCACCCCGTTTTCGTCTCTGTATGGGTTTTTCTTGCGTTCTGGCATATATCCCCGCCCCTTTCCTTTTCCGTGGCTCTATGCCCGCCCTACGGCCTCACACGGTCATAAAATAAAGCGCCAACAGTAAACAACATTTTTCCTTGCCTACTGCTGGCGCCCTATGCGCTCACAAGTTTATATTTTCTTTTCCCTTTTCTACCCCGCCGCCGTCCGGCTCTGTCGGCTCGATTAACTCCACATTCACACTGCAGCCGATCGCGGCGCTGTATTTCTCCATGTCCTTTTCCGTGAACGTGCCGCCGTTCAATCGTTGGTTTACGTTCTGGCGGCTAGTCCCCAAACGATCCGCCAAGTCCTGGACGCTCACGCCGCGCCGCCTCATCGCCACGCGCATTTGTTCCGCAAAACTCATTTTCACGGATCGCCGCCCCCTTTCCTTTTCTCTGTCAATCCGTTCACTTTATAGGATAGCACCGCGCCGCGCAACTTGTCAAGTGTCCGCTTTACTTTTACATATGTATATACGGCTTTCCGGGCATTTTGTAAATTATGCAATTTACACAAACGCAAGCACTGTTTTTGTTCGGTCAACTGTACAACTTTCACAAATCATAAAAAATTGCAAAAAACCGCTTGACTATGTAAAGTTTACGCTTTACAATAAAGACAGTTAAACGAACAAGGGCAACGAAAAACGAACCCGAAAAGCGTTTAATCAATAGAACAAGGCGCCGGGAACGGGCGCACGGTATACGGGAAAAGAACAACGCAAGCGGAAAGCTAACCAACGGAACCCCCGCGACATACGCAAACCACAAGCGGCACTTACTACTACGGAACCGACACACCGCCCCACACCCGCCCCGCCTTGATCCGTGAGGGCTACCAACGAGGCCAACGGCTAAAGGGTAATAAGTGACCTATACCGGATATGCTGCACGGTTTCCGCGTATGAGTAGCAGCAGAAAATAAAACTAGGAAACGCCGCAAGGGAAGGGAACGCCCGAACACTACCACCGCCGCACGAGATCGGGAAAGCGGCATATATAAACCGGCCCGGCAACGGGTGAAAGCAGCTAACACCCCGCCAATGATTAGCGCCCCGACAGGTTGAGGGGAAAAGACCTATTGAACATTGACAATTTTTAATCAATGCCATGCGGACGGCAGACAAGCGCCGCCGGTAGTTGAGAACCGGCCTATAATAAATGAAACAGGCGAGAACAACAGCGAGATTGTACGGCTGAAAATACAAGACAGTATGTGGAAAACCATAGCAGAGAATGTTAGAACACAATCAATATTATTTGTTCTTTCCGGGTGTCGTTGCCCGGCTATGGTTTAGATCGGATTGAAAAAGTACCGACCAGGACGCGCCCCGCGCCGGTCTGGATCGTGAAAAGTAAATCTAATCAAACGCAACCAGCAAACAAAAGGCGATCCGCACACCTACCAAGCAACACGGACCGCCGCCACCAGTCGGGGCGCTTATATTATAGCACAACCCCGGCAGAAAGAAAAGAGAGGGAAAAAACTATGGCAAAGCATGAGATCACTATTGACGAAGTAAAGGCATTGATCGAAAAAGGCGTTTCTACTTTTTCATTAAAAGACGACTCGCCGCGCGGCTGTACGACCATAGACGCCGACAGCGTAAAAGTTGGCGATCAGATCGTAATTGATAACTATTTTACTACCGTTGTGCCGGCAGAAAATGAAGAACCGGCAGAAAAAATTATTGACCGCATAAAGTTTAATTATATCGAGGCAGACGAGCAAAAAGACCTTTTTAGTCCGTCCCATATGCTCTATAAATGCCGGATCACATACGGCGGCCGCCGGTTCACTTTCCCGTACCAGTGCAACCCGGACTATAAAACACCAAACAAAAAAGATTGCCTTTATGCTATCTTTAGTGATGCGGACTGCTACGAGATGGCGGCGGACGTTGACGACTTCCTGCAGGAATTAGGATATGCGGACAGCTTAAAGGACATCAGGCGCGGCGAAAAAGCCTATAAATCATGCAGACGGACGGCGGCGGCGCTTGATCGTATTTTCACGAGTGACGAGCGCGAGGCAATGAATGAGTTTTTCAGAGAGTACTAAAAAGCAAACGGGCGCGCCCTGCGGGGCGCTCCCTCTCAAATAACGGAGGGCAAGGCATGAACAAATTGAGGTTTGACGCAAACACAGAGCAAACAAACGCGCTGCAGGGGTTGGCCTACTGGATCGCGGACAATGCCTATATTATAGAGCGATACGGCGCGGACGATCCAGAGCGGGAAAACGTCAAGAAAACTATATCAATGGTTTTTGACGAACTGGACGCGCTGCGCGTTCCGTTCTGGGTGCAAAACGTTGTGATCTGTTTTGCGGAGAACTGGCGCAAGTATAAAGCGGTTTATCTGTCCGCATTTCTTGAAACGAAAAACATTTTCATATAACGGAGGGCGAAAAAATGAGAATATATAAAGAATTTACTATTGAAAGTTTCGGCGCGTGGTCTGGCGCGGTTGACACAAAAAGGGCGATTATTGACGCCGGGAAAGCTGATCTTTTCGATCAACTCGTTGATGATATTTTCCCGGACGGCTGCACAGAAACAGAAATGAATGATTATTTGTGGTTCGATAGTGACAGCATTTTTGAAATGCTTGGCCTTGACGAAAACGGAGAAGAACCGGACGAGGACGCGCCGGACTTGTCCGGGTTTGCAGACTTTGAAACGTTTTGCAACTCGTTCGGTAAAATCTGCGCCGGGTGTCCTTTTGAACATATACACGGGCGCGAGTGTGAATCACTTTTTGATAGAGCAAAGGAGGCAGCGACAGTATGAAAAAAGAGTTTATGTATTGTTTTCAGGTGGACAAAATGACAATATTTGAGGTTTCCTATTATACATTGAGCAACAACCCCATGCCCTACTTTGCAACAAGCGCGGCGCGGTTTATCTGCTCAAAGCGTGACTATGCAGAGTGCGGGCAGGCACAAAAAAATGTACTTGCCCGCCACTCTCTCGCCCGCCGTTTCTTTGAGAAGTGGGATTATTTACACTTGCACGACCTCACGCCGGAACAATACGCGGAGATATGCGCCGATATTGAGGCACTGAAAGAAAAGTATAACTATATTGAGGAAGTGCGCGACAGTTTCCGGGGCACTCACTACAATATCCCATTTTATAAGATTGTGGAGTTATCAAAACTTACCCCGAAATGGAAAGCGAGGGCGACAGCATGAGCAAAAAAAATATTGATGTAGGCTTGTTGTGCGTGGCTTTCCAGGCAGTATATGAGGAGTTATACAGCGGCGCAAGCTGCCGCCGGTATAATGATCTTGTGGCTGCCGGGGATCGCTTTATTGAGAACAACCCCGAAATTGTAGGCGAGTTTAACAGACGGCGCGGCGACCTTTTAACGAGTGATCGAGAAGTCGCCGCTTTCATGATCGCTATTGAGGCGATAGCATAGGAGGAAAAACAAGTGGACATTGAAAAAATGACGCTGCCGGAGGTTATACCGGCATACATTGAAGAACATATAAAGAAGTCTTGGACATGGGAACGGCTGACGCCGGAGGAAAGAAAGCGCTTTGATGCCGTACACTTTGACCGGATCAAGGGCAGCAAGGGGCAGCGGTTAGAGGCTATTTGTGCAATATATACGGCTTTTCTCGCGGGTGTCGGCTATGACTCCCCCACATGGCGCGAACCTGTACCGGAAACAGTACCCAACTTTTGAGAACGGAGGCGGCGAAAATGACAAGAACATATGAGAGAATAAACCGGGTATATCCCAAAGACGAGAACGGACACACAAGCGCGGCGCGGTCATATGTGGCGAGCGTTGATAAATTCACTTTCACAATATACCCCGGCGATAATAACCATATGACAGTTACCAAGAACGGCGAGAGCAAAACAGTGTATATTGAGAATAGCACGGAATACACCTACAATCTGTTGAAAACGAAAATACAAGCTATTGACGGAGCAAAGGGCCTATATGAGTTTATCGACAAGGCACTATTTGAAAAGTTCATGGATAGCCACGCATGGCGCGTTCTGGACTGGATCATGGACACAATGAAAGAGAAAGCGAGGACATAAAAAGATGGGCTGGACATCATATCACGCAACACACTATAAGAGAGGCGCTATTGACCGCAAGGCAGAATGTGACAGCTTGTTTTCCGACTGGTACAGAGTCAGGAAGTCGGCTATGGTCGGATCGGTTTACTACGGCGCTATTGAGCAATGCAAGCACAACGGCAAGCCGGACGAGAACGGCAACCCCACTATTGAGGACATACCGGAGGGCGAGCGCCGGACATATGGGATCGTCATACTTACATCAGTGAGTATGGATAGCTATTACAATTTCTCATATAAGGATATGAGCGAGGACATGGGGCCAAGCTATTACGATTGCCCCGCTTCTATCCTGAGACTACTCTCTCCCACTGACGACGAATGGGCGAACGAGTGGCGGGCGGGTTGCCGTGCGAACATTGAGAAAAAGAAAAGCCCGGCGGCATTGAAAAATCTGCCGGTCGGCTCTGTGATCCGTTTCGCATACAACGGCGGCACGATGGAATTGGCAAAATGCTCCCCGGCGTATCAGTTTAAGCGGGCGTTTTGGTTCAACATTGAGAGCGGTTGTTATATGCCCGCAACCCGTATTCCTGATAAATATGAGGTTGTAACGGCATAAAGCTATTGACATACCCCCCCCCGCAGATATATTGAGAGAGGTGAGGGAAAACGCACAAGGAGGAAAACACTATGAGATTGTATATCAGAAACAAGGAAAATAATGAGGTTATTGCAGCGTTGACAACCAACCGCCGCATGACGCAGGAGGAAGTATGCGAGGCTTGCGGCATTGAGTTGGCGATCACCCAGGAGGACTATGATGGTATGCCGGAGAACGGCAAGTACGACATTGAGTGCCTGGACTTTACGAGCGCCCCGCCGGAGGTCACAAGATCGTGGAAAGTGTACGGTGCTGCCGGACATAGGCAGCGTGAAAGTTTCAACGAGTCACAGTCTTATGATTGGACAATGGGCGAGGACGTGCGGCGTATTGAGATTGAGAACGCCGACAAGACCGGCACAAACGAGTACACGATCATTCGCATAACCCGCAACACGTCGGGGGAATGTGAGGACGAGTTGCGCGGGCAGATCACCGATGGATTGTTTGAAAACTGTCGCGTTGGTGATGTTGTGGAGATTTGAAAAGGAGGAAAAGGACGACATGAAAGAATATTACAAGGTATATGCGAAGTGTTGTGTAGCAGCACACCCCATTGAGAGGATTGAGGACTGGAAAGCGGAGGAAATCATTGAGGAAACAGTCTATGACATGGTTCGCGGCGGCATCATTGATCGGGAATGTGGAAAGTCAGAGGTTGAAAAAGCATTGGAATGGTTTGAGAAAATGGACTATTTCGGCTGCGGCGACTTCTGTTTGATCGCCAGAGAGATGCCGGAGCGCCCGAACGTGTGCAGTTACACAACGGACTTTCTGGACTGACAACAAAACATATTGAGCAACGTAAAGCCTGACACATTGACTGTCGGGCTTTTCTATTGAAAAGGAGGAAACGAGAAATGTTATTACCTACACTTGACAGAGATATTGAGGACGGAATGAGCTGCTTTGAGGTCCTGCAGTACAAAATGACTAGCTTGCAGACGGCAAGCCGGAAACAGCACGAGAAGATCGAGGCCATGCTTGCGGATATTGAGTCTATGAATATGCGCCTGAATAGCCGTGGCCTGTCGAGATATGACCGGTTCAACATGGAGGCTGATCTGAAAACCATGTATGACAAGCTGCAACGGAGTCAGCACGAGTACAGCCGCACAACGGCAGAGCTGACCGGCATGAGGAAAGCGTTTGATGTGATCCTCATGATCCACAACACCGGCGGCGAGATTAACAGCATGAACCGGCGCAAAGTTGAAACGATTCTTGACTATTGAGGGAGGTATTGAGCATGAAAGAATCGCAACTGTCAGAGAGTGATCTGGAGATATTGAGCGATGGTAAGGTCTGCATCAGTCTGAAAGAGCTTTTCAACTATTCAGGCATAACAGGACAGCTTGCCTACGCAAACATCAGGTATGAGAAAATCGGCGACATTGAGTACTATGATCTCATGTCTGCAAAGCCAGGCAACAAGATAGTCTGTTGTGACGGCGAAGAATGTACGGTTGTCAAAAGGTACAACGGCATTGTGGAACTGGTAAACAATGAGAACGGATCGGACACAATCTTCTATCTGACTGACAAGGAATTTGAGGTTGCCACGTTCGCAAGTGTAAAGTAGAATAAACATTGAAACGGAGGGATTGAGAAATGGCAAGAAAAGGTGGATTTAGTGCTAAAGAAATGCAATTTTATGTGGATTTGTGCAAACAGTGGAAGTTTAACAAGCAATATGAAAAGTGGATCAGTGGGAAAAGCAACTACAACCCTCTTGATCCCGAACCGTGGAACCCCTACCGCCAGACTGCACAGAATCCCTATGTGCAGCAGCAGCCAATCTACAATCCGAATCGCCCCTATGTGTTCCCTGCTATTGAGGGCAACATGACCTATCATCTGGAATGGGCGACTAAGGACACAAGCGCGGATATTGCGGCAATCATGTCCGTTATGAACAACGCGGGACTCTCATGCTGCATTGAAAAAGTCAATCAGGGCGCTATGCTTACTCAGTACCTCTTACGCCCCACCGGATCAACGAGGTACAGCAGCATTTTGAAACTCAAACAGGAGTTTTACGGCGCTTTTGACAGCAACGCCGTGGCGGTGTACCAGTCCGGCGCGTATGTGGTTATTGAGGTTCCCGGCGCAGTCAGCACGGTCCGCGTTGCTGATATTTTGCGCGACAGTGATTTTAAGGACCGCAGCGGCTTGACGGTTGCAATCGGCAAGGCCATTGACGGTACAAACGTACTCGCCGATGTGAGTAAGATGCCGCATATGCTGATCGCCGGTACTACTGGATCAGGTAAGTCCGTATTCATGCAAGGGTTGATTATCTCTATGCTTTTGAGGAACCGACCGGATGAACTGGAGTTATACATGGTTGATCCGAAAATGGTTGAGTTCTCATATTATGAGAATCTTCCCATGTGCCACGTTGTAACAGAGGTCAGAGATGCCGTTAATCTGCTGTCGCACCTTTGTCACGAGATGGACAATCGTTACAGACAGCTTGCGGCTGCCGGTGTCCGTGACATTGACGAGTTTAACCGTGTTTCCGGCATGAGAATGAAAAGGATCGTGCTGTGTGTTGACGAGATGGCTGACCTGATTATGACGAGCAAGATGTCGGTGGAGAACTGCATTGTACGCCTTGCACAAAAGGCCCGCGCTTGCGGTATACACCTGATTCTCGCCACGCAGCGCCCCACTGTGAATGTTGTGACCGGTCTGATTAAAGCCAATATCCCCACAAAGGTATGCTTTGCCGTATCTTCCTATCATGACTCTATGGTTATGCTTGACAAGGGCGGCGCTGAAAAGCTGCTTGGCAAGGGCGATATGCTCTACAGGACAGGCACAGGCGTTGATGCCGTCAGGTTACAGGGCGGCTTTATTGAGAGCGTTGAGATTAACAACATTGTATACGGACTTATGCAGAATTGGAGGAATTGAGATGCCCGGAAAGACAACCGTGGCTTGCAGCCATGAACAATATGAAACACTGATAAACCTGATATTTCTGGGAAACGGCAAGAATATACAACCCAACCCCCGGATCGCAACCGCCTTAGAGATACAGGCGAACACCGGATTGAGGATCGGCGATATTCTGTCGCTGCGCCTCTCCTGCATCATTCATGACGGAGATGCGTATCGGTTCAATATGAGGGAGGAAAAGACCGGCAAGAAGCGCAACTTCATTGTTCCAAAGGCGATCTATGAGTTTCTGAAAGAGTTTGCGGATAAGAACGGCATCGGTCCAGATGATGTGATCTTCCCGCTCTCGGAAAGAGCCGTGCAGAAGCATTTGAAGAAAGTATGCGACTATCTCGGTGACGGATATGAGCATATCAGCACACACTCTTTCCGCAAGTATTTCGGCACTGAAATATACTATGCGAACAACTGTGACATTGAACTCGTGAGGCGTCTTTATCAGCATAGCAGCGCCGCGATCACGGCGCGTTACCTCGGTATCACTGACGAGAAGATTGATGCAGCTTTGAATAACCATGTGAGGCTTGTTTCTGTAGGATAAAGCCAATGGTTCCTCTATAATTTGCCCCTTTGATGATGGCTAACAGGTTTCGGGCGGCGCTTTTAATGTGAAAGCGCTCCACCGGGCGGCGGCAGCAACGGTTGACAGTGCCGCATGACGGACAACAGGTTTTCTGGCTTTAATGTGAAACCAGATAAGGGGACGGCTCTCCCTGACATTCGCGTGAGCCATGTGGAACGCATGAAAGCCACTTGAAACCTCATGCCAAAGGGACAAATTATAGAGGAACCATTGAGGAAAGGAGAAATTTCTATGTTTGACGTAAGCAACTGCAACCGCATTATCGTTGAAACCAACGAAAAGCTGGTATAAACAGAATGAGAAATGGCTTTCTGAAACGGAGTTCCATCTTCCTATCCAGTCCGCTCTCATTGAGTTTAAGGAAAAACTGATGTCTATTGCCTATGAGCCGGACGGCAGAAAAATCAGGATATATGTGTTTCCTGACGGCATCTATGCTTTCAATTTCAGTTATGATCCTGTCACAAAAGAAATCGGTGAGCGGATATGGAAACCAAGCATGCCAAAAGAGAAACGGCGCTTATTGAGTGTGATTGTAAGTGCAGACAGAACGGCGTGGAAATCGGCTTTCAAGTTCCATGCGCTGATGTGCTACGCCGCCAACTTCCGGGAATACATTGAGGTATCGGACAAAAAGGAAAAGCGGCTGACCGGCAAGCAGAAAGCGCAGATCAAGCGGACCGGCGGCACGATTCCTCTCATTTCCACATTCCGCATTGACAACAGAGATATTCCAAATATCTCAGGCAAGCGGTAGTACACCAAGCCGACAGAACAAGTGAGCGTCCGTGGATTCTTGCGCACATTGAAGTCCGGCAAGCGCGTGTGGGTGCGGCCATTCACGAAATACAATGACAAATCTGGAGGATCAGGAAAGACATACAAATTGTATGTCTTTTATTTTTGCCATTGAGAATATATGCTTTTTGTAGTATATTGATGTTAAATTCATTTTACAAGGAGAAAGACTATGGAAAAGAAACAGAGCGATGTATTATCTATCCTGTCACTTATTTTCGGCATTATCGGCTTGATAACCTCTCTTATCATCATCGGCTTTATACCGTGCGTTGCCGGTCTTATCCTCGGCATCTTTGCGCTCGTGCGGCATGAGAAACGCGGTATGCCTATCGCGGGCATAATATGTTCCGGCGTAGGCATCATAATCGCCCCTATCGTGCTTTTCTCGCCCTCTCCCACCCCATCGGGTACTGTGAGCAATAAGAGCGAACAAAGCGTTGATGCAGACGAATATGAAACGGCTACGGCTGCTGGCAATAAAGGCGAAGAAAGCACTGACGCAGACGAACGTGAAACCCTTGCGGACATGATCGACCATGAGATATATGCGGTATCGTCATACGATGATACAATGGCCTATATCCTTGTCACGAACAATGCCGATGTGCCTATTGATGTCAGCACCAACACAAGCGCCCTTGACGCATCAGGAGCCGTGATCGGCGCATATTCTTCCAGTGAAACGTGCATAGGTCCGGGGCAGTCCTACCCTGTTTACCACTACTTCGAGGATATTCCCATTGAAAAAATATCCAACTTTGACTACTCTGTGACGGTTGACCGGAGTAATCATGAGTCGGTTGTGGACGCTGATCTGCAATGGAGCATTGAGAACACGACAGACGACAGTGTTATCATCAAGGTAACGAACAACCACGACTACGACATACAATATCTCAGTGCGTGCGCCATGTTCTTTAAGGGCAATACGCTTGTCGGCTTTGGAGATACCTACATTGACAATGACGAGGCGAACTGCATCTTGCAGTCTGGCGCATCTGTCACTGACGAAATCGAATCATACACTGAGAACGGCTTCGACCGTGTGGAAGTCTATCTCAGAGGTTATGATCGGTAGAAAGGAGGTATGACGTATGCTTGCCATTGGTATTATCCTTATTATTCTCGGCGCTATCGGTCTACTTATGGGATTGATGATGTTCGGAGATATTGGGATCGCGTGTATGGTTGGCGCTTTAGCTGCCCTGCTGTCAGGCATTGGTTTCCTGATTGCCAGAGGAAAGCTGAAAAACCTCTAAAAGTCTTTGCCCCTGTGACATGGGGCATTGATTTTTTGCCGTTGATGTTCAGTCAAGCGAACAATATTTGCGATATGTTTCATGTGAAACATTCTGCTTACTGAACATTGAAAGATTTCTGAAAATGGGTATTGACATTTGTACTCACATATCGTATCATACATTTGTGAGTACAGAAAGAAAGGAGGTTTATATGGGTACTCGTATGGGGAGGCCGACCGATAACCCCAAGACAGACAGAATAAATATTCGTGTTTCTCCTAGTGAAAAGAAAGAAATCATGGAGTTTTCTAAGGAACATAATATTGGACTTCTTGATCTGATTAAAAAGGGCATTGAGGCGGTTAAAAAGAAATAGAGAGTTGCCACCCTAGACAAGTGAAAGCAACTCCCTACACTCCACACCACCCACATAAGATGATGGTAAATCTATTCTACCATTGTCCTCTGGGAAATTCAATAATTTTTGGAGGATATTGTCAATGAACAATTCAGAACTGAATGAAGTTGTAAAACAGCCTATGTCCGTTGAGGAAATAGGGGAACTTTATTTTCTCGCCGGACTCGGTGAAAGTTACCTCAAAACAATAGCTATGGCGTTCTGCTACGGCAAGAAACGCGGAAAGGATAATCATAATGGGAGAGTTGAAAGTGATTGAGAATGACCTTGTGCCGGTCTACGAAACAGATCAGGGCGAAAAGGTTGTATACGGCACAGAACTCTATGCGGTTCTCGGTGTGAGGACTCCGTATCGAACATGGGTTGACAGGCGGTTAGAAGAATGTGACTCCACAGAAAATGAAGATTATACCAGTGTACAAATTTGTACGGTGGCCGGTGGCACTCCACGCAAGGAACATATCATCAAACTCGACACGGCTAAAGAGATGGCTATGTTGGAAAGAAATGAAATTGGCAAGCGCGTCCGCAAATACTTCATTGATGTTGAGAAACGCTACAAACAGGTTGCTATTGACCGCCGCACTCTCTCGCCGCAGATGCAGATGTTTTATGCGATAGCGGACGAACAGGCGAAAATGGAGTTGGAACAGAAACGACAGGCCAAGCAGCTTGACCGCATCGAGAAGAAACAGGACGCGATCGCAGAAACGTTCTCAGATACCACCAATGAGGAAGATTTCAAGGCGTGGGTAAACAGGCGCATCGGCAAGATCGCTGAGAGCAGCAAGTACACCAACGGCGCATCTCGGTCCGCACGGTATCAGAACGCAAGGGCAGAAAGCTATGAGCGGCTGAACCAGAAACGCCCTTGCAGACTGACTCAGCGTGTGGCATATGCGAAAGAGATGGCTTTACAGAACGGTGCTACCAAGACGGCGGCGAACTCGATCAACAATCTCACTATCATCGCGGCTGATAAGGACCTCAGACCGATCTACGAAACCGTGGTAAAGGAAATGATGATCTTCTACTGCGTGAGTGAAGATTGGGCGATTGCACAGTAAATTATCCGGCGCTCTCTGCTCTGTAAGTAGGGAGCGCTGATTTATGCGGAGGACAACAGGAATGAAAAATTTGAAAATCTTTACGAATATCGTTGAGCAGGAGGCTCTGGATCAGATCAATACTCTGCTATCACAGGAGGCTTTCAAGGACTGCAAAGTGCGGATCATGCCGGACGTTCATGCCGGAAAAGGTTGTGTGATAGGCTTTACCGCGAACCTCGGTGACAAGGTAATTCCGAATATCGTAGGCGTGGATATTGGGTGTGGAATGTTGTGTGTCAAGCTGAAAGACCGCGTTATTGACTTTGCAAAACTGGATAAAGTGATCCACGAGTACGTCCCATATGGGCGAAATGTGCATGAAAGCAGAACGGACAAAGACACTCTGCAGGAGTTGAGATGTTTCCGTGAACTGAGAGAAGTGCCGTGGCTCATGAAATCACTCGGAACTCTCGGCGGCGGCAACCACTTTATCGAAGTGGATCATGACAGCATCGGCGATCTTTACCTGATTATTCATACCGGCAGCCGTAATCTCGGAAAACAGGTTGCCGAGATATACCAGAACCTTGCTATCGATCTGATGTCCGGCAAAGACGAACTGTTTGAGCAGCAGGAAAAGCTGATTGAGGACTATAAGAAAGCCGGACGGAGAACCGAAATACAGGGCGCTCTCAGGGAACTTCGCAAGAATTTCAAGGCGCACAACCCGAATATCCCGAAAGACCTCTGCTATCTGACCGGCAAGTACCGCGAGGACTATCTTCATGATATGGCTATATGCCAGGACTTCGCAAGGAGAAACCGTGAGAAGATCGCCGAGATCATCATAGAAAAGGCCAAACTTACTCCGTGTGACGCTTTCCATACCATACACAACTACATTGACATGGACTCAAACATCGTGCGTAAGGGCGCTATCTCCGCGAAATACGGCGAGAAACTGCTGATCCCTATAAATATGCGTGACGGCTGCATTTTCGGCGTAGGCAAGGGGAATGACGATTGGAACTGCTCAGCGCCGCACGGTGCCGGTAGGATCATGTCTAGGACAAAGGCAAGGGAAACGCTCAAAATCGAGGACTATCAGGACTCCATGATCGGCATATACACTACTTCCGTATCTTCTGATACCATTGACGAGGCACCGATGGCATACAAGCCGATGCAGGAGATCGTTGACAGCATTGAACCTACGGTTGAGATTTTGGATATTCTGAAACCAGTCTATAACTTTAAGGCAAGTGAGTGACGTATAAAGGGGCAGCTATCTCAGCCGCCCCTTTTTTCTATTGGCTCTTTATGATATGTACTGATCCACTCTTTCGGGTGGAATCTCTTTTTCCTACGGTTCCATGCCTCCCTTGCCGTGCTTTCCGTATAATGACCTTTTGTGGCAGCACCGCATAACTCGCAGCAAACCATATAGAATGTCCATTCACTGTAGTACACTTCCGGCATACCGTTATCCCAATGTAAGCGCTCCATCTTCGCTCTGCCACCGCAGAATGGACAGGATAGAAGTTTCAGTTCTTCACTCATTCTCGTGTTCCTCCATCTTCGCACCACAATTAGAACAGTATTTTCCTATATCAACACTGTTTTTTCCACATTCAGAACAGTTTGCACAAAAAACTCCGTTCCTTATCCAATTACCATGCCGAATCGGTTCAGCGTCAACGGTAGGTTGTTCCTCGATACATTGTTTAATTCCGTTAAGCGTCATGCCTTTTTCAATGCTATTATGTTTTTGCGATACTGAATAGCAATTATCCTCTATACTTTTCATTAGTTCATCTGCGTCAATCATTCGTGCCATAATCAATCCCTCTTTGGCTCATATGCTGGCGGTAACGGCTGCCACGCCAATACCTCGTAACAATTACCGCTATAATTCGCCCATTTTCCATCAACCGTGCAATCGTCTGAAACAAATGTTTTGTCTTGATCGCTGTCATATACAGTCACTAAAACAAGGTCTGAAACTTTGCATGATTGAATTACGTTAAATATTAAGTCAAGTATCTCAGTTCTTTCTTCGTGTTCCTTTGGCAGTCTATCCCCTACAGGAATCCACCCATCGCCGTTCTGACTTGTAGTTTTTGAGGAAAGTACCTCGATTGTGTCGGCGGCAAGTTTCATAATTTCTCCAGAACAACCGCCCTGTTTCGATGCCATTCCCCTTAAACTACATATCAATGCGCTTATCTTGCTCATTCCTCAACCTCCGGTTTCTGCGTTCGTCAATGCAATTCCTCCAATTCCTTTTCCAACTGTTCCTTGATCTTCTGCCTGTTCTCGATAAGAAGATTGAGTTCGTCAATAGTGATAGGAATATCATAAAAATCTCTCGCCGAGTATTTCGGTCTGCTCACAAACAACGTTATTCCATCTTTATTGTGGCAACTGAGAGCATTGATCTGATCCTCCGTATTCTTGATCTGCATGATGATTTCGTTTGCTCTTTCAACTGTTTTCCTGTCCATGTTCATTCTACCTCCGTTTTGTGATTGATATGTTGTCCGCAGTTCGGGCAATATTCGTATTTCTCGAAACGAACATACCTTGATCCGCAGATTGGACAAACCCACTCTCTATCGCCGTTTTCATACTCTGCTATATAGTCCGGCGTTTTGGCTACCTGTTTCTCTCTGGCAGCTCTGCTCTCGTCAATAATACTGACGCTATTGATACTCTGTGTCAGAAGATACACCAATTCCTCCGGGCTGAGATGCTTGTCGTATGTAAAGCTGATATTGACCGTATTGGTTTCGTTATCTTTTGCCAGTGACAAATTGGCAAGTTTTTCGAGATCGACCTTTTCAGTCAGTTCCCTCATGTGTATCAGTATCTCCAGATACGCTATCGCATCGGAAAGGCAGCACACCTTATCGCCGTAGATACCGTTGAACAACTTTGAACGCCAGAATTTCAGACCATCGATCGTTTTTGATATGTTCATCGTATCATTCCTCCCACTTCAATGCCTGTCCGCAGAAACGGCAGTATTTGTATGTCACACGCACCTTTTCGCCGTTGAGTGTAGTAAATTCGTCCACTACATTCTTACAGGTAGGGCAAGTCAGGCATTTGTATACGCTTGACTCATGCGTAACCATTTTCGGTATCTGCTGATCCTTTGCTCTCCTGAGTTCGTCAACAGTACCGATCGAGCGGTAAACTTCCAGTTCCTTGTGCTGATCTATCAATTCCTGATTGTCAAAGATGTTCCCTATGACCTTGATTTTATCAGCCCAAAACAATATGTCGTTGCGGCGCATCACTATCTTTTCTACCCACTGTATATGAAATCCAAGATGTCCCCCATCATCGTCCGCTCTGCCCGGATTGTCATATATTCCGAACTTCACAACGCCGATGCAGTTATCTTCCGTATCTCTGACAATATCGCCCTCAAAGATGTTCCTACCATTCTCGTCATTCAGGCCAGTCCATTCACACGCCGTTCCCTCTATAAAATCGTAGCACTCAGTACCAGTGTACAATTTACCGTCTTTGTACTCTTTCTCACGCCACTTTCCATCATCGGCGCATTTACCTCTGAAAACTATTTCACGCATCTTCGTTCCTCTCTTTCTCCACCCTACATGAACTTCACGCCGCATTTCGGGCAGTAATTATACGTTCCGTTAAATATGCGACTCCCACATATAGAACACACATAGAAATATTCGTTCCTTTCTGCACACACCACTTTTCCACGCCGTATAGGTTCAGCAAGCACAATAGGCTGATTGTTGATGATCTCCAAGGCGTTTACCTTATCAACTGGATAGCCATGCTTTATTGCCATAGCGCATATTTCCTGTTTCAACCTATCTGCATCTATCAGGTTCGGCGTGGTGTGCGATTCTGCCACGTTCTCATAATATGCCAGTTTGTCGATAGGATTGCCGGTTATGAAAAGGATTGTCTTTCCGTTCTCGATCTTATGCACATCTTCGATATATTCTTTCGGCAGAATATATCTTCCGTCCGGCAACTGCGTTGTGTATCTGCCAGTACTCATTCCTTTTCCTCCCATTCCTCGCAAGTGTCGCTGTATTCTGTCGGCACTCCGTAATACTCCGAATCTTCGTTGTTACAACAAAACTCAGCGTTACAATGACCGTCACGCTGCCGCCTGTTGTGTTTACACGTTCCGCATACTTCTTTCACTCTGCCACCTCTCTTTCTTCATAGTCACAGTCCGACAAATTTCCGCAGTCCAGAAACCTATCGAGAATGATCTTCCCACAATGGCCGCAGAAATTGATATGTCCGCATGGCGTTGGCTTTACAATCAGCTTTGCACAAGTCACGCAAGATTTTCTCTGTACTCTTTCCTCAAATATCTGTAACGGTGTCTTATCCATCGTCCTCTATCCACCTCTTACTGTTCTTTCTGATCCAGTCAATGAACGCTTTTTCAAACTTCCAGTATTCTTCCTCACTGTAGGCGAATACCACCATGCCTATCTGCTCACTCGTAAAACCCTGAAAGCAAGTGCAATATCTCAGTTTTGCGCCGGAACTCTCGAACCTATGGTAATGCACAAAGAATCTGAATGGTTTTGCGTCTGGATTGTAAAAAATCTCCATTACGTTATATCCGTCTTTGTTGCATACATAGTGATGGAAAATAGGTATTTTATAGACGCTCTCAAACTCTTTGATCGTTTCTTCTGTGTTCGGGTGATACACAACATCGTCTAGTGCAGACGTTTCAAGCGTTTCCAAGTCTTTCCCTGAACCAAGTAAGCGAGATCGGGTAATCTTGCTTAATTCCTTATCATTCTCAATCTTTTCCATCGTCCTCTGTCTCTCCCTGACTGTTATTTTTGAAAAAGTTTATGAGTGCCGTTTCCAATCTCATATATTCTTCCTCACTGTATGCAAATATCATCATACCAAGCTGAGCCATTCCGAATTTTTGAAATGAGGTTGCCTCGCCCATTCTTGCGCCAGAACATTCAAACCTCGGATAATGGACTGAAAACTCATAGTTTTTTGGATTGAACCATATCTCCATTTCGATATGTCCGTCTTTATCGCATACATAGTGATGGAATAAATCTGCCCTATTCATCTTTTTCCTCCGTCAGCTCACTTGCTGCATCTTTCCCATACTTCTGAATGACATTGTGAAACAAAACCATGTAGTCCTTACGCATACGGTCATACTCTTTTCGCAAGTCGGTGTGCTGCTCATGTTCTCTCCTGATAAGTTTGTCTGAATCTCTGTATAATGAGCGGATCATGCTATCTTTCAGCATATCCTCCCACGCCACCGCCACAACCGTACTTCTGCCGCCGATACTTCTCCGCATGAAGTACCTTTTGTCGGATAAGTCCTGCTTTTTGGCTTTCTTCGCAACCCATGTACTATCATCGGAAACTATGTACACGCCGACATGATCCGGTATCTCCTTTATCACTTCTGCATACAGTTCCGGCGTCAGAACGTAGTAATTATAGTGTCCGACAAACGACTTTGCGGCATCACTGTGGAAATCTGCCTTTGTGACCTTGATCTCATAGCAGCGGAATATGCCGCTTGTGTCGTATGTCATATAATCAACACGCTCTCTGCCGTAGAAACCGATTGTTACCTCATAGCAGCCAAATACGCCGGTCTTTCTGGTTGCCTTGCGGATCGCTTTTTCAAGGCAAATCGTTTTGTCAGTTTTCATTCGCTCTCTCCACAATCTCGGCATCTTCGCAATCCATCTTGTACGCATGGAACTTCTTGGCGATCTGGTTGTGTTTCGTTGAAATGCCCTCATAGTAGGTCATGAACGTGTTTCTTGCGCGTTCATCGTCCCTCTGGGTAAGCACAACCGTGTCATACAGAGATGATGCTATGACGATGCCGATCTCAACCTTATTGAGCCGTTTCTTGTACAGTCCGGGGAAAGAACCGTTTACAGACTCATACGTTTTCTGCTTTTCCTCTGCCTCTCCCTCCTGCAGTCTGATCTCTCTGCTGCCTTTTTCATTGTGTAATGAGTAAAAGTATAACTTCATGACCGCCCTCCTATTTCATATACGATTCAACAATGCACATATCATCGTTGCCACTTCTCGGAACACAGATTGAGAAACCGGCGGCAGCTATATCTTCGCGGCAGTCTTTTAGAGTATCGTATACCGCGCAGATATTTGTCGCTGCGCTTTCCACAGCATCAAACACTCTCGCTATGATCTTGTCCGGGAAATCAAACGGCTTATTGTAAACGCAGACCATCGGCATTTTCAAATCTGAAAAATCCACGTTCTTCATGCTTTCCACAATCTGATTTCTAGGAATGATATGCGCTTTGCTCTTATTTTGCATAGTCTTACCTCCCATACAATTCCTTACGTTTCTGTTTTGACAACTCCCTACGCCTGTTTCGTTCCCTCCAATGAGGACAGTCCAGTTTTTCGAGTCCTATGCAACATCTGGAGGTACATCTGTGAACCTTTAACTGTTTCAAAGACAGATAGCCTTTATGACTTTTGCAGTACGCTACTGGATTTTTGATCGTGTTTCCATCAATGCTCTTATAGAGTTGTTCTTCCGGCATATCTGAGCGGTTCTGGGAACTCATGAATAAGCTGCTCTCCCCATATATCCGTTAAGGATTCTTTCATAAATACCGGTATTCCGTACTCTCTGCATTGATCCACGATATTCTCGATCCATTCGCGCTTTGGTATTACTCTGTCTTTTCGCCGCCCTGTTTCTGCCCCTATGATGATCCACTCAGGCAAAGGGTTCTGTACGTCCATATTCTTCAAATCTTCCAGTAACGGCTCGATTGATAAGAACCAGTGGAACTTCTTGTCTTTGAACCATGTGTAATTGTCTGATTGCCTTGTGACACTCGTGCCAAACCAGAAATTATCACTCCACGGCATCTTTCTATCGTTCTCCAGTTCTATGTATCTCGCCGGATTTTTTGTAAGGAAAAGGTAATTGTGCTGTGGCGCTGCCTTGCAAGCCTCAAATACATCTTCGATCCACTCGTCAGGCACCCACTCTCCGAACAAATCAGCCATAGAGCAGACGAAGATGTTTCTCCCGCGTTTCTTATTCTTGTATTCGTCCAACTTATAACGGTGAAATGTCGGACAAAATCCGTATGGATATGGCGCAACTCTGCGTTTGCCGTCTTTTCCGACAATAGTTTTTGGCTTGTCAAGCACAGCTCTTTCGATGCTTGGGTATCTTACAACATTTAATTC
>CANQRR010000017.1 GCA_947626285.1 uncultured Lachnospiraceae bacterium
ACAGAGAAGCTGAGCCCCCGAAGCACCTCCTGTTTGGTATCTCCGCTGCCGAAGGATTTTGTGAGGTCAACGATTTCCAAAAAATTTTTTAACTGCTCCCGCGCCTGTTCCGCGTTTGTTTCCATTTCCGATTACCCATCCCTTCATTTGAAATTGCTCATAAGTTAGCAGCACCTAACTGTTATCCTTAAAGAAAGCCGCTCCGCAAAGCGGCTATACCTTACTTGCTTTCATTCGTTTCCAGCAGATTCGTCATGCTCCGCAGGCTGACGCCCAGCGTAGAAAGGTTGTGCAGCATGGCGGACGTCGCCGGAGCCAGCATACCCAGTGCTCCCAACGCGATCAGGGAGCCATTGAATCCGATGACAAAACGGTAATTGGAGCGGATGCGGCCGGTCAGGCGATCAGCAATCCGCCGCAGACTGACCAGCTCAAACAGGCTGTCCGCGGCAATGGTGATGTCCGCGATCTCCCTGGCAATCGCCGCGCCGTCGCTGATGGCAATGCCCACATCGGCCCTGGACAGCGCCGGGGAATCATTGATGCCGTCTCCGATCATGATGACCGTATGTCCTTTTGCCCGCTCTGCCTCCACAAAATCAGCCTTATCCGCGGGCAGGATCTCCGCCTGATATTCGTCTGCACCGATCTCAGCAGCAATCGCGGCAGCGGTACGCTCACTGTCTCCGGTGAGCATGACCACCCGACGGATACCCAGATCGCGCAGGCTGCGGATCACCGAACCGGCCTCCTGCCGCAGGGGATCCGAGATGCAGACCACAGCGGACAGTACGCCGCTGATCGCCAGATACAGGTGGGAATACCGATCCGGCAGAGCGTCAAAACGCGCCTTGTCGCCATCCGGGATCATGCAGTGCTCATCCTCAAAGACAAAATGCGCGCTGCCGATGACGACCCGCCTGCCATTTACCTCGCTGGCAATGCCGTGAGCGACGATGTACTCTACCTCCGAGTGCATTTCCTCATGGGACAGTCCCTGTTCCCGCGCGGCCTGAACAACGGCGTTCGCCATGGAATGCGGAAAATGTTCTTCCAGACAGGCCGCCAGCCGGAGCATATCCGTCCGGTCATGCCCGCCGAACGGTACGACTTCCGCGACCACCGGGCAGGCGTGCGTCAGCGTGCCGGTCTTGTCAAAGACAATCGTGTCCGCCAGGGCAACCTTCTCCAGATACCTGCCGCCCTTCACCGTCACATGGAAACCGCCCGCCTCCCGCATCGCGGAAAGAACCGCCAGAGGCATGGAAAGCTTCAGGGCGCAGGAGAAATCCACCATGAGTACGGACAGAGCCCTGGAAACATTTCTGGTCAATAAGTATGTGAGCAGGCTGCCCGCCAGAGTGTAAGGCACCAGCCGGTCCGCCAGATTTGCCGCACGGCTCTCCGCCGTGGATTTTAAGGACTCCGACTGTTCGATCATGGCTACGATCTTATCGTAACGGCTGCTTCCCGACTGACCCGCGGCCTGAAGGACACACTCGCCCTCCTCCACCACCGTCCCCGCGTAGACTGTCATGCCCGCGCGCTTGGGAACCGGTATGGACTCCCCGGTGAGAGACGACTGATTGACCATGACCTCCCCCTCGGTGATCACACCGTCAAGCGGGATCAGACCTCCCAACCGGACGCGCAGCTGATCGCCCTCCCGGATCTGTGACAACGGCACGAGAACATCACCCTGCGGCGTCTTAAGCCAGACCCGGTCAACATTCAGAGCCATGCACTGCGCCAGATCGCTGACAGACTTTTTGCGGGTCCACTCCTCCAGAAGCTCACCCAGTCCGAGAAGGAAGCGCACCGAAGACGCGGTGGCAAAATCGCCCCGGATCAGCGAAATCCCGATTGAAAGGCCGTCCAGCACCTCCACATACATCTGTCCCCGCAAAATGCATCGTATACCGCGGTATAAGTGCGGGATGGATTTCCAGACAGTGTAGGCAGCCCGCAGAGGCATTGGAAAGAAAAGCGTGGCCGCGGCTTTTGCGGCAACCATGCCCACCAGCTTCTCTTCATAGGTTCGGTTCAGCGTCCGGCTGCTGTTGAGAGGCGGGCACAGCTCCTCCATTTCATAAGAAAAACGTCTGAACGCCTTTAAAACGTCCGCCTCACAACCCTGATATTCCACAATGGCACAGCGGGTCCGCTCATGAACGACAGCCCTTGTGACATCCGGAAGCCTTTTAAGATAGCACTCCAGCAGATTCGCCTGCTCCAGTGACATCCGGGGCTGCGCCATCTGAACTCGGATGCGGCCCCGGCTGCGATGCTTCACGGTTACGTTCATACCGATCAGTTCTCCTCCTGTTCAGGAACATCTGTGTTTTCCTCTTCCGCATACCCGGCGGCGTCCGCAGCTTCCTGTTCCGCCCGCCGGTTGTTCAGATCTTTCGCCGATGCCAGTATATCTGCGGCGTTCTCTTCCACAGTGGTCACTGTCTCCATGACCGACTCCTTCACCCGCAGAGCCGCGGCAGTGGCGTGGGTATAGACCTTTTTTGCGTCCCGGCTGGACAACAGCTTCAATCCGGCGGAGCCGAACAAAGTCCCTCCCGCAAATACAGCAAGACTCTTCAAGCACTTTTCATAATTCATAGCATGTCCTCCCTGTTCTCTTTTACTGGTTTCTTTTATTGGTTTCTTTTATTGATTTCTTTTACTGTTCTCCTTCACTGTCATCTTTACTGATGCTTGTACCCTGTGAACATCACCATAGCCATGCAAAAGACGGCACACCATGCCCAAAACCGATGCTGTTTCACTGGAATCACCTCCATTCGGCACAGCGCCATTTTGCTTATAGGAAACGACAAAACGATTTTCGTTTTGCTCGTTTCCTGCGCCGAATTTGCGCTGCGTAAGCAGCATATTTCCGGTGCAAATTCGTGCGCATCCCCCGGAGGGGCTGTAGCAAACGGAAAATGTATTTGACGTTTGCTATAGCATCGCAAGCGCACTGCACTTAATCGCCTCTGATTCTGACATTGTTGACTAAATTTTATCTGACAAAAAACCGGGGAGTCAAGACAAACCGTCTGTAGAAGTTTCCTACGGGTGCTCCAGCTCCAGCGCCTGCATCAGGCTCTGAAAGCTCTCCTCGCTGATCGCATGCTCCATGCGGCAGGCATCCTTCTCGGCAATGTCCGGCGCAACGCCCGCCCTGATCAGCCACCCGGCAAAAAAGCGGTGTTTTGCGTAGATCCTCTCCGCCATATCCCTGCCGGTCTCAGTCAAATACAGATAGCCGTCCGCGTCCCTGCTTAGAAAACCGCCCTGGCGCAAAAGACGCAGCCCGTGGCTGACGCTGGTCTTAGCATAACCCAGATATTGCGCAACATCTATGGCACGCACCTGACTTTTCCTCTGTCCCAGAATCAAGACTGCCTCCAGATAGTCCTCCCCGGATGCCCGTAGTTCCATATCCATTTTCATGCTCACCTTTGCTCCTCCCTGACATCCCGCAGAACACTTTCGAGCGCGGCGCAGCTGCTCGAATGGATCCGCTCCACCCGAACTCCATTCCGCCTGGCTTCCGTAACGGCGCTGATCGCCATCTTGTGAGATACCGTGTTCACAAATATGATCATCAGATCCGGGTAGCCCATTTTCTTCTTTATGCGGCCGCTCTCCTTCACAAATATCTTTGCCTTGTATCCATGTTCCCTGCAGATCTTTTCGTACTGACAGACCATGCACTCGTTTCCGCCTATGATCGTAACGCTCACTCTGAACCTCCTTTTTCAGTTAGTTTTCACTAACCATCTGCTCAAAAAAGAAGCCTTTCGGCTTTTCTTTCGGTTAGTCTTATCTAACTTCTGTATTGTAGCAGAAACTGAAAGCATTGTCAATGTTTGAAGAATCAATTTTCCCTCATTTTTTAATTGGCTGTAACTCTATCCAGAATGTGCTCCCGACGCCTTCCTCTGTGTCCACGCCGCAGCGTCCGCCGTGGAGCTCGACGATCTGCCGGACGATCGCAAGACCCAGACCCGACACGCCTTGCTGTCCGCGCTGCCGGTAGGTGTAATACTTTTCCCAGATATGCGGCAGCTGTTCAGCCGGGATACCGCCGCCGTGATCACTGACTTCAAATCTCACACAATCATCCTTCTGGCAGAGCGAGACTTGTATTCCCTCGCTCTCCTTCGTGTGCCGTATCGCGTTGTCGAGCAGGTTGTAAACGGCGCGCTGCAGTCCGTCGGCGTTTCCTTTTACCGTCAGATCAGGGGCGATCTCTTTGCGCACAGTCCCGCCTTTCGCCCGGAAAAGCGGTTCGAACTGCGCGACGACCTTCGTCACAAGCTCCGACATATCCACGGTTTCCGTTTCCATCTCGCCGCCGTTTGCCTGCAGCTCCGAGTATTCCAGTATCTCGTTTACGAGCGCGCTCAGTCGGTCGGATTCCTGAATGATAATGTCGGCGTCCTCCGTCCGCTGCTCCTCCTCGCCGCCGAAATCCCGGATGCTCTCCGCGTAGCCCCGAATTATCGTCAGCGGCGTCCGCAAATCGTGCGAGATATTCGCGAGCAGATCGCGCTGATAGCTCTTTGCCTCGCGAAGCTTCTGATCCGTGCGGTCAAGGGTCTCGCCGAGCCGGTCTGTCTCCGCGCAAGATAGGTCAGAAGATCGTACTCCTTCAAAGTCAGCTCCGCCTTCTCCCCGTCGAGCGAAACGCTGCGGCCGGCCATATCGATCTCAAGGCCGTCAAAGACCAGTTTCTCCGTTTTGTTTATACCCGCATCGGCAGCATTCACGGCGGCATTCTTTGCCTGTCTCTTCAGGATCACATTTACTCTCGCCATCAATTCCTTCGGCGAAAACGGTTTGGTGACATAATCGTCCACGCCCACCTCAAAGCCAAACAGCTTGTCGTACTCCGTTCCCCGCGCAGACAGCATCAAAACAGGAATGTCCTTTTCCGAGCGTATCTTTTTTACCGCCGTGTAACCGTCCATGTCCTGCATCATCACATCCATGATGATCATATCGAAATCATATTTTCTGCACAGCTCGACAGCCTCGCTGCCGTCGCAGGCCTCCGCCGTCTCATAGCCCTCGCGCCGCGCATAGCGCCCGATCAGACGGACAATCTCTTCTTCATCGTCCACGATAAGTATTTTTGGCATCCTTTATCACCCCGGAAAATTATAATAAAGCATCCGCTCAAATGCAAGCAAGGGCGGATAATTGCTTACCCGCCCGAATGTCATGTTTTATTTATTTTGAGTAATTCGGATAATTTTCCATATTTTTCCATATAATTCTGCCGGCCCACGCTGTAGCTGTAACCCGCTTTATACTCCTCGTCGTCATCGCCGTCCTGTGCATACTGGGCCGCTCTCTGCTGCCCGACGTGGTAACTGTAATCCGCATCCGAAACTGCTGTCTCCGCCGCAAATATCGCCAGCGAACTCCCTGTCAGCACAGTTACCGCCAGTGCCGCCGTGATTCCCAAAAACTTTTTGTTTTTCATAAGATCCTTCCTTTCCCGGAGTATTCCTCCGCCTGTGATGATCCTATGATAAACCGCCATTGGGGAAACTTTTAGGAATCTATGTGGAATTTCTGTGGAATTTTCCCGTTTCCAGATAAAATTTCCTTCTGTTACCCGTGATATTACTTTTACTAAAAAACACTGTTTTTCTGCCAGCCGGCATCTATTTTTGCCTCCAGCTCCTCAAAGGATTTCAGACCGCTCAGCGCATCATAGGCTGCCACACAGGATGCACCGGTGGCTGCTGAAAGCTGAAGCGCGCGTTCCGGAGGATAGCCCTTAAGCATTGCAGTGAGGAACGCGGCAATGCTAGTATCACCGGCACCTGTTCCGGACAGGATCCTCTCCGGAACATAGCTTTTTTCAAAACCCTCCTTACCTGCCCACTGGTCCGGATTCAATTCGACACGGCTGCTGATCTTGCCAATCGTCCGCCTGTCCGCTGTCCGATAATACATCCCGGGAGCTCCGCATTTGATCAAAAGCACCTTTGCTCCAAAATCCATACATTGTTCCGCCAAAGGCTTTACATCTTTTTCAATATCCAAAATCCCGGTAATGTCTCTTCCTGCCGCGCGCTCCTGCCATTCATAAAAACGCTCTCTGTCAAGCATATAGCATAATTCTTCTACGCTTGGAACAAAAAAATCTACATAGGGAAGTACCCTCTCCAGAATCTTTCTCCAGTCAGCCGCTCCCGCAGCGGAAGTCTCATCCACAGACGCCATATCCAGGGACGTAGCCGCTCCCGCATCTTTTGCCTTTTTCATGATCTTCAAAAGCTCTTCCCCGTCATTTTCGTACATACTTTGCATCAGCGGAGGATACCCGAAATGAAACAGGGCTGTCTCATGCAAATCCTGCTCCGGAATATCTGAAGCCAGGAATGTATGGTTAGCCCCGGAATGATGGAGGAAGATTCTGTCTACACCGGGAACTGCCAGGACAACGGAATAAGAAGTCGTTTCCTCCTGCGATTCGATCATACTGCCTTCCGCATTATATCCTTTCAGGATATTCTTTATCATTGCCCCAAAAGCATCTTTTCCGATTTTCCCCATCAGGGTCACATCTGCCCCCAATATCTTCATTGCCAGTCCGGTATTTGCCACAGACCCGCCTGTGTGGACATCTGCCTCCCCCATCTGTATCAGCTTTCCGGGAGACAGGATCTCACTAAGATGATTGACTTTTTTCTGCGGAAACACAGGTGTAATATCCAGACAGATATGACCGGCCGCAATCACTTTTTTATCCATACGGTCACCTTATTTCCTCTGTTGATATTCATTTTTTCATTTAATTATAATTTATCGGTAATAGTACGTCAATGATTGGTGATGTGTCCCTTTTCGGTGTACTTGTTCATCATGCCTTTTTGAGAAATCCCACCCCGAGCGGATACGGCCCGGTGTGCACGGCGATCCCGGCGCCGATCTGATACAGGCGGATCTGGTCCACATCCAGAACGCCGCGGAATCTCTCCTTGAGCTTTTCGAGAAAGTCCTCCGCCTCCGGGATGTCATAGCCGTATCCCACGTCCACCACATAGTCCGCCATGTTCTCTCCGGCGGCGATCAGGGATTTCATGTGGCTGTCCAGCAGATTCATCACCGCCTCCAGGGATCTCTTGCGGCTTCTCGACAGCCCGGACGGGAAGATCTCCCCCTCTTTCAGTGTGATCAGCGGCCGGATCCCCAGTATGGAGGCCGCGACGCCGGCGAGCTTTCCGATCCTTCCCCCGTGCTTTAAGTATTCCACATTCCCCACCGTGAAGAAGATCCTGCCCGTCTCCCGGATGTCCAGAAGGCGTTTTATCGCCTCCTCATAGGGCACGCCCTGATCCCGCAGCTTTACCGCCTCCAACACGTACATGCCCTGCAGCACCGTGTTGATCGTGGAATTGATGACCTCGATCTTTGCGTCCGGGTAGGTCTCCAGCAGAATATTCTTCGCGTTCATCGCCGACTGATAGGACCCGCTGAATTTCTCGGTGATGCAGATGCAGATGATCGGAATCCCCTGCTTCGCATACTTTTCAAAGGAATTAATGTAGTCTTCAATCGACGGAAGCGATGATTTCGGGAAGACGACGTTTTCCTGCTCCACCATCAAATCGTAAAACTTCCGGATAGGCATCTCCGAAATCTCTTTGTAATAAGTCTTCTCGTCAAAGGAGACGTAGAACGGAACCACCTCTACATTCTTGTCCTTCGCCAGCTGCTCCGGCAGGTCGCAGGAACCGTCGCTGATAATCTGATACATAAATTTCCCTCACATTTTATCGTGTATCGAACCATATAATTTAGTTTTTATTTTTCTATTATGTAGTTTATTTTACTATATATGAGAGAATTTGCAAGTCCTTTCTGAACAAATCTGTATCTTCTCATTTTCGGACGCAAAAAGAGCCGAGCCGCCATGATGCAGCCTGTTCTGAAATCTCAGATATCTGCTGTTTTATGGCAGTTCAGCTCTCTGTACTTTCAATGGCAAACGCTCAAACCAGATCGTACTTCACCACATTCATCCGCACGCGCCCGTCCGCAAAGAACGCGATGCCGTCCGCGCACTGTTCCGTGTAGATCGTCGCCGACATGACCTGCTCGCCGTCGTTCACGAAGATCTCGACGCTGAAGCGATCCAGGATCAGTCTCAACCTGATCCTTCCGTCCGGCGCGGGAATTTTGCTCCGACGCTGGTGGATGATCGCCTTGCGAGACCCGGAAAATTTGCGGTCCAGCTTGAGCACACACTCGTAAGGACGGAAGCTGACCGAAGTCTGGTACATCTCATTGCGTGCGAAACGCACGGCAAATTTCTGGTATACTCTCTGCGCATCCTCAGGCTCCACTTCCACTTCCAGATCAACCCGGCGGCCGGTTATACCGTCCAACTGCACCGTTCCATCGACGATCACGTCGTCATAGCGCATTTCGTTCCTGCGCAGCCCCTCCAACTCACGGATCGGCTTCTGATAAAGCCGTCCGTTCCGGATGGAAAGCTCGCGCGGAATGCTCATCTGGCCGAACCACCGCTGCTCCTCCATCGGACGATACTGGTCGCAGGTATTCCAGTTCTGCATCCAGCCAATCATGACCCGGCGCCCATCTGGCGCCAGAAGGGTCTGCGGCGCGTAAAAATCGATGCCGTAGTCGACGGACTGGTTTGCTTCCTCGTTGAAGCTGTCCGTCTCCTCATCGTAGCTCCCAATCAGGCAGAGCGTGCCGTCTCCATTGGGGTACTCAAACCCCTGCGCCAGCATATCCTTCGGGCTCGTCAGAATCACCTGCTTGCCATCCAGCGGGAAACAATCCGGACACTCCCACAGCCTGCCGAAACGGCCATCGTTCGCAAGGAGTACTTTCTTAAAGCGCCAGTGAAACGCGTCCTCACTCTCAAACAGGAGGATCTGTCCGCTGCCGTCCGTCCGACAATTACCGACCACGCAGCGGTATGTCCCGTCCTTTGCCTGCCAGAGCTTCGGATCCCGGAAGTCAAAGCGGCTCGCGCCCTCGGGAAGATCACGTTCGTCCAGCACAGGATTCCCCTCGTACTTCTCATAGTCCACTCCGTCGCCGACAGCCAGACACTGAGTTTGCAGCTCACAAGTCCCTCCGCTTCCCTGCGGCTTCCGTACTACGCCCGTGTACATGAGGAGCTGCCGTCCGTCTGGGAGCGTAAGCGCGCTCCCGGAAAAACAGCCATCCTTGTCGCACGGCGTGTCCGGCGCCAATGCCTCGGGAAGATACGTCCAGTGAAGCAGATCTTTGCTCACCGCGTGCCCCCAGTGCATCGGTCCCCAGTGACAATCATACGGGTGATACTGGTAAAACAGATGATATTCGCCATTGTAGAAAGATAATCCGTTTGGATCGTTCATCCAGCCGACGCGGGGCGACAGATGAAACTCCGGCCGCATTTCCGGCTCGATCAGTTTTTCCGAAACTTCTTCGTATTTGCGCGCCTCGCGCAGCGTCTGACTGATCATAGGCATCTTCTTTCACAAAAATTTCCCCGACAATTATACCTCAATTTCATTTTTCAATGCATTAATATGTATTTCCAGTTCCGGAACCGTTCTTCCGGTAATCAACTGTATCCATTCGGTATCTTCGGATTTATACGATTCTTTCCAAAAACGCTTTCTGAATTTTGTCAGTTGACTTTTAAGACTCCAGTTCAACTCCGACTTTCTGTTAATCTCATTAAAATCATCCACAGTCTGCTTCGCACTTTCCGTTCCGCTCAAATATCTAATAATAAGGACATCCGCAAACGTAAACGGCATGATATCATTGTCTACGAACTGCAGCAAAGACATGTACGGTCCGCCTTGTTTTGTATCGTCCGAAACAAAGGAATACGCGCCCAGAGTCTGCGCTAATGAAATAGCATATACTTCGCCAAGGTCACCTGAACCATATAATTGTCGGTTGTCCCTGACATTGTAGTCAAAGATTTTATACACGGCCAAATTTTTAAGCTTTTGGTCTGTATAGACCTCTATCTTTCCGGAATCAATATCCTCTTCAACTTTATCAAGAATCTCCTGGCCATGATTCTTCAGTTCCACATTCCGAATCTGCTCATATATGAAAACACCCTCATCAAAAAAATCAAACAGAATATTTTGAAGTCCGGCCCTATAAAAATGAATAATGGCATTCGTATCCAGTGAAGCTCTCAAACTTATGAATCTCCTATTGCGCTTTCAGAATCCTTATCCTCATCAGCATGTTCCACCAACCTGTCGCTCACATCCTCCCAAACCAGTTGACAATATGCCAGCGCTCTTCCCAACGTTTCCCTCGGTATTGCGTTATGATTGTAATTATAAATCACACAGTCTACATACTCATGGGGAATTTCGATATCCATGCTGGGTAAATTAAGCCGCGAATTCCCAACCACACTTTTCAAAAGATTTCCGACCCGTCTCTCATTCCGCTCATCATCAAGCCGCAACCTTTCTTTTGAATCAATTTTCCCCAGATTTTCCAAACGGTTCAGCGCCATGTCAAAACTGACATTAAATTCAGACATGAGCCTCGCAATATCCATTGCGGACAGACCTTTTTCATTGAAACCAGGCAGCTGTAAATCCAGAAATTTCTCCACTTCATCGTCCGGCATAAGCAGACAAGCCGCAAAATAGTTGGCTTCCTGCTCCTTTTCATCCGAATGACCACCGGATAATGTCATGTTATCATCAACGAATTGCTTATCCTTATCCATATGGAGAACAATATGTCCAATCTCATGCGCCAAAGTAAAGAGCTCTCTGGAAAGCCGGCTACAGCTGTTCGTAAAGATAACCGTATCGTTATCTCTTTTCAGGACAAATCCAAGATCAGCCGACTCTCCGAGCGGATAACGCAACAACTTATAACCCAAGCTTTCACAATCCCTGAACAGATTACTAATGCCATAATGTCCCACCCCGCATCTTTTCCTGAACGAATCGGCCTCTCTCCGAATATCTCTCTTTCTGCACTCCTGCATGCATGACCTCCTCTATGCGAAATCCTCACGATGAATTTTATCGTACAAATGCTTGTTTGCATAAAAAAAATCGAGCATATCAAAAATCTGTTCTGATGAGACTCTCTCGGCCCCTGCTCTGTACGCGACCGCCGGAGTGTCATCAAGCACTCTCGTAATATCGCCTACCGTCACATCAAGCACCCTTGCAGCTTTGGAGAGAATATCTAATGTAGCGCTGTTTGCCCCACTCTCAATGCGAGCATACTTCTGTCTGCTCACACCGATCTTGTCGGCAATCTGCTCTTGGGTAAAATTTTTTGCAACTCTTAATTCCTTCATGCGGTTTCCCAATAATTCATTCATGAGTATTCCTCCACATCTTTGTATCTCATACCTATTCCATGAACTATACAAGGATTGTATCATAATCACAAAAGAAATGTCAATATGAAATGTTATGATATTATAACATTTATTATTTTCATGTTGCAAATTCATTCCATTTCAAGCAACCCATTCTATTTTAATAGACACCCTGTCCCGCACCACTCCGCTCAGCGCATCAGCTTCTCCTTATCCAGCATCCCCAGAGAATCCGCGACAAGCGTCACCTCCGTCTGCAGACAGGTCAGATCGGAGGACGTCATGAGGAAATCCAGAATGGAATTTAAGGCGACCGCGATAGCCACCGCTTCGCCCGGTATCCCGAGCTGCAAAAACAAAATCGTGTAAATGGAGACCGCCCCTCCCGGAATCGGCGGCGCCGCCATCGCCAGAAGCCCTGCGGTCAGGACCGCCGTTACCAGCCATATGACCGTGATCGGCGTATCATAGTATTCCGCCATGCACAGGGCCATCGCGAGAAAGCCGATGACCGCGCCCGGCATATAGATCACCTGCCCGAGCGGAATCGCGAAATTCGCCACCTTGGCCGGGATTCCGAGCTTCTCCGTACAGGTCTCCAGATTGGTGGCAAAGGCCGCCGCGGAGGAGCCTGTAGACACGGCGATGAGATAGGTGGGCAGCAGTTTCCTGACAAGCAGGACCGGGCTCACGCGAAACCTCAGCGCCACCGCGATGATATAAAACAGCATAAGGAGCAGGCAGCCCGGCACTGCGAGCGCGAACACCTTTATGATCCCCAGAAGATTCACGCCCGCGTCAAACAGCATCAGATTGAGAATGCTCAGAAACACGAAAACAGGGACGAGCCTCCCTATGGCTCCCATCAGACAGGCTATCACTTCATTTGTCTGCACGACAAAATCCTGAATCGAGGATACCCGCTGCCCCAGGACCAGCAACGCAATGCCGACGCATATTCCAAGGAAAACGACCTGCAGCGCGTTCCCCTCCAGAAACGGCGATACGATATCCGACGGCACAATGTCCAGTATCATATGGAAGACATCTGCGAAACCGCCGAAAGCCGCGCCGTCGCTCTCCCTTGCAATCCGGAAGAACGGGCATGTCAGCAGTACAAACACCACGCCGACGACAAACGAGCCGATCACCATCCTTGTGATCAGCTTCTTGCCGATCTTCCCCACAGTCGCCAGATCTCCGATGCTGACAATGCCCCAGCACACCGCCAGAAAGATCATCGGTGAGGAGATCGCCCGCAGCACGTTCAGAATGGTATTGAATATCGGTTCCGAGACGCCAAGGACAACATTTCCCGCGCTTTCGGGAAGCACACGCACCAAGCCCCCAAGCAGGAACGCCGCCAAAATCGCGATCACCAGCTTCGTCATCTGCCCGATCCGCATTTTTTTCTGGACGCTGCAGCTCAGATAGTTTTTTCCGTTTTTGTAGGAGTAATCGAGCGCAAGGCCCGCCTGCGCCAACAGCCTGCTGCTGAACAGAAAACTCCCGTCGTCGTCCTCCGGACTGAGCGGCATCCCCTGCACGCTCACTTCGACCTGCAGCCTTCCGAATCTCTGCACCGTCCTGTATACGACAGCGCTGCCCTCCGCCTTTTCCAGCCATACGCCCAAAATGTCTTCCAGAGACAGTCGAAGACGAAGAAGATCCCTCCTGTCCGTACCCGCCCCGGCAAGCGTCTCGGAGAATAACTGCGACACCCGGTCGATCGTCTCCAGCGATAATGTGAATTCTTCTCTGCTCTCTTTCATTCTTCAAACAACTCCCGATTCTTTTTTGATCTCTTTCATACTCTGATTTGATCTGTTCTGATCAAATCCCTGTTTTGATCTGCTATGTAAGTGCCTGTTACCATAAATGCATCGGATCATATCCCGTTTTCATTTATTACAAATGCAGCTTGCACGACAACTTGTCCGTCACCAGCTTGAAGACACAGACCGTCTCAAACATCTTCTCCGGGAAAGTCCAGTCGTCTTTCCCTGTGTAGTGCCGCATGATGCGCAGCAGTCCCGCACGCTTTTCCTCCGGTTCCGTGACAAAGCTGACCGTCCCTGTTCCGATGACGCTCTGGAACGCGGCCGTACACTCCGACGCGACGTCCGATGGGTGAAGCTCGTAGTTCGTGTCCAGCTCAAAGCCGATGCGCGGGTTCTTCCGGATCAGATCGATCTTGCGGCCCTTAGCCGCTCCATGAAAATAGAACGTATAGCTATCGTCCGCGCCGCGCGCGTAGCCGAAACTCAGCGGAACGATGTACACCTCGCCGTCGTCGTCAAAGCCGATCCGGCAGCAGTGGCTGTCCGCGATGATCTGCTCGATCCGCGCCGGATCCGTGACCTCCCTGTCTTTTCTGCGCATAGTTTCCGCCCTCCGTCTTCCGTTTAGACCAAAATTCCACTATACAGGATAACCCTTTTCGCGCAAAAATGCAACAGACATAGTGATGTTTGCGGAGTGGTATTTGACTTGCGGGGTGCCCTGGGGTATACTTACTGAGATAACGCGGCGGGCTGTCATACGCCCTGTCCACCCGAGACAGATCAAAGAAAAGAGGAATCTGCAATGAGCTTTTTTATCGTATTTTTTCAGATGCTCTCCCTGCTCATCATGATCGGCGTCGGCTTTCTCGCGACAAAGGCCGGCATGGTCGACGACAACACGAACGGACATATTTCCAAGCTGATCATCAACATCTTCAATCCGCTGCTGGTCTTCTCCAGCGCCGCGAATTCCATTGGAATGGTCCCGCTGCATACCCTGCTCCTCGTCGGCCTGATCGCAGCCGGGATGTTCGCGTTCTTTATCGTCATCGGGATGATCCTCGCGCCGTTTTTTGACCGGGATCAGATGCAGCGGAAAGTCTATCAGCTCATGTTCATTTTTTCCAATCTGGGCTTCATCGGTATCCCTGTCGTGTCGAGCATCCTCGGCGCGCAGTATGTCGTCTACGTCACGGAGTTTATCCTGATCTACACCGTGATCTTCTATACATACGGCGTCGCTTTGATGGACGGCAAGTTTTCCGCCTCATCCCTGAGATCCATGCTGAATTCCGGCACAGTGTTCGGCGTGGCGGCGCTCGTCGTCATCCTGTTCGAGATCCCATTGCCCGATTTTATCAAATCGGCCGCCACCTATCTCGGCAATGCGACCACCCCGCTCTCTCTGCTCTGCGTCGGCTACTCGCTCGCCAACGCAAATCTGCGAAAGATCTTTTGCAACGGGAAGCTGTACCTCTTCTCTGCGATCAAGCTGCTCATCCTGCCGCTTCTGCTGCTGCCGCTCGTACGGCTCGCGACGCACGACGCCGGGGTGATCGCCACCTGCATGATCATGTTCGGCATGCCGGTCGGCAATATGCCTCTAATGATCGGCACAGAAAAGGGAATCGACTGCACAAACTGCAGCGCCGCTATCATTCTGACGACCGTGCTGTGTGTGCTGACGATTCCCATGCTACTGACTGTAGCCGGCTAAGCTTCCGTGTCCTCCATCCAGATCCGCACGCACGCGTCGCTGGGCATGCGCCAGTCGCCGCGCGGCGAGAGCGCGACGCTGCCGACCTTCGGACCGTCCGGCACGCAGGAGCGCTTGAACTGCTGACTGAAGAAGCGCCGGTAAAAGGTTTTCAGCCACTTCAAAATCGTCTCTTCGTCGTAACTCCCGGCGAACGCCAGCTTCGCCACGCGGTAGATCTTCGCGGGCGGATAGCCGAAACGCAGCAGATAGTAGAGGAAAAAGTCGTGCAGTTCATAGGGACCGACGAGATCCTCCGTCTTCTGCGAAATTTGCCCATTCTCCGGCGGAAGAAGCTCCGGGCTTACCGGAGTGTCCAGCACATCCCGCAGGATCTGACTGATCGATTCGTCGCCGCAGGTATCCGCGTAGTAGCGCACCAGGTGGCGCACCAACGTCTTCGGCACGGAGCAGTTGACCCCGTACATCGACATGTGGTCGCCGTTGTAGGTGGCCCAGCCGAGCGCGAGCTCCGACATGTCGCCGGTGCCGATCACGAGCCCGCCCTTTTTGTTCGCGAGGTCCATGAGCACCTGTGTGCGCTCCCGCGCCTGAGCGTTCTCATACGTCACATCATGTACGGACGGATCCTGTCCGATATCTTTAAAATGCTGCTCCACCGACGCACGAATGTCTACTTCCAGAAGCTCCGCGCCCAGTCTGCGCGTCAGCTCGCAGGCGTTGCGGTAGGTGCGGTCCGTCGTCCCGAAGCCCGGCATCGTCACCGCCGTCATCTGATTGTGCGGCAACCCCAGCAGATCGAACGCCTTCGTCATGACGAGCAGCGCCAGCGTGGAATCCAGTCCGCCTGAGATCCCGACCACCGCACACTGCGATCCCGTGTGCTGCAGCCGTTTCTTCAGCCCAAGCGCCTGGATCGTCAGGATCTCCTCGCAGCGCTTGTCCCGATCCGCTTTTCCCGACGGCACGAACGGTGCCGGATCGAAAGCGCGCGTAAGCTCAGTCTCTTCCTCTTCCAGAGAAAACCAGCATTTCTCGTACGCCGCGTCCTCATCCGGCGCAAAGGTCGTCATCCTGCGCCGCTCCTCCCGAAGCCGTGCGATATCAAATTCCGTGCAGGTCACGCCGCAGGCAAAGCGGGACGACTGAGCAAGGATATGCCCGTTCTCCGCCAGCAGATTGTGGCCGCCGAAGACGAGATCCTGCGTCGACTCCCCCTCCCCCGCACTCGCGTAGATATAGCCGCACAGAAGACGCGCCGACTGTCCGGCGATCAGCGCCTCGCGGTAGGAATCCTTCCCAACCACCTCGTCGCTCGCCGACAGGTTCACGATCACATTCGCCCCGGCCAGAGCGTGCGCCGTGCTCGGCGGATTCGGCGCCCAGAGGTCCTCGCAGATCTCCGCCGCCACACAAAGCTCCTTCGGAGCATTCGCGCAGAAAAGAAGCTCCGTCCCGAACGGCACTTCCTCCTCTTCCCCCTCGAAAGGAATCCAATCCACATCCGGGCTGCCCGGCGTGAAATAACGCACCTCGTAGAATTCGTTGTAATTCGGCAGATACCGCTTCGGCACAAGCCCGAGCAGATGCCCGCCGCTGATAGCCGCGGCCACGTTGTAGAGCTTCCCGTCCTTCTCCCACGGAAGCCCGACAAAGACCAGACCTTCCTGCCCAGCCGTATGCTCGATCACACGGGACAGTCCTTCCCGCGCCGCGTCGAGCAGCTTCTCCTGCCAGAACAGATCCCCGCAGGTGTAGCCGGTCAGGCACAGCTCCGGGAACACGATGATCTTCGCCTTCTGCGCATACGCCTCATCGAGCGAACGACAAATGCTCTCCGCGTTGTAGATACAGTCCGCCACTCTGATCTCCGGCGTCACCGCCGCAACTTTGATAAATCCGTCTTTCATAATTATATCCTTTCCTCAACGGCTGCTCCGCCGCAGCAGCTCCCGCAGCTCGTTCGGCGTCAGCTGGTATTTCTTATTGCAGAAATGACAGTCCACCTCAATCGGCTCCCCATCGTCGATCATCTCCTGCAGATCCTTGCGTCCAATGCTGATCAGCGCGCGCTCGATGCGCTCGCGCGAGCAGTCGCAACGGTACTGCGCCGGGATCGTGTCGTTGATCTCCAGTCCGAATTCCCCCAACAGTTCCTCCAGAATCTGCTCCGGCGTCAATCCCCGGTCCAGCAGAGCCGTCACAGAAGTCACCTCGGAGAGCTTCTGCTCCAGCCGCGCGACGATCTCCTCCGGCGCGAACGGCATGAGCTGGATGATAAATCCTCCCGCCTGGCGCACCGTGTTGCCCTTGTCCAACAGCACGCCGAGCCCCACCGAAGACGGCACCTGCTCCGACACCGCAAAATAGTAGGTCAGATCATCTCCGATCTCCCCGGTCTGCAGCTCGCACTGACCGTTATACGGCTCCCTCATGCCAAGATCCTTGATCACGTTCAGAATGCCGTTTCCGACCGCGCCGCCGACGTCAAGCTTCCCCTTGTCGTTCGCGTGCAGGAGCACCGCCGGATTCTGCACATAGCCCTTCACATTCGCTGACGAGTCCGCCGTGACCGTGATCCCGCCGATCGGCCCGTCCCCCTTGATCTGGAGCGTGAGCAGGTTCTTCTCACCCTTCATCATCGCGCCCATCATCGCGCCCGCCGTCAGCAGCCGCCCCAGCGCCGCCGTCGCCACCGGGCTTGTGTTGTGAAATCCCCGCGCCGTCTCCACAGTCTCCCTCGTCGTCGCCGCGAACGCGCGGATCTGGCTGTCCGCCGCCGTCGCCCTCACAATGTAATCCATGCTCTGTCTGTTCCTTTCTCCGTTTATCTTGTCTAAAACAGGGCATCCATGCGAATGCCCCTACTTACTTTCATTTGTACAACATTATTCAGGCAGATTTATTGAATATTCTCTGTCAGAGCTACAAGCTGCTCCCGTAACTTTGTAAAATCTTCTGTCACCGTCTGATATACATCTCCTATCTTCAAGGTCTGATATTTATGTGCTGCTATATCTCTGAGACCTGCGGCCGCTTTCCACGGAATCTCTTTATGCTCCTGCCTCGTTTCATCAGTGATGTTCTTAACCAACTCACCTATATTGATCACAGTCATGCAAACTGCCCTTTTTAACATCTCATCGGAATTGAATTCTTCCAGATTTTTATCCTGTATCATGTCGGCTGCTATATCTATTTCCTGAATGATCTTTTTTATAATCTGTTCATCCCTGTGATTCATATAGAGGCACCACCTTTCCCAGCTCAATCAGAGAACCGTCCTCAATTGGCCCATGTACAACGTCGACTTCTGCATTCAGTATCTCTTCCAGACGATACTTAAGCGCATTGAGAGTCAGAAGGGATACCGAAGCCGTAATGAACTCTACCAGCAAGTCAACATCACTCTGCTCGTGATTCGTTCCGTTTGCATAAGAACCAAACAGCTCAACCCTTTTTATCGGAAACTCCGTAACTGCTACACGAACTCCCTGTTTTATCTTTCTGATGTCAAGCATAGGTATCCCTCCTTTCATACTTGTTATCTGAACCGTGACGACTTCACCTGTAGCTTTTGATCATTCCAGCTTCGCTTATGCTCCCGCTCTGGTCCAATACTTTCGCGAACATTATATCACTCTCGCTTTTCTCATACAACAGCTTTTTCGATCGTGTGTCAATGTATAGACAAATCTTTTCAGATATGTTATTGTTTAAAAACTGATTAAACCAAGATATGAAAAGGTGATCTCATGTTGGAGATTTTACTGGACAGTCTGATCGACTGTCTGAAACTGCTGCCGTTTCTGTATCTGTCTTACCTCGCGGTGGAGTACACAGAGCACAGGATGAGTGCTAAGACAAAGGAAATGATATACCGCGCCGGGAAGGCGGGGCCGCTTTTGGGCAGTCTGATCGGGACGGTCCCGCAGTGTGGGTTTGCCGCAGCGGCCGCGGGACTTTTTGCGGGCGGAGTGGTATCGCCGGGTACGCTTCTCTCCGTGTTTCTTGCGACCTCGGACGAAATGCTGCCTGTCATGCTCGCGCAGGGGACGAACGGGACGACGATCGCAAAAATTCTTGCGGCGAAAGCGGTCGTGGCGACTGTCGCGGGTATGTTAGTTGATTTTACTCTGGAAACGATTCTGGGACGGCGGGGTCCGATCCCGGAGCATATGGATATGTGCGAGCACGGGCACTGCGGATGTGAACACCACGGGATTTGGTATTCGGCGCTGAACCATACGCTGAAGACGGCGCTGTTTCTCTTTGTGATCACACTCGTGCTGGGCTTTGGGATGAACCGTTTCGCGGCGTCCGGACTTGCAGGAAATATCGTGAAGAATTCGGGACTTGAGGCGATCACGGCGGCAATCATAGGCGTGATCCCGAACTGCGCGGCCTCCGTGCTGGTGACGGAGCTGTTTCTCGAAGGTGTGTTGAGCGGAGTCGGACTGTTCGCAGGACTGTTGTGCGGCACGGGGACGGGACTTCTGGTGCTCTACCGGGAAAACCGGAACCTGAAAGAGAATCTTGCGCTGACGGCTGTGCTGGCAGTGATCAGTATCATCGCCGGTATCGTGCTGGGGCGGCTGATCAGAATCTTATGACAAACATGCTGTGAAAGATTTTAGTATAGAACGTTGCGTGTAAAACTGGGAATTTGAAAATTCGGGAGGAAGGCGTATATTTTTGAAAACAGAAATCAGCTCTGGGAAGAAGCTGTTGTTCAGCGGCAGAGACCTGCGGGGATTGATCGTTCCCCTGATCATTGAGCAGTTTCTCGCGATCTTTGTCGGGCTTGCGGATTCGGTCATGGTGGCGTCTGTGGGAGAGGCGGCGGTCTCCGCGGTTTCCCTGATCGATACGATCATGATCCTGCTGATCAACATCTTCACGGCTCTCGCGACAGGAGGCGCGATCGTGGCGGGGCAGGCGCTCGGCCGGAGGCACGAGGAGGCCGGCTGCGAGGCGCTGGAGCAGACGCTTCTGTTTTCGACGGCGTTCTCCCTGCTTATCATGGCGCTGGTGTATGCGGGAAAATGGTTTATCCTGCATGTCGTGTTCGGAAAGATCGAACCGGACGTCATGGCGAACTGCAACACCTACCTGATGATCGTGACAGCCTCGATCCCGTTTCTGGCTGTCTACAACTGCGGCGCGGCCGCGTTCCGGGCGACCGGTGACTCGCGCACGCCAATGTTCCTGTCCCTTGTCATGAACGGGATGAATATCATCGGAAACGGAATCCTCCTGTACGGACTCGGATTCGGCGTGGAGGGCGCGGCGATCCCGACGCTTGTATCCCGCGCTTTCGCTGGCGTCTGGATGCTGTGTCTGATCTGCGATAAAAAGAGGACGCTGCATGTGCGGACGCTGTCCGGGTTGCGGCTGAATACGCATGTGCTTCGGAAGATCCTCCATATAGGGATTCCCTACGGACTGGAAAACAGCATGTTCCAGCTCGGCAAGATTCTCGTGCTGAGCGTTGTCTCCGGCTTCGGCACGGTTTCGATCGCAGCGAACGCGGTCAGCAACAGTGTCTGCAATTTCGCGGTGCTCGGCGGCATGTCGATGGGATACGCGCTGTCCTCGGTGGCAGCGCAGTGCGTCGGAGCGGGGGATTATGAGCAGGCTAGGTACTACACACGCAAGCTGCTTTTGTATTCCTATGTCTCGATGGTCGTGATGAATCTTCTGATCCTTGTGATGATGCCGACAGCGATACGCGTCTACAATCTGTCGCCGGAGACCGGGGCGATGGCAAGGCGGATCATCCTGTATCACGTGGTGATGTCCACACTGATCTGGCCTGCCTCATTTACCCTGCCGAATGTGCTCCGCGCGGCAAACGACGTCGGTTTCTGCATGTGGGTATCAATCCTTTCCATGTGGACCTTCCGCGTCGGCTTCAGCTATGTGCTTGGGCAGTTCGCGGGGATGGGCGTGCTCGGCGTCTGGGTGGCGATGACGATCGACTGGGCGGTGCGCGTCGTGTTTTTCGTCTGGCGATACCGGGGGACGAAATGGCAGCTGAAGGAAGTCTAAGAAATTCATTTGTTTTTTACCCAATATCTTAGAAAATTACCATGGAAAAGTCCGGCTGAATGGTGTAAACTGTACTTAACATGCAAGTCCCGCGATCCGGCGGGTAGAAACGGAAATCTTTTATTCAGGAGGACGTATCTATGTTAGTAAACACAAAGGCACGAGTTGGCGTTTTCTCGATCGCGCTCGGAGCGTATCTGCCGCAGTTCCCGTCTCTGGTACCGGAATTTGAGAGCCAGTATGAGGCGTTCAAGAAGACGCTTCCGGACACGGTTGAGATCATCGACGGCGGCATGGTGACGACAAAAGAGCTGTCTCAGGCAGCCGGGGACAAGTTCCGCGCGGCGGACGTCGACCTCGTGATCATGCAGCTTCTGACCTATGCGACATCCTACAATATGCTCCCGGCAGTGCGCGACCTCGATGTTCCGGTCGTTCTGGTGAACGTGCAGAAGCTCAAAGCGCCGGACTACGCGAACACGGACACGCCGAAGTGGCTCGGCGAGCTCTACGCCTGCGGCGCCGTCGGCGAGATGGTCGCGGACCTTGAGCGCGCGGGCAAGCGCCACGCGGTCATCACCGGCGTCGTCGAGGGCGGCGATCCGTACGTGCAGCATGAGATCGAGGACTGGTGCAAGGCGGCGCAGGTGCGCAGAAGATTCCGCGACACGAACCTCGCGCAGATTGGCAGACCGTATCCGGGCATGATGGATCTCTACATCGACGAGACGAACCTGTACCACAGAATGTGGCTCTACACGAAGCAGTTCGACTGGGAGAAGATGTGGGCGATCGCCGACGACATCACCGACGAGGACGCGATCCGCGCGAAAGCGCAGGACATCCTCGACACCTTTGATATCGAGGGCGGCGGCACCATCGAGAAGGTCTGGGATATGGCGAAATACGTGGTGGCGTTTGAGCAGTGGGTGAAGGACGAGCAGATCGGCTTCGTCGCCTCCCACTATGACGGCTTCGCGCAGGGCGTCGCGGGCAAACTCGACAGCATGCTGATCCCGGCGTTCTCCATGCTGATCAAGCAGGGCACTGCATGCGCTGTTGAGGGCGACATCAAGGTCGCGATGGCGATGAGCATCCTGAAGACGATCTCCGGGACCGGCCAGCTCTCCGAGATGTACTCCATCGACTTCAACGAAGACATCTGCATCATCGGACACTCAGGCTCGGGCGACGCGGACATTTCCCAGGCGAAAAAGCCGACCATGAAGATCGTTCCGGTCTTCCACGGCAAGACGGGCGGCGGCTACCTGACCCAGTTCTATCCGCCGACCGGTCCGGTCACCTATCTCGGCATCACACAGGACAAGGACGGCCACTTCAAGTTCGTCGTCGCCGAGGGCGTCAACGAGGAAGGTCCGATCTTCATGTTCGGCGATACCAACATGCGGACACGCTTCACCTGCGGCGCGAGAGAGTTCTGCAACAAGTGGAGCGAAGCCGGCCCGACGCATCACATGGCGGCCGCGGTCGGCAGACACATCGACACGATCCTGAAAGTCGCGAAGATCTTCAACGTGCCGGTGGATATTGTGACGAGATAAACGGCTGTGTCTCTGCCGCGACCTGACCGTCGCGGCAGAGTTTTTAATAAGGATCAGGAGGGAGCTATGAACGTACCGGTCATCATCCAGATGCATACTGGAGAAAATGGAGCGGCCGCTCTGTCTATGATACTGGCGTACTACCGAAAATATCTGCCGCTGTCGGCTGTTCGTGAGAAGTGCCTGACTTCCCGGAACGGTTCCACGCCCGCGCAGCTGCTTCAGGCCGCCGAAGGGTTCGGGCTGAAGGGATCTGTCCAGAAGGCAAAACTGTCCGAGCTGAAAAAGATACCGCTTCCCGCCATTGTGAGCTGGAACAAAAAGTATTATGTGGTGGTCTGCGCATTCCGGGGCGGCAATGTCTATGTCAACGACCCTGCCGGCGGCTCCTACGCCGTGACGGAGGAGCGGTTCGAGCGCTCTTATTCCGGCTCCGTGATCGCTCTGACGCCCGGTCCTGACTTTCAGCCGGAAGGACGCCGAGAGCCGATATGGGCCCTGCTGTGGCGTCGGCTGCACGCAGGCAGCCGCTCCCTTCTCGTGATCTTTCTGCTGCACGCGCTCGGCACGGCGGCGCATCTGGTCCTGCTGGAGCTGAGTCGGCGCATGTTGGATCAGGTCATGGGTGGGGAGCATCAGGAACTCTATCTTCCCCTGCTGATCGGCATGGGCGCGGCGCTGCTTGTCGGCACTGGCCTGTCCCTTCTTGAAACCATACATACCTACCGGATCGGCCGCAGGATGGCGGCGGAATCCGGCGGCAGGCTTTTCCGGCAGATGCTGGACCTTCCCATGAGCTTTTATGAGCAGCACTTCGCGGGCGACATCCTGGACCGCATGGAAAAGAATTCCCGCCTGGACTATTCCCTGCTGCGCACGATCCTTCCCACGATCATCGACACGGCAAGCCTCGTCTTCTATCTCGCCATGCTGCTGTTCTACGACCCGCTGATGGCGTTTCTCTGCCTTGCGGTAGAAGTGGTCTACATCCTCATGAGCATGTGGCTCCAGAGGCGGATCGCCATCCAGTCGCGCAGTCTGAGCACCAGCACAAGCGCCGTAAACACCTCCCTGCTCAACGGTTTCAACACCATCGAGACGATCAAGTCCATCGGTTCGGAAAAAGCGTTTTTCTCCCTCTGGAGTTCTTCGCAGACCAACATGCAGGAAAAGAGCGCGCGGATGGACCGCATAAAAGCGCTGTCCGGATTTCTGGGAAGCAGCCACAATGTGATCTCCTCCGCCTGCCTTCTGTTCGTAGGCGCCATTCTGATCATCCGGGGCCAGTTTACCATGGGTATGCTGGCTACGTTCCAGTCGGTCCTCGGCAACGTGCGGAGAAATCTCAGCTCCCTGGTATCCACCTCCAACGATCTGACGAGCCGCCGCACCGATATCGAGCGCGTGGAGGACATGCTGGGACAAGAGCCGGAACCGGCAGTTCCCCTGCAGGATGAGGCCCGGGCACAGAAGCTCTCCGGCGACATAGAGATCGATCATGTCACTTTCCGCTACAATCCGGGAGACCGGCCGGCAGTGGACGATCTGTCCCTGCACATAAAACCTGGGCAGATGGTAGCGCTGGTCGGCTCGACGGGCTGCGGCAAGAGCACGCTGATGAAGCTCATCGCCGGCCTCTGCCGTGCGAATGACGGATGCATTCATTACGACGGCATGCTCCGGGAGGAAATTCCGGACGTGACCTTCCACTCTTCGCTCGCATGCGTAGATCAGGAGATCACGGTGTTCAACGACACGCTCTCCAACAATCTGAAAATGTGGGACGGGACGATCGAGAATTTCGAGATGATCCTCGCGGCGCGCGACGCACAGATCCACGACCGCATCATCTCGGCCCCGGGCGGCTATGACGCGACAGTCTATGAGAACGGACGCAACTTTTCCGGCGGAGAACTGCAGCGTCTGGAGCTTGCCCGCGCCCTAAGCCAGGATCCCACGGTCCTGCTGCTGGACGAGTTCACTTCCGCCCTGGACGCCTTGACGGAAGAGAAGGTCTTCCGGGCGATCCGCGACAAAGGAACGACCTGTATCCTGGCGGCGCACCGCTTTTCCACCGTGGTGGAATGCGACTGGATCGTCGTTATGGAAAAAGGCCGCATCGCGGAGCAGGGCACACACGAGGAACTGTATCACGCCAACGGCTTGTACCGCCGTCTGGTGGATCTGCAATAGAGGTGGTGATCCCATGAGTAGTATATTTACTGATCTTATCCTGGAACGTGACCGTATCGATACGCGCCTGATGGAGGAGGCAAACACCTCCCTGCGCGACAACATTCCTTCCTCCGCCGGCGCGGACCGGATCGTGCAGACGGAAGCGGCGCTGCGCTGCATCCTGGATCGCTTCGACGTTACGCCCGAGCCCGTCCGCCACTGCGACAGCATCGGCGAGCTGATGGACTGTGTGCTGGACCCCCTGTGCATCATGTACGAGCCCTGCGATCTGCGGGAAGCGGACTGGAAGCGGCGGACCGTCCACATGCTCGGATTTCTGGAGGACGGGACCGCGGTAGCCCTTTTCCCGACGGTGGGTGGCTATCGCTACGTATGCCCGTCGACCGGAAGAAAAGGCCGCGTCACAAAAAGCACGGTTCTCGATCCCACCGCCTATGTGATCTACCGTCCTCTGCCGGAGGGCAGACTTTCCCTGCCACGCTTTTTTCGGCTTCTGTTTGCCCTGCTCTCTCCCGCAGACTACGTGCCCGTCGCCGCTGCGATCGGCGTCATCACGCTGCTCGGACTCGTGGCTCCCTCGCTCAACCGCCAGGTGCTTGACCAGCTGGTTCCTCTGGGATCTGCAGCTTTTCCGAAGCTGATCTCGGCGGCTGTCCTGTTTGTCTCCGTGGGCGTGCTGCGCGCGGCGCTCACCGTCGCCAAAACGCTCATGCTCAACACCGTCCGGCGGAATGTCAGCATCCAGGTGCAGGCCGCCGTCGTGTCGCGCATCCTGTTCCTACCGGACGCCTATTTCAAGAATCTGTCCGCCGGGAAACTGTCCAAGCGCATCCAGAACAGCCGCACGCTCGCGGAAAGGCTCACAAGCATGGTCATGGATACCTCAGTCACAGCCGTCTTTTCCCTGGTCTATATCCCCCAGATGGCGCGCTTCGCCCCGTCTCTATATATCCCGGCGCTGCTGATCCTGATCGCGCAGCTTGCCCTGAGCATCTTCGCGTCAGCCATATATGCGAAAAACACGCTGGCGAGCAACGAACTGTTAATGGAGGAGAACGGCTTCGTCTACGCGGCGGTACGCGGCATCCAGAAACTGAAGACTTCCGGCGCCGTCAAACGCGTCTACGCGAAGTGGGCGGAGCTCTACCGACGGAGGCTGGTTTACACTCTTGACCCGCCAGGTATCGTGAAGCTGCGAAGCCAGCTCATCGCTTTCATCTCATCCTTCGGCACGATCCTGATCCTGTCCGTGGCGATCCCGTCAGGCGTCACCCGGCCGGACTACATCGCCTTCACCGCCTCCTACGGGCTGATCGTCACAGCCGCCACGGAGCTGATGACTGTGATCGACAACCTCTTCTCCCTGCAGTCGCTGCTGAACAATCTGAAGCCGCTCTTCGAGGCGGAGCCGGAACAGACGCGCAGCCAGGAATATGTAAAGGAACTGTCCGGGCGTGTGCAGCTGGAGAACATTCATTTCGCCTACGAGGGCGCCAGGACAGAATGTCTGAAGGGAGTCTCTCTTTCCATCCGGAAGGGAGAAAAGGTCGCCATCGTAGGGGAGAGCGGCTGCGGCAAGAGCACTTTGCTTCGCATCCTCATGGGGATGGAAGCACCGTCCGCAGGCTGCGTCTACTATGACGGGCGTCCGCTCCCCTCGCTCAACAAGCGCTCCCTGCGCCGCCACATCGGCTCCGTGTTCCAGTTCAGTCAGGTCATGCCCGGATCCATCCAGGCAAACATCGCATTCGGCGCGCCGGACATCACGGAAGAGGAAATATGGGATGCGGCCGGGAAGGCGCAGATTGAGGAGCTGATCCGCTCCCTGCCGCTCGGGATGGATACTGAGATTTCCGAGTCCCGCGGCGGCGGCTTCTCCGGAGGACAAAAGCAGTGCATCCTTCTGGCGCGGGCCTTCGCCGGAAAACCCTCCCTGCTCGTCCTGGATGAGGCCACCTCAGCCCTGGACAATGTGACGCAGAAGAAGGTCCTGGACGCGATCACAGCGCTTCGGGCCACGGTCATCATGGTGGCGCACCGGCTCTCCACCGTCAAGGACTGCGACCGCATCATCATGCTCTCTGACGGAGTGATCGCGGAACAGGGGACTTACAAAGAATTGATAGAGAAGGACGGGCTTTTCGCCGAGCTCGTGCGCAAGCAGCTCCAGGCGGAGGCATAAGTGCATCGGTACGCAAAGCGCTTACTACCTTACGCGGGTCTGTAATCGAGTAGGGCGGATTTTCCCTACTCGCTGCGCGACCCGCGTGCTGCGACAGCAGCAAATTTTTCCTCTTGCGGGTCTGCGCATAAAAACACTCCGGATGCCCGGCACCCGGAGTGCTATAAAAAGGAGGGAAGACATTCATTCATTGAGACTTTTTCATGGCGTCACAGACCGGCAGTCGCCTGCAAGACCTTTTTACGCCGGACCATTCCGCCCTCTGCAGGCGCGCTGTGCGCACCCTCCTTCTTACCTGATGAATGATTCAGAACAACGTGCTCCAGTCCGTCTCAAACCGGCGGTAGTACACGTTGACGAGGCTTCGATAACCCAATTCATGCATTTTCTCGAAACGGACGCGATAACGGGCGTCCGATTTTTTTCCGCTGCCCACATAGCGGATGTTGAACTGAACCGCGGCGTCGATCTTTTTCAGCCCATCCGTCTTCGACAGCAGCGGCAGGATCCAGCGGCACCAGTTCAGCTCGTGCCGGTTGGCGACGCCCCCGAAAAACAACCGCCTGGCGTAAAAGATCATCCGGCGCATCGCCTCTTCATCGTCGAGTTCACCCCGCTTCTTGCGGCGCATGATCTGACTGGCGCGAAGGCGCAGCTTCCACCTGATCTTATCCACCGAGCTGTCTGCGATGTCCACGGCGCGCCCGGTCAGCTTCATGCCCAGCACTTCCACGGTAGATCCGGGAGGCAGGATCATACTCTTTTCCTCATGGAGCGAAAGCTTCTTGCGGGCCATCACCTCCATGATGTAACACTTGTATTCCTCTATCTGCTCCTCTGTATTCGCGTAGAGTACGATGTCGTCCGCGTAACGGCCGTACAGGACGTGCTTCTTCTGAAAATGCCAGTCCATCTCTGAGAGATAGAGGTTTTCAAAAAAGCTGGTGAGCGGCATGCCGGACATGACCGCAGGGCCATCATGAAAAATTCCTCCCGACGGATGTCGGTAGGTACGCCAGGTAAGGAGCCAACGGAAAAACGCCAGAATCTCCGGATCGCCCACGAACAGCGCTTCCAGCTGCTCCAGAAGCAGCGCTCCGTCTATGCTGTCGCCATAGCTTTTCACGTCGGTCTTCAGGATATATTTGTTCTTCAGTCCCGGCGTAGACTTGAGCCGCATGATCAGATCCGCCACGCGGCGGCCGCTCCGGAACGAGTAAAGATTTTTGGCAAAGGCAGAATCATATTTCCGGAGGGCAAAGGTCATCAGCTGCGTCAGCATCAGATCTTCTTTCTTCAGGCTGTACACCAGCCGTTTTTTGCCGCTGTGGCTCTTGCGCCGGGCGAACTGCATGGGAGGAGCGAAATAGTAATCTCCCGCTTTCAGACGCAGGATACCGACTGTGCACTGATCGCTCAGAAGGTAGCTTCTCAGGGCGTCCACCTCTTCCGGCTTGCAGGAAATGGATTCGTCCTTATATGCAAGAAATCTCTCCCGGACCTCCATGTCCAGCATCTCATCAAAAACGCCCATGTCCGATCTCCCCATCTCTGCGCCACGCCCCGGCAATACCGGACAGCAAAGCGATTCTGTATTCTATATAGTCTGCCCTTTTATTCAGGTCTTATTCAAATCTTCTTCAGCTCGTACTGCCTCGTGCCGAGCCCGACCTTCTCCGCCTGCTCCAGCGTGGCCTTCCACTCGATGTTCGGATTCGAGTCCTTGAAGTGGTCGTGATGGCACTCCCATCCCTCAGAGGCCAGATTGTCCCCGAGCTGGCTGTTCGGCAGCGGCTGCGCGTTCAGGCATGCGTCCGCGCACGCCTGGTCGAGCGCCACCGGGTCGAAGCTCGCGAACATTCCGATGTCCGGAAGGATCGGGGCGTCGTTCTCCTCGTGGCAGTCGCAGTTCGGGCTGATGTCCTGCACCAGGGAAATGTGGAAGCAGGGGCGCCCATGACAGACCGCCTGCGCATACTCCGCCATCTTCCGGTCGAGCATCTCATACGCACAGTCGTTCGGATTTCCGATCGCGTCAAACGTGCAGGCGCCGATGCAGCGGCCGCAGCCCTTGCACTTGTCATAATCGATCACAGCCTTCTTCTCCGGATAGGAGATCGCGTCGCTTCCGCACTCACGCGCACAGCGGCGGCAGCCGCGGCAGAGCTCCTCGTCGATCGCCGGCTTTCCGTCCTTGTGCTGCTCCATCTTCCCGGCGCGGCTCCCGCAGCCCATGCCGATGTTCTTGAGCGCGCCGCCGAAACCGGTCGCCTCATGACCCTTGAAATGAGACAGGCTGATGAACACGTCCGCGTCCATGATCGCGCGGCCGATCTTCGCCGTCTTGATGTATTCGCCATTCACTACCGGCACTTCCACGTCGTCGGTGCCGCGCAGCCCGTCCGCGATGATGATCTGGCAGCCCGTCGTCACCGTGTTGAAGCCGTTCAGATTCGCGCAGTCCAGATGCTCCAGCGCATTCTTGCGGCTGCCCGGATACAGCGTGTTGCAGTCCGTCAGAAACGGCTTGCCGCCCTGCTCCTTACACAGATCCGCGACCACCTTCGCGTAATTCGGACGCAGGAACGCCAGGTTCCCAAGCTCCCCAAAGTGCATCTTGATCGCGACAAACTTGCCTTCCATATCGATATCTTTGATCCCCGCCGCAATGCAGAGCTTCTTCAGCTTATCCAGCTGCCCGTTTCCGATGGAGCAGCGAAAATCCGTGAAATAGACCGTAGATTTATCCATTCTCCTACCTCCCGCTGATTAATTTATATAAACCAATCATACCCAAAATACCTGTAAAGTCAAGAAAATCTTCAATGTCCAAGCTGCGCCAGCCTCTGCTTCACCTGCTTCATCATCTGCGTGTATTTCTCCAGCTTCGCCTTCTCCTCATCTATCTTCGCCTGAGGCGCCTTGCTGATGAAACGCTCATTGTTCAGCATGCCGTTGACGCGGGCAAGCTCCTTCGTCAGGCGTTCCTCTTCCTTCTGCAGGCGCTCCAGCTCCTTGTCGAGGTCAACCAGCTCCGCGAGCGGCAGATAGATCACCGCTTCCGGGATCACCGCGGATACCGCGTCTTCGCCGATACCGGCCTTATCCGCCTGTACATGCACCTCGCTCGCGTAGCCGAGCGTTGCGAAGAAGACCTTGCCGTTCTCAAAGATGTTCCGAAGCTCCGGATTCTCAGACACCACGAATACCTGCGCCTTTTTGCTCGGCGGCACATTCATGCCGGTGCGGACGTTGCGGATGCCGCGCACAGCCTCCTTGATCGTCTCGACCGCCTTCTCGTCCGCGTCGAACTCCCACTCTTTCTTATACTCCGGCCACGCGGAGATCATGATCGACTCCTCCTGCGGCAGCAGCGTGCAGTAGATCTCTTCGGTCACAAACGGCATGTACGGGTGCAGCAGCTTCAGCGCGTTCGCGAGCACCGTGCGCAGCGTCCAGAGCGCGGCCGCCTTCGTCGTGTCCTCATCGCTGTAGAGACGCGGCTTCACCATCTCAATGTACCAGTCACAGAACTCCTCCCAGATGAAGTCGTACACCTTCTGGACCGCGATGCCGAGCTCATATTTTTCCATGTTCTCGGTCACGACCTTCGCCAGCGTGTTGACCTTCGAGAGGATCCACTTGTCCGCCCCGGTCAGGCTGTTCAGATCGATCGTCTCCGGCACCTCAGCCTTTTCCAGGTTCATCAGAATAAATCTGGACGCGTTCCAGACCTTGTTCGCAAAGTTGCGGGACGACTCCACGCGCTCCATGTAGAAACGCATGTCGTTGCCCGGCGCGTTGCCCGTGATCAGCGTCAGACGCAGCGCGTCCGCGCCGTACTGCTCGATGATCTCCAGCGGGTCGATGCCGTTGCCCAGCGACTTGCTCATCTTGCGCCCCTGCGAGTCGCGCACGAGGCCATGGATCAGCACATGGTGGAACGGCACCTCGCCGGTCTGCTCCAGCGCGGAGAATACCATGCGGATAACCCAGAAGAAAATGATATCGTAGCCCGTCACGAGCACGTCGGTCGGGTAGAAATACTCAAGCTCCGGCGTCTTCTCCGGCCAGCCGAGCGTCGAGAACGGCCACAGCGCCGAGGAGAACCAGGTGTCCAGCGTGTCCTCGTCCTGCGTCAGATGCGTGCAGCCGCACTTCGGGCAGACCTTCGGCATCTCCTTCGCCACGACCACCTCGCCGCACTCGTCGCAGTAGTACGCCGGGATCCGGTGCCCCCACCAGAGCTGTCTGGAAATGCACCAGTCGCGGATGTTCTCAAGCCAGTGCAGATAGATCTTGTCGAAGCGGTCCGGCACGAACTGCAGAGAACCATTCTTCAGCGCCTCGATGGCCGGCTTCGCCAGCTCGTCCATCTTCACGAACCACTGCGGCTTGATCATCGGCTCTACCGTCGTCTTGCAGCGGTCATGCGTGCCGACGCTGTGGCTGTGCGGAACGACCTTCACGAGAAGTCCGAGATCCTCCAGGTCCTTGACGATCGCCTTTCTCGCCTCGTAGCGGTCCATACCCGCGTACTTGCCGCCCAGCTCGTTGATCGTCGCGTCGTCGTTCAGGATGTTGATCTCTGCCAGGTTATGGCGTTTGCCGACTTCAAAGTCGTTCGGGTCATGCGCCGGCGTGATCTTCACACAGCCGGTCCCGAACTCCATGTCCACGTACTCGTCCGCGATCACCGGGATCGTACGCCCCGTGAGCGGCAGCTCGAGCATCTTGCCGACCAGGTGCTGATAGCGCTCATCCTCCGGGTTCACGGCCACCGCCGTATCGCCGAGCAGCGTCTCCGGGCGCGTCGTCGCAATCTCGACGAACTTCCCCTCCTCGCCGACCACCGGATAGTTGATGTGCCAGAAAAATCCGTCCTGATCCTGATGCTCCACCTCCGCGTCGGAGATCGACGTCTGACAGACCGGACACCAGTTGATGATGCGGGATCCCTTGTAGATATAACCTTTCTCATACAGACGGATGAAAACCTCCTCAACCGCCTTTGAACAACCCTCGTCCATCGTGAAGCGCTCTCTGTCCCAGTCCGCGGACGCGCCGAGCTTCTTGAGCTGGTTGATGATCTTCCCGCCGTACTCCTCCTTCCACGCCCAGGCGTGCTTCAGGAATTCTTCGCGGCCGATCTCATCCTTTTCGATGCCCTGCTCCTTCAACTTCTCGATGACCTTGACCTCCGTCGCGATCGCGGCGTGGTCTGTGCCCGGCTGCCAGAGCGTCTCATAGCCTTGCATCCGCTTGAAACGAATCAGGATATCCTGCATTGTCTCGTCGAGCGCGTGTCCCATGTGGAGCTGTCCCGTCACGTTAGGCGGCGGGATCACGATCGTAAACGGTTTTTTATCCGGGTTCGGCTCCGCGTGAAAATATTTGCGGTCGAGCCATTTCTGATACAGTCTGTCCTCGAGCCCCTTCGGGTCATAGGTTTTGGCAAGTTCCTTGCTCATAATGTGCCTCCTCTATATGAATTCTTGATCCTGTCAAACTTTGGAATCAGTCAGGAAACGTTTCGCTTAAACAGCTTCCTGTAATCCGCCTTCTTTTTCTTCGGGACGCGGATCACCGCATTCGCCGGAATCCCCTTGACTGCCCCGCCCTTTACTTTCTTTAAGACATTGCTCTTTACGACGATCTGTTTCAGATTCTTGCAGCCGTTAAACGCCTTCGCACCGATCGTCCGCACCGACTTTCCGATCACCACTTTCTTGAGCGATGTACAGCCCGAAAACGCCTGATTTCCGATGGAAAGAATGTTGCCGCCTATCGTCACCTGTTTCAGGGAGCGATTGTTCCTGAACGCTTTCGCCGCGATTGACGTCACTTTATAGCTACGCCCACCGATCTGAACCGTCTCCGGCACCTTGATCGACGACAGATTCTCCATTCCTGCTCCGCACAGCTCGACCGTACCTGTTTCGGCCTCGCACGATGTGATCCGATAGGACGAACCGCCCTGCTCGACCTGAGTGCCGACTGTCACACTGCTGACGACCGCCGCAGCCCCACCTCCGGATACCGATCCGGGAACCACGCTGGATACCGGAACGTTCCCCGCGCCGGCATTGTTCTGCGTTCCGGTATTTCCACTCGGTACAGAACTGCCGCCGGATACCGATGCGCCGGACGCACCCGTTCCGCTGTTGTTGCCGACAGCTGTACTGCTGTTCCCCGGCTTTACAGGTGACGGAGCCGCCGGACTCTGTCCTCCACCGGAATTCCCGCCCGTACCGCCGCTTCCGAGACTGCTGTTTCCCGGCTTCACAGGCGCTGGATTTGCAGGTGCCGGATTTACCGGTTTCTGCCCGCCAAAGCTGCTTCCACCTGATCCTGCCGTACTGCCGCCGTATCCTCCGCCCGAAGGATTCGCCGGATCATAGAATTCCACGGTGACTGTATAGGATTTTTTCGAGATGCCATCCGGAGCAGTCACTGTAAAAATCACCGGGGATCGAAAATCATGTATCGAACCGCTCCAGAAATTGCTGTTCGGCATCATCGAGCCCATCGATGCGCCAAAATCAATTTCAATCTGCATCGCCGAAACGTCCGTACCATAAGGAACGCGAAGGATCACCGTGTTCTCCCCTATAATTCCCTCTACGTCCCGGGCAAGTCCCGGATTTACCTTCTCTGACACCGGGAACCTGAAACTATATATGCTGGCTTCACTGGATCGATGCACATGGACTGTAATCTCCACGCGAACGGTTTCACCCGTCCCGATATCGCTGAGGTCATACCAGAGAACATAAGAGCCCACGGCTGTCGGCGTTCCACGATAACTAAAGCAGTTATTCCAGCTGCCAGGAAGCGCATCGTTTGTAACACCGTCCGGAAGTCTTCCGTTCACATATTTGGCAGAATAGCTCCCACTGCCCCCGCTTACCGGAATCGTCTCCCATTGATTCTTTCCCTGTACCATATGCACTTCTGTCTGCTGCAGCTGAATCCTTGACTGAATCGTCAATCTGCAGAGCTTTGCCGATATCGCTGCGGCATTATTCGGCATCGCATTTGTCGCACAGACGTATAGATCCGCTCCATTATCTGCAGAAGTCAACACCTGATCCGGCTTTATCTCTATGTAAGTATTTCCCGTCCTTTTTACCACACGGATACCATACTCACTCAACTGATCCGCACCAAATACAGGCGTCGCCTCGCCGTTGTTGTAGACCAGGCTCATCCGCAGCCCGGACAGATCGAGCTTCTGCCCCTCGGCATATACAGTCTTCGCCGGATCGCTCGCCACGGTCAGCGAGTCGGGCTCTTTGCCCGTCACCGTGATCGGGATCACAACACTCTGCCCGTAATACGTGACCGTCACACTTTTGTCCGCCGCGGTCAGCGGTCTCTTCTCATACATGAAACCGCTGTATATCATGCGATTCGGAATTCCGTCGATCGTTGCAAGGAAATACAGTCCGGACGGATTAAAATACTGTCCGACACTGTAGGTCTTTTTCACTGCTTTCTGCGCAGACTCTGCGAGCACAAAACGTGTGATGCTGGCAGGCGCTTTTACTGTAACACTAAACGTCGCCACCTTCCCCAGATAACTTACCTTTATATTTTTCGTGCCGGGCGTGGAACTGTCGAAACCGCTGACCATGTCGTCCGTGATGGCAGCGCCTCTCTTTCCGTTTATCGTCAGATAACCCCAAGTATAGATTTGTTCCCCGACATAGCAGGACAGCGGCGTACCCTCTGTCCCCAAAGAAATAATATCATTCGCCGTGAAATGTTCCGGTCCCTGGGTTCCCATCTTCCAGTCGCTGCCGAATTCCCAGCCGCTGTAGGAATCCTGCCGCTTAAGCTGATCCTCCGTCAGCAGGACATTCGCATCGATATCTTCAGGGATCTTCGTATTCACTGCATTCGTGGATCCGACCGCCGGAATCGTCCCCGTTTTCGCGCGGCAATTGACGAGATGCGTGCTGAGACCGGAATTCACGACCGACCTGTCCGCCAGCCCGCAGAGCTGTCCGGCAGACGAAATTCCACCGTTCACCGTTATACTTCCGGTATGGATGCAGCAGCTCAGCAGACCGCCCATGCCCATACTCTCCAGCTTTCCGGCAAATCCACCCACATACACCGTACAGCCGTCGTTTGACTGGTTCACCGTGATGCTGCCGCCGCTGAGAGAATTCTTCACCGTACCGGTCTGTATGCCGGCGATGCCGCCGATCCAGCAATCCGACGCCGGAACGTCCAGCGTAATCGCCGCTCTGGTCTCACATCTGTATATCCTGCCCGCCACCTCGTTCTCTCCGGCAAACATGCCGAACGCAGCATAGCTGAAACTGCCCTGTCCGCGCAGTATCTTCGCATCGACAGTACCGGTCGCCGCACAATCCTTGATGAGTCCGGTATTGACCTGCGCAAACATACCCTGCGTCCCGGTAAACTCACCGCCAAACGCCGCCTCGATCGCCAGGTTCTGGATCGTTCCGGCGTTTCGCCCGATCAGAGGTTTTTTCAGTCCGTAGATCTTATGCCCGTCTCCATCCAATACTCCGGAAAAATAGGTAACTGTCAGATTGCTCTGCGTGCCCGCTTGAATGTCATTCGCCAGTTTATAATGCGCGCCCGGCTTGTTCCCGATCAGCGCAAGATCATTGAAATCGTCGATCACATACGGATTCCCGCTGCTGCCGTCGCCGCCTGCCGGCACAGAAACGCTCCTGCCTCCGCTCACGATCATATATCGAATTTTATCGCCGCCATTGGCCGGAACCGTAAATGAACCATTCTTCAGCCGGATCATGATTCCGGACGTCGGCTCCAGAGAATGCGCCTGTCCGCTCGCCCCCATATACAGGGGATAGTTACTGACCTTCTGCGCCACAATAGCGTCGCCCGCAAAACCGTATTTTCCATTCGACTCCTGCGCAAGGATCGCCGTGTAAAAGTTTGTCAGCAAATCCTCAAACTGTATACTGTTCCCAAACACCCGCTCCAGATACACATCCGGGGCGCAATCCGCGGTAACCGTGTAAAACTTCGGAAACAGCTTCATCGGCTCATAGCGCCCCGCCGCCTGCGCGATCAGATAGCGCACAAACAGATACGGCATCCCATAGTCCTGCGCCGTGCTGTTCCGATAATTTTTGTAGATGAGCGGAGAACCGTTGCGGATATCCGTGTTCCCTGCAATGCTGTCCATCCAGCCGTTGTTGTCCGTGCCGCCCCAGAGATAGTCCATCGCCGCCACGGAGATTCCTTCGTTCAGCCAGGTATAGGGCTGATATGCGTCGCCCTTCGCCAGCAGGCGGAACAGCGCGTGCTGTCCCTCGTGCACCAGAAGACCGTTGCGTGACCCCATCGAGCCGAATTCGTAGGCGGACGCCGCCGGCGTATTGATATGGATCGCCGTAATCTCAGAATTGTACTTGTAGACGCCGCTCGCGCTTGAGATCGTCTCCAGCATGATCGACAGCTTACCCCAGGGGATGTTTCCCCCTGCCATCTCATTTAACATCTCATATGGCTGTCCGTCGTAAGTCTTCTGCATGTCCTGCGCGATGGAGTTTGTTTTCCCTGCCGCGTCATAGCCTGATTTCAGGTTTTCTTCCATCCAGACATAGCAATGCTCCCCCTCGCCGATACAGACATACGTCCGCATCCCGTTGTAGGGCGACGCAATGCTCTTTTTTGTACCAACCGTATATGTCCCGCCAGCCGCGATCGGAGCCGCCGCATATGCCATGCCGGGCTGCACAACGTCCTGCCCCACCGGATCGGATGCGGATGAAATGCGCACCGTATTCGCGCCGTTCCCTGACGCGTCAAAGACCAGCGTGCCCGTGCTCTGCGTGGCAGTCGTGCTCGTGTTGACGATGACCGCATAATCGCCGGATAACGTCTGTCCCGGTTTCCCCTCCGTCACATTTGCGGACACAGAAAGTGCGCCCGTCCCCAGCAGAAACAGGCTCAGAATAAAAAATTTCGCGATATGTCTCATCCATCTTTTCATATTGTGCAAACTCCTCAGCAAGCCATCTATCGCAAACCACAATAAACCAATTTTATTTTACCGTAATCCGGAAACCCTGTCAATTGAGATTCTGAATAAATCAGCCCGCAAAATACGGCCGTTTTTAGTTGCATTTCCCGCAGCTGTCGTGTATACCATAGATAAGGAATTCCAAGTCAGAGAAAGGAGCCACAGGCCATGAAATCATATGAGAGATTTTTGAACTATGTAAAGATCCACACCACGAGCGACGAGGAGAGCGCCTCCTCTCCTACGACTTACAGACAGTTCGATCTTGCGGAACTTCTGGTAAGCGAGATGAAAGAACTCGGCATCGCGGACGCCCGTGTCGCCGAGAACTGCTATGTCTACGGGACGCTCCCCGCGACGCCGGGCTGCGAGGACAAGCCCGCGATCGGCTTCCTCGCGCACATGGACACCGCGCCGGACTTCTGCGGTGAGAACGTCCGTCCGCAGATCCATGAGAACTACGACGGGAAAGCGCTTGTCCTCGGCGAGAGCGGCCGTATCCTGTCTCCGGAGACTTTCCCGCATCTTGATCTGCTGAAGGGACGCACCCTGATCACCACGGACGGCACGACGCTGCTCGGGGCGGACGACAAGGCAGGCGTCGCGGAGATCATGACGCTCGCGCAGCGTCTGATCGAAGAGGAGATTCCGCACGGAAAGATCTGCATCGGTTTCACCCCGGACGAAGAGGTCGGCAGCGGCGCTGAAGGGCTCGATCTTTCCGCCTTCGGAGCCAAGTACGCCTACACCGTGGACGGAGGCCCGGAAAACGAGATCGTCTATGAGAACTTCAACGCGGCCGCCGCGGATTTCGAAGTGAACGGCTTCAACATCCACCCGGGCGACGCGAAGGACAAGATGATAAACGCGTCCCTGGTCGCTATGGAAATAAACGGCATGCTCCCCGCCGCCGAGCGCCCGGAGCACACGGAACGATACGAGGGCTTCTATCATCTGACGTCCATGACGGGCTCGGTCGAGCGCGCACACCTGTCCTACATCGTCCGCGACCACAGCAGCGCCCGCTTCGACAGCCGTCTGGAGACCCTGCGCCTGATCGAGAAGACAATCAACGAGAAATATGGCCCCGGCACGGTCACACTGACCTTGAAAGAACAATACCGAAACATGGAAGAAAAGATCCGCCCCTGCATGCACTTGATTGACAACGCAAAAGACTCCATCCGGTCGCTCGGAATGGAGCCTGACGTCTCGCCGATCCGCGGTGGCACGGACGGCGCGCGGCTTTCCTTCCGCGGGCTGCCCTGCCCGAATCTCGGCACCGGCGGCTACGCGTTCCACGGCCCGTACGAACACATCACCGCCGAAAGCATGGACACCGTCGTGGAAGTGCTGCTTGGGATCGTCGCGCGCTACGCTAAATAAGTACAGGGGCGTCCCAAAAAAGGCGCCCCTGCTTTTGTGCAGGCTCGTTATTCGTACCGCAGCGCATTGATCGGCTTGAGCTTCGCGGCCTTGTTCGCCGGATAGATGCCGAACACGAGGCCGACCATGATCGAGAAACCGAGCGCCATCGCCGCGACGCCGCCTGTGATCCCGAAATGGTAGTCCGGAAACAGTGTGTTGAGCGTCGTCAGGACGCCCTGGCTGATCAGCATACCAATCAGTCCGCCGATCAGAGAGATGATCACGGATTCGATCATAAACTGCACCACGATGTCGGACTTCAGCGCGCCGATCGCCTTGCGGATGCCGATCTCTCTCGTGCGCTCCGTCACCGACACGAGCATGATGTTCATGATTCCGATGCCGCCGACGAGCAGGGAGATCCCCGCGATCGCGCCGAGCAGCAGCTCGAGCGCCGCCATGACGTCGTTCACCGCGTCCATCACATCGGTCAGATTGACGATGCTGTAGCTGTCGTCGTCCCCGTACTTTTCCATCAGCGCACGGTCGAGCACGTCCTCCGCCTCCTGCGTCGTCGCGCCTTCCTCCGTCGCCACATAAAAATTGTTGACGCTGACGTTCGAGAGCAGGCGCTGCGCGTTCGTAAACGGCAGATATACCGCCGAGTTCGCGCTGCCGAACATGGTCTCCTGCGCTTCGTTCAGCACGCCCACGATCCGGTAATCCCGGCCGGAGAGCCGGATCGTCTGATCCAGGATATCGGTATTTCCGAACAGATCCCTCGCCACGGAATGTCCGACGATACACACGCCCAGCCGCTCTTCATTGTCGAGCTGCGTGATGGCGCGTCCGGACTCCAGATCCAGCCCCTGCACCGCGTCATAAGACTCCGTGATCCCGTTGATCGTCACATCGGTCGATTTCCCGGCCGCCTTTGCCGTTCCACTGCCGGAGAGCGTCGGGGATACATAGGCGATCCCCTCCTCCCCCGCAAGCGCTTCCACTTCTCCGAGCGTCAGCCTCTTGGAACGGTCCGTGATCGACACGACGAGCTGGTCGCCTCCGAGCTCATCTAACGACTCCGTCACCGTGTTCGTCGCGCCCTGCACCAGGGAGATCAGAAGCGTCACGGCCATTACGCCGATGATGATGCCGAGCATCGTCAGAAAGGAGCGCAGCTTGTTCGAGAGCACCGCGGAAAAGGCCATCTTCCCGGCCTGTGAGAGCTTCATGCCTGACCGCCTCCTTTCCCGCTGTCCGGCACACCGGTCTTTCCATTGCCCGGCGCAGAAGTCCTGCTGTTACTCTGCGCGGCAGTCCCTCCGTTGCTCGACGCGGTCTTCCCGTCATATACCAGAACGTTCCCGCTGTCAGAGACGATCTTCCCGTCCAGCAGACGCACACGCCGCGGCGCGGCAGCCGCGATCTCGTTGTCATGCGTGATCAGCACCAGCGTATTTCCCTGCGCATGCAGCTCTTTCAGAAGCTGCATAATGTCGTTCGTCGAATGGGAGTCCAGGTTCCCGGTCGGCTCGTCGGCAAGGATCAGCGACGGCTTTGTCACAAGGGCGCGGGCCACCGCGACACGCTGCTGCTGCCCGCCCGAGAGCTGGTTCGGCCTGTGGTGCACGCGGTTTCCGAGCGACACCCTCTCCAGCGCTTCGAGCACGCGCGTCTTTCGCTCCGATCCCGGCACGCCCTGGTAGATCAGCGGCAGCTCCACGTTCTCATAAGCCGTCAGTTTCGGCAGCAGGTTGAACTGCTGAAAGATGAAACCGATCTTGCGGTTGCGCAGGATGCTCTGCTGTTTCTCACTCAGATCGGAAACCTCCTGTCCGTCGATCCGGTACGTCCCCTCGTCCGCCGTGTCCAGACAGCCAATGATGTTCATCAGCGTGGACTTTCCGCTCCCGGACGCTCCGATGATCGCGACAAACTCCCTGTCCTGTATCGTGAGGCTGACGCCGTCCAGCGCGTGTACCTCCTCCTCACCGAGCTGATAGATCTTCCGGATGTCGCGCAGCTCAATCATTCTGTTCGTCACCTCCCGCGAACTGGGAACGGCTCTGCTGCATCATATCCATCATGATCTCGAAGTCAGACTTGCCTAAGACTGCCACCTGATCGCCCTCAGAAAGTCCTTCCGTGACCTCAGCCTGCGTGTTGTTGACAAGGCCGAGCGTCACTGGCACGCTCTCCTGCCCGTCCTCCCGAACCACCGTCACACACCTCTGTCCGTCGACTGTCTGCACCGCGTCCACCGGCACCAGAAGCACATCGTCCTTCTCGTCGATTACGATCGTGGCCGTCGCGCTCATCGCCGTGCGCAGCTTCTCGATCCCCGGCACTGAGATCGTGACCGTATATTTCGTCACGCCGCCCACGTTCTCGCCGAGCGCCGAGATCTTCTCCACTTTTCCCTCATACTCCTCGTCGTCGAACGCGTCGAACACGATCTTCGCGGTCTGCCCCTCGCGGACGCCCGGAATGTCCAGTTCATCGATCTGCGTCTTCAGCCAGAAGCGGTCGGTGGAGATCAGCCGGTACATCGGCGCGTCCGCCGCGATCACGGCTCCGTCCTGCAGCATGAGCTCTGAGACGATCCCGCCTCGCTCTGCGCAGAGCTTGCAGGAATCCTCGAGCGCGCGCAGCTCCTGAAGTTTCTGCATCAGCTCGTCCCGGTCATCCAGAAGAGACAGGTAATCCCCGTTGTAGCTGTAGTTTCGCCGCGTCAGAAGCGTCGAGCCTGAATCTGCCCACTCGCCGATCTCCACGTTGATCTCATCGACGATCCCGTAAGCGCTCTCGACGAGATACGGGTGATTGGACTGGAGATATCCGGTCCCGAGCACGCTGTCGTCCTCATCCGTCACGGTGACTTCCGTGTCCACCATGTAATCAGAGTCGTCCGGGATCGTCACCGTGTAGACCCCGTCCTCCTCCGACAGGACCGTCCCCTCCACCTCGTAGCCCGGGAAGGAGACCGTCACAATATCTCCCAGTTTTATGGACTTCGTCGGGGTAAACTCCACTTTCAGCCTCTCGTCCGCAGATAACTCCATGACGCCGCCGTACTCCGCGACCACATCGGTCAGCACATCGTCCTCCTTTGCAAAGATCCGCTTCACCCGACCCGATACCGGGGAAGTCAGGGACGAAGAGCCCGAACGGTCCGCCACGCCGATCGCCGCATTCAGCTCGGACAGGCTGTTCTCCAGCAGGCTGATCTGCTCCTTCACCGAATCCTCATCCACCGTCGCCAGGACGTCTCCCTCCTGCACCACATCGCCGTTCTCCGCGAGGACGGTGTCGATCTTCAACGTATAATCCGCCGACACCGGAAATTCCTCCGCGGCCTCGATCGAACCGTTCCCTTCCGTCGTGATGCGGATCGTGCCCCGCGTCACCTCTTCCGTGCGCATATTTTCGGAAAGCGGGCTTTCCTGCTCCTCCTTATGCGTATACAGATAAAAGCCGGCTCCCACTGCCGCCGCCAGCAGCACGAGAACCAGCCCTTTCCCCAGCCATTTCTTCTTTCTCTTTTTCATAATATACCTCCGCAGCATTCCAGACGGCCCTTCGCCGTTTTACTCTGCCACATAGTATACTACACTATTTCTAAAAAGAGTATAAAATTTATTCGTCTATCTCCAATTCCTCCACCGGCCGCCACGCCTGACCGAAATTGATGTCCTTGAACAGAGCGGCAAGCCCGGTGATCTGCTTCAGGCGCAGGATCTCGTCGCGGTCCATCCCGAGGTGCTTAGAGATCCAGGCGTCTGAACGCCCGAACTCGTGCAGCTCCTTGACGATGTTGCTCATCAGGTCCACGTCATGGCTGCCGCGGGCGCGGTTGTGCCGGATCGTGCTCGCCATCCTCTGGTCGAGCGGCTTGTCGATCACGGAGACCGGCAGCATGCCTCCCTCCCGGTCGTAGATGTCCTGATGCTCCAGCATGACGCGGTAGCGGTGGAACCCGTCCACAATGACGTATTCGTCCTCCGGTTTATTGTAATAGCAGACGATCGGCATCGTGTAGCCGTCCGCGCGTATGCTGTCGTACAGCAGCCTCATCTCCGGCGGCGCGACCGCGTTCGGATTATATGTATTCGGTTTGATCTTCTCGATCGGCACTGCAATGACCCCGTATGCCGGACTCTTATGCTCCATAATCCAACTCCTCCAGACTTCTGTATTTATCCCGAATCAGGTTGACGCGCTTCTGCTGCTCCCTCGTCATTCCAAAGCCCATGAAACGGCAGATGTGGTCGTTCTTCAGGATGCAGTAGCACATCCGCTTCCAGCTCGGGATATCTTTTGTAGATTTGATATCATCGGTGTCGTCCGGAATCTTCTCCAGGAAGATCACCCGGGACTTTTTGTTCAATGTATAATTCGACACGCCGTTCCTCTGGATTTTATAGCCGTGTTCCTCCAGCTCCCGGATCGCCTCCTCGTCAAGTCCGCCGCCAGTCTTGTGCCAGAACTCGATCGAGGTGTTGAATTTCTTGACGTAGTTGTTGCGCAGCCGCGCCGGGAGCGTGTCGAGCAGAAACTGCGTGTAGGATTTCCAGGTATGCCCCTCGGGCAGCGTGATGCTGCGGTAGCCCATCGCCTTTGTCTTCGCGTAGATGCACGCAAAATTCGCGCCCTGCACGCGCCCCACCAGCTTCACCCAGATCTGCGGGTCGATTACGCGGTACAGGTTCAGCGCGTCCTTGGAGTAATCGTTGAACGGCGACGCGACGCGCATCTGCGACACCTTCAGCCCGGCCATGTAGTAGAGATCGTACAGGCGATTGTAATCGTAGTTAAACAGATAGTTCGCGTGCCACACGTCCTCCGAAGTCCAGTCGTAGATCGGTGAGGCGCACCAGACGTCCTTGAACTGCTTGCTGATCCAGCACTCTCCGTTGTATCCGTATTTTTTGTTTAGAAAGCCGCTGTACCTCTGCAGGGACTCGTCCGCGCGCATCCCCAACAGACAGACCGTCTTTCGGTTGCCGTGGGTCATCCGGTACCACCGCCCGAACTGCTTCGCCAGATCCTCCTGGTGCATTCGGTAGCGGTAAGTCGTCATCGGATTGTTCTCCAGATTGATCACGTAGTCGTGCTTCGGCATCTCGCGCACCCAGATCTCCTGTTTTTTGTCGTCCCACGGGTACCAGTACATCTCATAGCTGCCGAGCGCCGTGCGCGTGGCCATCGGCAGGCACACCCAGTAGAGTTCCGCCTCCTTGCGGATGCGCTCAAACGTCCGCTCCACATACTGCGTCGTCACCGTGTACTGCGCCTCAAAATCCTGGTGGAACACCCCGATCACTTTTTCCGGATAATATTTCCTCCGGAAGTCAAGTACCATATTCAGAAGAAGCCCGCTGTCCTTCCCGCCGGAAAAAGACAGATAAATATTGTCAAACTCTTCGAAGATCAGCTTCATGCGCTTCTGAAACGCTTCCAGCACATTTTCCTCAAGATACTCTCTTTTCACAGGCACCACCTTCATAATTTCCAAAATTTGGTAATTCCTGTAAAATAATTTAACACATAACAAAAGTAAATTCAACAAAATGTATCCTGCCGTGGAATCATAGCAGCTGTTCTCCTTCGCGGCAAGCTGCGCAAAAAAAGAAAAACGCCATGCAGATAAAGCTCTGCACAGCGTTTCTCATTATTTCGTCCATAGGAATCTCTTCTATTGATCTGCGGCAAGAATATCCTGTATCTCTTCCCTTGTCGGCATCACGCGCAGCGCGCCTTTCCTCGTCGTGATGATCGACGCCGCCGCGTTCGCGAACGTAAGCATCTCCTGCAGATCCGCATCGCTCAGTCCGTTAAGCCCGTGTTCGCAGACATAGTGCAGCACACAGCCGCAGAATGTATCGCCGGCTCCCGTGGTCTCGATCGTGTCCGGGCAAAGACGCGCCGGAACCTCGACGATCGAATCGCCATAGTACGCGCGGCTCCCGTCCTTCCCCATAGAGACGAGGATCAGCCGAATCTGCGGATAGCGCTCCCGGATCCAGCGGACGCCCTGTGTGAACTCCTCCTCGCCGGTCAGCCACTGAATCTCATTGTCCGAGATCTTCAGAATATCGCAGAATCCCAGTCCGTAAAGTACCTGCTCTTTCGCGTCGTCGAGCGACTTCCAGAGCGGCGGGCGCAGGTTCGGATCGAACGAGATCGTCGTCCCGGCGGCCTTCGCGACCGCAAGTGCCTTCTTCGTGGCTTTTCGGACGCCCTCGTGCGTCATCGACAGCGTGCCGAAATGGAAGATCTTAGAATCGCGGATCAACTCCTCCGGCACTTCGTCCTCCGTCAGCATCATATCGGCTCCCGGATCGCGGTAGAACGAAAAATCCCTGTCCCCGTCCGGAAATGTATGTACCAGCGCGAGTGTCGTGTGCACCTTCTCATCCATATACAAATGCGAGGCATCGATCCCGACCTCCTCGACCGCTTCCTTCAGCTGCGTCCCGAAAAAGTCCTTTCCGACCTTTCCGATAAAGGCCGTCCGGTGTCCAAACTTTCCCAGCATGGCGAGGACATTGCACGGAGCCCCGCCCGGGTTCGCCTCAAAGAGGGGATTCCCCTGGCCGCTCACGCTGTTCTCCGTAAAATCGATCAACAATTCTCCCAGCGCCGTCACATCGTACTTCTTCATGGTATCATACCCTTTCCTGTGCAACAGAACCTGTCCGGCACGTCTTTCGTCCGGCAATGGCCACGCGCTAATCCGCCAGCCACTCTCTTCGCCTGATCTTGTCCTCGACCGCCGCGAACGCGCTCAGAAGCTTCTCATTGAAAGTGCCGCACTCGCCGTTGCGGATCATCTTCACCGCGGTATCGTGGTCGAACGCCTTCTTATAGACACGCTCCGACGTCAGGGCGTCGTACACGTCCGCGACCGCCACGACCTGCGCTCCGATCGAGGTCTCGTCGCCCTTCAGTCCGTCCGGATATCCTCTTCCGTCCCAGCGCTCATGGTGATGCCGCGCAATGTCAAAGCTGTATTCGTAGATCTCCGCATCCATGATCTCCGGGATCGTCTGCAGGATTTCCCCGCCCTTGACCGTGTGCTGCTTCATGATCTCAAATTCCTCCGGCGTCAGACGGCCAGGCTTGTTCAGGATCCCGTCCGGAATGGCGATCTTTCCGACGTCATGCAGAACCGACGCCAGCGCGATCTTCTCGATCTCCGCCTTCGGTAGATAATACTCCGGGTATGTATTGCTCACCTGTGTGAGCAGCAGATTCGTGAGACCGGAAATGCGCTTAACATGCTCGCCCGACTCGCAGTCGCGGAACTCGATGACCGTCGCCAGCGTCTCGATGACCGACTGATTCATGCGGTTCAGCTTCTCCACCTGCTCAGCGACAATGCTCTCCAGCTCATTCCTGTGGCGGTACAGCTCGATGACACGGTTGATACGGCTGCGCAGGAAATGCGGCGCGAACGGCTTGGAAATGATGTCGACCGCGCCGAGATTGTACCCTTCCATCAGCATCTCATTGCTGTTTGCCGCCGTGATCAGAAAGACCGGGATCGACTTGATCTGTCCGCTCCTGTTCATCTCCCTGAGCACGCCCAGTCCGTCCATCTCCGGCATCAGCAGGTCGAGCAGCATCGCTGAAATCTTCGTGTCGCCGTTCAGCACTTCGACCGCTTCCACGCCGTTGGACGCCTCGATGATGTTGTACTCATCCTTAAAGATCTCTGTGAGGATCGCGCGATTGATCTCGATATCATCCACGATCAGTATTGTCATGTCTGTCATCTCCCGCACCCCTCTCTTATTCGCTGCGCTCAATGCAGGCAATCACCTGCTCCTGAACAGGGATCAGTCCGTCGTAAACGGCCTTCGCCTGATCCGCCTGTCCCGCGCGCAGAAGGTCCACGACCTTTGTGTAGCCCTCGAAGAGCGGTGTGACGGAAAGATTTCCGGTAGCGCCCTTGAGCGCGTGCGCCTGCTCCTCCGCCTCCTTCAGCTCCCCGTTCGCAAACGCTCCGCCGACATCGGTCTTCTTCACCGTGTCCGGAAGCTTGCGCAGCATTCTCTCATAGAGCGCCGCGTTTCCCATAAAGCGCTCCAGACCTTCATCCACGTTTGAGCCCAGTTCTCTTAACTCGTCTAATAATGCCATTTCTGTCTCCATTCTGCCGTCGTGCGGCGGCCGTATGATTAATAAAATATCTCAGCACATACTCAATAATAAGATAGCATTATCACAGTTTTGTGTCAACGCTTTTTGTCACGCAATGTGTTGCGCAATGCACTGTGAAACGTTTCCAGAAAATTAGGGCTTGACTTTTCATAAGCCATAGGATTATAATAGCAAAGCGGGTTGCGCGACAGCCCGTTTTCACGGGGTCTTAGCTCAGCTGGGAGAGCATCTGCCTTACAAGCAGAGGGTCACAGGTTCGAGCCCTGTAGGCCCCATATAACAGAACATGGCGGAATAGCTCAGCTGGCTAGAGCACACGGTTCATACCCGTGGTGTCGAGAGTTCAAGTCTCCCTTCCGCTACTAAAAAGTACCGCGGCGAACGCGGTACTTTTTATATATCATTCGATCGTCTTTTCAGCCCCTGGCGCTCAGGAGATCCTGCGCACCTCTGTCTTGGCCTTTCTTCTCGCCAATTCCTCTCTCCACTCGACCTTGTAGATCAATCCGTGGAGCACCACGCTCATCATCACGCCGCAGACCACATCGATCACCGAATGCTGGTCCAGCATGACCGTGGACGCGCAGATCAGCACCATGATCACAAAGTGAACCGCGATCGTAAGCTTCCTGTGCTTAAGATTCTCCAGACTGCAAATCGCCTGGAATACCATGACCGTGTTCATCACATGGATCGACGGGCAGACGTTCGTCGGCGTGTCGATCGCGCGCAGCATCACGACCATGTTGTAGAGAAAACCCGTCTCATGCGGATTGCTCGCGAGCCGCAGGTTCAGCCCGGTCGGGAAAACGTAATAGATCAGCAGGCAGATCGTCAGACCGGAAAATACAAGCCTGCAGAGCTTCGAATAATCTTCCCAGCCGCGGTGCTTGAACCAGATGAACGCGCCCGCGATATACGGGAACCAGAAGATATACGGTATGATAAACGCCTCGCAGAACGGGATCATCTCGTCCAGCCTGCAGTGTATGATGTACTTCGGAACCACCGTGTTCTCCAGATAGTGGAACGCCGTCAGGTAAAACGCCAAGTACACCAGCGCAACCATGTACGGATATTTTTTGAACCAATTCTTAACAGCTTCCAGTTTCATCGCTCTCTCCCCACTCAATGTCCGATATGTCTCCGCCCGGCGCAGGCCGAAGCGCTTTGCCGCGATGGCCTTAAAATAAAATCACGAAACGGTCAGTTCTGTCTCACATACGTACCGTTCAGCGGCGAAGCCGACGCGTCAAAATCCTCTTCGCTCGTCACCGCGACATTCAACACTCCCTCATTCATCTCAAACACGATCACATGATGATCATCACCCTGATACACGGCCTGAGTCCCGCTGATCTCCGCTGTCGAAGCAATCCCCGAATTCGCGAAGGCAAACGAAAGACTCTTCTCATCTGCAAGCGTGAGCGTGACCGTCTCCTGCTCGCTGGCGTATGTGCCGGTCCAGATATCCTCCGCTGCCGGAGCGGCCTGCGTGCTTTCTGTCTGCGGCGGCTCCGTCTGTTCCGGGCTCTGCGTCTGTGCTTCGGACTGGGGCTGCGCGTTCTCATCCGCGCTCTGGCCTTCGCCTGCCTGTTCCTGCGTCCCGGCGTCATTCACATTCCCGGAACCCGATGCCCCGGTATCACCGGCGGCCTCGTTCCTGACGTCCTGCGCGATCTGTCCTTCCGAATCTGTACACGCCGTCAGCAGAAGCGCTCCCAGCGCTGCAAACACAGCCAGAAACCATGCTTTCCGTTTCATTCATACTCTCCTTGTGCGTGCAAAACCTCTTATTCGGTTTTACATTCTAGCACCATTCTCTTCGTTTGTCATGAATTTTTGATTTTTTTAAGAAATTTATTGCAAATTCGTCACAATTTACCCACAGAACTGTTTTTATTAACAAATCACTGGTGAAACTTCACGAGTTTCCTGCGCGCGGTCTCCGGGTCCGCCGAAAAGCAGAGCGAAAAGATTCTACAGTCTACAAGCTCCCACCTGTACTCCCCCGCGTATGTGATATAACTGCTCCACCAGTAATCGTCCAGCCGGCTGACATACCCCTGCTCCAGCGGAAGTCTGTGGATTTTCCGGCAGACAGCTGCGATCTCATGCAGAGAATCCAGCTCTTTGACGGTATCACCGCTCAGCGCGGCTTCCCTTCCCTTTGGGTGCGAAGGATCCCGCCGATATCGGTCGAGAAATCTGCTCACGACACAGTGCACTCCCCGGTGCAGCGAACAGATGCCATCGGCTTCAATTACAAAATATGCACAGCTGTCAGTAACGCAGAACGCGTAAACAAGCCATTCCTCTTCTTTTTCTACCGCGAAGAGAAGATCGAGAAGTTTTTTCTTATCCCGCTCATCGGCAAACAGATAACGGCTGCCCTCCAGCTCCTGGTAGAAAATCCTTCTCGCTTTTTTGCCGTATGCCATAGCTGAATCCCCCTTTTCTGCTGAATTCCTGATTCCGGAGTCTGACTGCTCCTCACAGCAGAAATGGTAGCACTGGGTTTTAAAATTTTCAATATACAGCTCCGATTAGTGTCATTTTGTCAGAAATAAATATGGCATACTTTATGTTTGCTGAAATTTTTTCAGTTTTTGTCGAAAAAAAGAGAGGGAGCAACAAGTCGTTGCGCCCTCTGATTCTTCTATCAACCTGCCTCATCCGGGACCGGTTACCCAGCCGTATTTCCGCCTGCACCCATCGTATCCGCAGGGACGTCGCCCATTTCTGCAGTATCCGTGAGCACATCGCCCGCGCCTGTCGCATCTACAGGGACACTGTCTGAATCCGTGACGCCCGTACCGGAAGCGTCTCCCGTTTCAGCCGCGTCGGAAGCTTCAGCGCCCGACAGCGTATAGCTCATGCCAAACGCGGAGCTGTACTCGTTGATGCGCCCGAGGATGCGCTCCGCCTCCGAATCCGCGGCCGGAGTCGGCTGGTAATTGTTGTAGTAGGCCTCCGAAGAGATGCTGCACGGAATGATCTCGATCCGGTCGTCGTCGAGCACGCCGTCCTTCGTCACGGTGAACGTCTGCCGGAAAATCATGCTGTCCATATCCGACGGCGTATTGTTGCCGCCGAAACAGAAATTGCCCAGGCTGTACACAATGTACGCGCCGTCGTATTTCTCGATCCCCTGCAGCACATGCGGATGATGTCCGACTACAAGGTTCGCCCCGCAGTCCACGGCAATGTGCGCCAGCTCCTGCTGCGTAGCATCCGGCGTCGTCTGCTTCTCGCTGCCCCAGTGGAACGCAACGATGATCAGCCGCGCGTCCTTCTCCTTCGCCGCCTCGATCGCCTCGCGCAGATCCTGCTCGCTGTCCATACCGTCGTCCAGCACATAGATGCCGATGAACGCCGTCCGGATCCCGTTGACATCCTTTACCGCGATCTCCGTGTCCTGGCAGTAATCGATGCCCGCCTCTGTCAGATACTGTTTCGTATCAGTCAGGCTCTGCGGCCCATAGTCGCTGCTGTGATTGTTTGCAAGCGTCACCACATCGATCGAACCGTTTTTCAGGATCTGCGTGTAGGACGGATCGCCCTTGAACGCGTATTCTTTGTTCTCACGCTGCGTCTCCGTAGTGAGCGTGCCCTCCAGGTTGGCGAAGGTCGCGTCATCCTCGCTCAGGATATCCTTCACATTCTGGAAGAACCAGGAATGTCCGTGGACAATGTCAAACGCGTCAAAGCTGGTCTGCGAGTTGAAATTCACATCGGTCCCGAGCGTGCAGTCCCCGATCGCGCTGATCGTCACCGAACGGCTCTCGCCGACCGTCACCTTGCAGGACGCCTCCTGGACCTCATCCGCGCTGACCGTGACCACCGTCGTCCCCGTCCCGACAGCCGTCACCTTTCCAGAGCTGTCCACCGTAAGGATCTCCGGGTTGGCGCTCGTGTACTTCAGGTTGTTCAGGAACGCGCCCTCCGGCTCCACCTGCGCGGTCAGATAGGTGACTTCATCCGGATACAGGTCGATCTCTTCCGTGGAAAGACTCAGCCCTTCAGCGACCTCCATCGTCGTCGTGAGCGGACTGCTGCGGTTGCCCGCCGCGTCCTGCGCATAGAAATAGTAGGTATTGTCCTCCTCAAAGGTAAGCGGATCGCTGTAATCCTGATAATACGGAACATTGGAGACCGCATCGTCCGACACGATGGCGTAGCGGATCTTCACGATCTCCGAGCGCGCGTCCCCGGCGCTCACCAAAATCTGATCCTGCTCCCTCTTCACATTGACGACCGGCGGCTGCGCGTCGATCATCGGAACTTCCACCTGTGCCTCCAGAGTACCCTGTTCCGTGTCGACCGAGACCAGAAGCGTCGGCTCGCTCACCTTCGCGGTAAGCCGCCCCGCCTCGTCGAGCATGTAGCTCGTGCCGTTCACCGTCGCCTTCTGAACATCCGTCCCTTTTGCGCGGACCGTCAGTTCCACCGGATAAGACTGGCACCACTGCTCCGGCTTTTTCTCTACCAGAACCGTCAGGCCTTCGTCGGCTGTGACGCCCTCCATCCTTCGCTTCTCACTCTGCGAGAGCAATACCGAATGGACGATCAGCGCAGTCACACACGCCGCGAGCAGAAGTCCTGCGACCACCAGGATCAGCTCCCTGCGCTGAAATCCGCGCCGCGCAAGAGCCTCCCGCACGGGAGCCGTGCGTTCCCGAAACCCGGCGCCGACACCGGATAACTTTTCGCGCAGCGGCTGCAGCTTCTGCCCGATGCCCTGACGCGCTTTCCCGAATGGCCTCTTTGCAGACGACGCTTTTTCTTTCGCCGGAATCTCTGTCTCCGGCGCTTCCGCGTTTGTCTGCAGAGATTCCTCGAGTATCTCCAGCGGTTTATCCTCTGTCGGAGGCTCTTCTTCGGCTTTCTGCGCTTCTTCATCCGCCGACGCTCCGTCCGGCTCGGATTCCGGTTCAGCCTTTTCTCTCCGCCCTTCCGGGTGCCATCTGCGAAGCAGACGACCGATCGCTCGCTCGTCAGCCTGCTGCTCCTCCGGCGTCCGCTCCTCCTCGGGAAGCCCAGCCTCGCCCTCCTCCTGCGCGAGCAGCTCCTTCAGCTCCTGCTCCTCTTTCTCGCGCAGGGATTCCTCCGGATCCTTGCCATGCTGAACCGCCTTGACGATCTCGATCAACTGCTCAAAATTATCCGCTCGTACTCTCTGTTTACTCATCGAACTTTCGACTCCTGTTTCCGCTTTGCCTTCTCATCCGAAGTGTGAGACCGCTGTCTCCGTCTTATCCGCCTATCTGAAATAAGCGACGCCCGATTCAAAGATCTTCAGATCCTGTTCTCCGTAAATATTGACTGCCACCGAATCCCCGCGGCGCTCCGAATGCGCCATCTTGCCGAGCACTCTGCCGTCCGGACTCGTGATGCCCTCGATCGCGAAATAAGAACCGTTGACATTCCACATTTCCTCTCCGATCCGGATCTCTCCGTCCGGGTCGCAGTACTGCGTCGCCACCTGACCGTGCGCAAACAAGCGCATCAGCCATTCCTTGCTCGCCACAAAGCGGCCTTCGCCGTGCGAGGCAGGGTTCGTGTAGACGCCGCCCGGCTGCGCGAGAGCAAGCCACGGCGACTTGTTGCTGACGACCTTCGTATAGACCATCTTTGAAATGTGCCTGCCGATCGTATTGAACGTCAGCGTCGGCGAACCCTCCGTCTGCCCGACGATCTCGCCGTGCGGCACCAGCCCGAGCTTGATCAGCGCCTGAAAACCGTTGCAGATACCGAGCACCAGCCCGTCCCGCTCGTTCAAAAGCTTCATGACCGCTTCCTTCAGCTTCGCGTTCTGGAACGCGGTCGCAAAGAACTTCGCTGACCCGTCCGGCTCGTCGCCCGCCGAGAAACCGCCCGGGAACATAATGATCTGTGCCTGGTCGATCGCCTTCCCGAAGACCTCCACGGAATCGCGAATGTCCTGCGCGCTTAAGTTGCGGAAGACCTTGACCTCCACCTCAGCACCCGCGCGCTCAAACGCCTTCGTGCTGTCGTACTCGCAGTTCGTGCCCGGGAACACCGGGATAAACACGCGCGGTTTCGCGACTTTATACTTGCAGACATGAACATTCGGCGTCACATAGCAGCCGTTCTCCTTGTGGACGATCGTCCCGTCCTCCTCCCGGCCGGCGAAGAAATACGCCCGCGGTCCATTCGTCGGATTGCCATCGATGTCGAGACCTCCGCCGATCGTCGGGATGCCGGAATCCGTCTTGAACACACGCTCCAGCGTGCCCGTCCAGGCCTGCAGCGCCTCGTCGATTGGGATCTGCACGTCTCTGTATTCAAATATTCCGTTGTCCGTCACCTCGCCGATTACCGTGTATGTAATCGCGAGGGAGCCGACCGACCCATCCGGCACCTCGGCCACGATATCGCCGAAGCCCGCTGTGAACAGATCTCTCTCATCTATGTTGTGCTCGATCTTAAAGCCGAGCCCGTTGCCGAAGGCCATCTTGGAGAGCGCCGCCGCGAGGCCCTTGCCGTCGAGCGCGTAAGCCGAGATGATACGTCCCGCCTTGACGTCCTCATGGAACTTCGCGTACTGCTCCATGATCCCCCCATAGACCGGGAGATCATAGTTATCTTTTTCAAAGTGCAGAAGCACGAGTTTGCTGCCCACCCTCTTGAGCTCCGGCGTGATGATCGTCTTGTCGCTCGCAATGTCCACCGCGAACGACACGAGCGTCGGCGGCACGTCGATCTCGTTGAACGAGCCGGACATGCTGTCCTTGCCGCCGATCGACGGCAGGCCGAATCCGAGCTGCGCCGAATACGCGCCTAAGAGCGCCGCAAACGGCTGGCTCCAACGCCTGGGGTCCTCGGTCATTCTACGGAAATACTCCTGGAAGGTAAAGCGAATCTTGCTGTAGTCTCCGCCGTTCGCCACGATGCGCGCGACGGATTCCAACACGGCGTAGACCGCGCCGTGGTACGGGCTCCAGCTCGACAGATACGGGTCGAAACCATAGGCCATCATCGTCACTGTGTCGGTCTTGCCCTCGAGCACCGGAAGCTTTGCGACCATCGCCTGCGTCTCGGTAAACTGGTATTTCCCGCCGTACGGCATGAACACCGAGCCTGCCCCGATCGAGCCGTCGAACATCTCCACAAGACCCTTCTGTGAGCAGCAGTTCAGGTCCGCGAGCGTCTCCAGCCATTTCGCCCGGACATCCGGCACCTCATTTCGAACAAAATATTTCTCTGTCTCGGACGGCATCTCCACCGCAACGCTCGTCTCCTGGTGCGCGCCGTTCGTGTCGAGGAACGCGCGGGAGATGTTGACGACCTCCCTGCCACGCCACTTGAGAACGAGCCGCGGACTCTCCGTCACGACGGCCACCTCGACCGCCTCCAGATTTTCCTCGGAGGCATACGCCATGAATTCCTTTACATCCTTCGGGTCGACCACGACCGCCATGCGCTCCTGTGATTCGGAGATCGCGAGCTCCGTGCCGTCCAGGCCGGCGTATTTCTTCGGAACCTTGTCCAGATTGATCTCAAGTCCCGGCGCGAGCTCCCCGATCGCCACGGAGACGCCGCCCGCGCCGAAATCGTTGCACTTCTTGATCAGCCTGCTGACCTCCGGGCGTCGGAACAGCCTCTGCAGCTTGCGCTCCGTCGGAGCGTTGCCCTTCTGCACCTCCGCGCCGCAGACCTCGATGGAGACCTCCGTGTGCACCTTCGAGGAGCCGGTCGCCCCGCCGATGCCGTCGCGGCCCGTCCGGCCGCCGAGCAGGATGATGACGTCGCCCGGATCGGAATTCTCACGGATCACGGCGCTGCGCGGGGCCGCGCCCATGACCGCGCCGATCTCCATGCGCTTCGCCACATAGTTCGGATGATAGATTTCCTTGACATAGCCGGTCGCCAGGCCGATCTGGTTGCCGTAGGAGCTGTAGCCGTGCGCCGCCTCGCGCACCAGCTTTTTCTGCGGCAGCTTACCCTTGAGGGTATCTTTCACGGAAGAGCGCGGGTCCGCCGCGCCCGTCACGCGCATTGCCTGGTAGACATAAGTGCGTCCGGAGAGCGGATCTCGGATCGCGCCGCCCAAGCAGGTCGCTGCGCCGCCGAACGGCTCGATCTCCGTCGGGTGGTTGTGCGTCTCATTTTTGAAGTTGACGAGCCACTCTTCGGTCTTCCCATCAATCTCGACCGGCACCACAATGCTGCAGGCGTTGATCTCGTCCGACTCCTCCTGGTCCTGCAGCTTGCCCTCTTTTTTCAGCTTGCGCATCGCCATCAGCGCCAGATCCATCAGGCAGACGAACTTGTCGTCCCGCCCTTTGAACATCTCCTCATGGTCGGCCAGATACTGCTTATAAGTGCCCTCAATCGGCGCGCGATAATAACCGTCGTCGAATGCGACATCCGTAAGCTCCGTCGAGAACGTCGTATGTCGGCAGTGATCTGACCAGTAGGTGTCGAGCACGCGCACCTCCGTCATCGACGGGTCTCGCTTCTCTTCATTTTTGAAATAGTTCTGAATGTGCTGGAAATCGCGGAAGGTCATCGCCAGATTCAGGGAATCGTAGAGCGCCTTCAGCTCTGTCTCCCCCATCGCGATGAAGCCGTCGAAAATACTCACATCCGCTGGCTCCTCAAACTCCGCCACCAGAGTCTCCGGCTTCGTGAAGCCCGCCTCACGTGAATCTACAGGGTTGATACAGTAAGACTTGACCGCCTCGAACTCCTCGTCCGACACCTCGCCCGCGACCACATAGACCGTCGCGGAGCGGATCACCGGCTCCTCGTCCTCTTTCAGGAACTTCACACACTGCACCGCGGAATCCGCCCTCTGGTCGAACTGCCCCGGCAGATATTCCACCGCGAACGCCCGCTCGTCGGACGCCATCGGGAATTCCTCTTCATAGAGGAGATCCACGGGCGGCTCCGCAAACACCGTTCGGCACGCGTCCGCGAATACCGCGTCAGAGACGTTCTCCACATCGTAGCGAATCAGGATACGAATGCCCTTAAGACCTGCCGCGCCGAGGTAGCTCCGCATCTCGTGCGCAAGCCCCTTCGCCGCCACAGCGAACTGATCTTTCTTCTCCACATACACTCTTCTGACTTTGCTCATTTAAGTCCTCCTTCTCCGTATTTAACGAACTTCGGACGGAACCGCACGGTACCCTTCCTTGGAACTTTCCCGGCAAAACTGTAGATACATGTTGGGAAACGGAAAATTTTCTTTTTTCAGTTTGTGCCGGAAAAGCCCCGGAAATCCCTGCGGTTCCTGTCTAAGACTGCGCTACACATTAAGCACGAATCTATTCCTCGTCAATAGTGATGCTCTCAATGATCGGCTGATCCTCCGGCGGAACCGCGCCGTTCTCGCCTTCTTCGATGTCCTCGCAGATCTTGTCGACGACCTCCATGCCGTCGGTCACATAGCCGAAGGCCGCATAGTCGCCGTCGAGGAACGTGCTGTCCGCCTGCACGATGAAGAACTGGCTGCTCGCGCTGTCCGGATCGTTCGAACGAGCCATCGAGACCACGCCCCGCTTATGAGAGATCGGGTTGTCCACGCCGTTGCTGGAAAACTCTCCCTTGATCGTCTCATCCGAACCGCCGGTGCCGTCCCCATTCGGATCGCCGCCCTGGATCATGAAGCCATCCATGATCCGATGGAAGGTCAGTCCGTCATAGAAGCCGTCCTGCACCAAGCCAACGAAATTCTCCACTGTGATCGGGGCTGCTTCCTCGTCCAGCTTCAGCTTGATATCGCCGTAGTCTTTCACGGAGATCGTCACGGAAGGTCCGGAAATTTTTGAAAAGTCGACCTCTGTCTCCGTCCCTGCGTCCGCCGCGCCTTCGTCCTCCGGCGGCTGATTCAGGACCACGAAGGCCAGAATCCCCAAAATGACGATGATCCCAATCAGCGTAAGCCATACAAGACCCATGCCGGATTTCTTCTTCGGCTGTTTTTTCTTATTTTTGGATAATTTATTGCTCATTCTTTCCCACTCCTGATGATTGATCGTGACATAAGTCTTCATGCGGCCCTCCCTCTGCCGCGGAAAATCCGCCGGAGATTCCGTATTGCCCTCATTATAACGGAAAACCTTGAATATTACAATATCTCTTGCCCTAATTCGTCCCTTTTCGACATAAGGCGGATCCTTTCCCGTTCAGCTTCCTCCACCGGTCACTTTTCCGGCAAAGTTGGAAAATCACTTTTCCGTGCCGCCGGATGATGCGCGGCAGCTCCAGAATTCTTCCGCTTTTCCGCGCACGGTAGACCGCGTGCACAGCGCCGGACTTCCCCACTCTTCAGGGAACATAGACCGGTAGCGCGCCGTGGCGAAGCGCTCGTCAAGCAGGAGGATGATTCCTTCGTCCTCCTCCGTGCGGATCACGCGCCCGGCCGACTGCAGCACCTTGTTCATGCCGGGGCAGAGGTAGGCGTAGAAGAAACCGTCCTCCCCGCGTTTGTCATAGAACTGTTTCAATATCTCACGCTCGGTGCAGACCTGCGGAATGCCTGTTCCGACGATCACCGCGCCGATCAGCTGCTCGCCGCCTAAGTCGATCCCTTCGCCGAAAATTCCGCCCATCACACAGAAGCCCGCGAGCCCCTGCTCGTGCGGCCGCTCAAACTGGCGCAGGAACTCCTCGCGCTGCGCCTCCTTCATTCCGTTTTCCTGACACAGCAGCCGGATCTCCTCCCCCTGCTCTTTACACAGGTCGACAAACTGCTGCGCGACCTCGTCCATCATGCGGTACGACGGGAAAAAGATCATGTAATTGCCGCGCTTCGCCAAGATCAGCTGCAACACGTACTCCGCCATCTTGCGGTACTCCTGCTCCCCGCGGTTCGTATAGCGGCTGGTCGTGTCCGTTCCGATCATCACGCAGCGCTTCTCCCGCGGAAAGATCGAGTGCGCGTAGATCGCGTAATTCTCCTGTTCCGTGCTCAGCAGGCTCTTGTAATACCGGATCGGCAGAAGCGTCGCGGAAAAAAAGATCGTGCTCTTTCCCTTGTCCAGACACTCCTGCAGGTTCTTCGAGACGTCCACGCAGAAGAGCCGTATCCGGAACTTCCCATCCTCCGAAAGCTCCGTGTAGACCACATAATCCTCCCCCAGCAGGTCGGAAGTATCGAGAAAACGCCGCGCCTGAAAGTACAGCTCCAGCACCTTCTCGTTCACCTCCGCGTCTCTGGAATCCTCCAGAAACTCCTCCATGATCCCGCACAGGTTCATCAGATAGATTGGGAAAGTCCCGACGTCCGGCAGGATCTGCACCGGCCCGGAATCCGATTCCCGCTTGCGCTCCAGCAGCCAGTTGTTGCAGCGCCCCAGCGCGCGGGCCATCTTCTGGCTGTGCGGCCGCACCGCCTTTCTAAGCTCCAGAAAGTCCTCCTTGCCAAGCGTCGCCGAAAACATTTCCCGCCCTCGCTCCACGAGGTTGTGCGCCTCGTCGATCAGAAACAGATAATCGCCCTTCACGCCCTCGCCGAAAAAACGTTTCAGCTTCGCCCGCGGGTCGAAAATGTAGTTGTAGTCGCAGATGACCGCGTCCGCCCACAGCGACACGTCCAGCCCGAACTCAAACGGGCAGACCTGCCATTTCTCCGCCTGCGCCTCGATCGCGGGGCGGTCAAAGACCTCGCCGGACGAAATGAACTCATACACCGCGTCATTCACCCGGTCGAAATGTCCTTTTGCATAGGGACAGGCGTCCGGATTGCACTCCGCCTCCCCGGTAAAGCAGATCTTCTCCTTTGCCGTCAGCGTCACCGTCTTCATGCGCAAGCCTTTTCCGCGCAGGATCGCATACGCATCCTCCGCCACGGTCCGTGTCACCGTCTTAGCGGTCGCGTAGAAGATGCGGTCCGCGAGCCCTTCGCCTACCGCCTTGACTGCCGGAAACACCGTGGAGAGCGTCTTTCCCGTCCCGGTCGGCGCCTGAATAAACAGCTTCTTCTTTCTCAGCATCGTCCGGTACACCGACGACGCGACTTCCTCCTGTCCCTCGCGCCACGGGAAGGGAAATTGAAGGTTCTTGATCGACGCCTGCCGTATCTCCCTCCAGTCGATCTCCAGCTTCGCCCACTTCTGGTACTCCGTGACCACCGCGTCAAACCACGCGCTGAGCGCTTCCACGGAATATTCCTCCCGGAAGCGCCGGATCTCCTCCGTTTCCATGTTGCAGTAGGTCATCTGCACGCCGATGCGGTCCAATCCTCTCTGACTGCCGTAAATGCATGCGTAACACTTCGCCTGCGCGAGATGCACCGGCACAGGTTCCCGGATCATGGCGACGTCGCGGTAGACACCTTTTATCTCGTCGATATATATATCCGCCCTGGGCTGTCCCTGCCCGACATTGTCTGCGTGTTCTGCCTTTTCCGATTCTGCGTTTTCCTGCTTAACATGCTCTGTATTTTCCGAACCTCTATTTTCCTGCTCTGCCTTTTTCAGCGCCTCCTGCTCTTCCCCTGCTGCAGAAGCAATCTGTGTCTCCGGAAAGCCATCGTCCTTCTTTTCGCAGCCCCAGACCACGCCACGCTCTCCGCGCCGCGCGTCGTCCATCTGAAAAATTCCGTCCGCGCGCCCTTCGACCGTCAGCACGAAACCGTCCGCGGGTACGTCAACAGAAAGAGGCACCTCCGCCTGATAGCCGCTGCCCATCCGTCCCTGTATCTTTCGGTGGATGCGGCTGCCCTCCTGCATGGCCTCCTTCTCCGCGAACGCGCCCCGACGGTTGTCGATATCGCCTGAGCGCAATATAAATTCCACGAGGCTGCGGACCGAGATCCGTATCCTCTGCTCCTGGATCTGTTCCTGTTCCATAGTTTACATACACTCTCTTGCCAATGTAATCCGTGTTTAGTGAATTTCACCGAACGCCCTTGCAGGGATTGTCAATGCCACGGTAAACGCACTTCCGTTCGTTA
>CANQRR010000018.1 GCA_947626285.1 uncultured Lachnospiraceae bacterium
GTCTCCGGATTTTTGGGTTATAATAAGCGAAGGTGTCGCTCAATCATCTAATTTTGATGATTTTGCGACACCCCCTTTCCCTGTAGTCGATGCGACAGGATTTGAACCTGCGTTCTACGCTTCGCTTCGGTTGGTGCTAAACGTGCGCCACCGGCGCACAGCACCCTCTGCGTCCCGAACCCATCTTTGAAGGGTAAAAAAAGTGTTCGTAAAAGTCCTCCAAAGCATTTACGAACACTTGAGTCTCTCTTGCTCATGTAACTGTCGTTTTTGTTGCTTTTTCACACTACTCTTGCATAATCGATAATGGAAATTTTCTCACACTCAGTCCCAGTTTATAGCATCATGCGAGACTGCGCCGTTTTCCTGCATATCCCGTTCAGCCTCCTCCAGTTCCCGCCGCTCGAACGGTGTCACTTTCGTAAAATCCGGATCCCAGGCAAGCACAAGCTTTTTGATAAACTCTAAAGCGAAATCCTGTTCCTGCTCTGGCAATATTTCTAATAAGTTGACCGCTTCTCTGACTGTTCCGCTCATTTCGGTCGCCCCTTTCTATTGTTTGTATATGTCGCCTCTTGAATCAACGTTGATAATATATAATATCTCGACTTCACCGTTTGGGAGAATATTATATATTATACGATATTTCCCAACCCTTAACCGTTTCCGCCCGTCCTTATATCCTTGCAATGGTTTAATATCGCCCTTGGGTGGTATTTCAGTCAACCCTTCGATAGCCGTCTTGATCCGCTGTTTAGTCGGTCGATCCAACCCGCTTATATACTTGGCTGCTTTCCGGCTATATTCTATCTCCAACCCTAGCTCTCCTTTTCTGCTTGCCCATTCACTTCTTGCTTTCCGTTTTTTTATGCTACTTTTGTATAATCAACGATTGAAATCTTACTAACAATCTTTTCCAAATTATCAAGGATATCATCAATCTTTTCAACAACAGAGCTGCGGAAAATAACATCTCCGCACTGCCTGCACTTCATACAAGGGACATTCTCAATAATCACGTAGCAATCTTTTAACTGTGCAAAGTAACTTGTCTTGCTTTCAACCATCTCACCACTTTTACAACTCATGCATCTCATTGCCGACGTCCCTCTATTTGTCCACTCCAGCCACATCCGTAAACCCTGCTGATTGTCATGCCATTTGTAAAAAGTATATCATGTTAAGCTATAAATGAAAACCCGAAAAAACCGAAAACCCTTATTCATAAGGATTTTCGGCTTCCTTTTGCTAGAAGTCGATGCGACAGGATTTGAACCTGCGACCTCTGCGTCCCGAACGCAGCGCTCTACCAAACTGAGCCACGCATCGTTTTCGATTCAGCTTGTTCAGTATAGCACCAACCTTAAGAAATTGCAAGCAGTTTTTTAACTTTGCATCCGCCAGCCCGAATGATACTTATTCTTCAGCGTTCCGTTCGACAGCTTGCCCCAGCCGAGCGAGTATCCGCAGACACAGACGAGCTGCCAGCCGGAGGAGCGCTGCGGCGCCAGATCATCGACCTCTACGGTCTCCCCGCACAGATATCTGCGCGCGCGCGGATCGTCCTGCGTAAAGTCAATAACCGAAGCATAATCTTCCGCTCTCAGCGCCATTGCGAGCGATTGGGACGGCTCAAAGCGGCCCCTGCGGATCTCGCCGAGGTAGAGTCCGTTGCGCAGGAATGGAAAGCCGGCGCCCATGCTGCCCGCGGCGGCTGCCTCCGGCACATAGTAAGCCTGTCCGGAGCGCAGTTCGATCCGACTCAGATCCCACGGTGCAGAGATATACTGAAAGAATTCCTGAAATGCCGTCTCTTCATCCCGGCCTGCATTTCCCATACTCTGCGAACTTTTCTTTTGCTTTCTGACCGAGCTTTTTCGCCCGTCCACGGCATTCTCTCGCAACGCATTTCGCTCATCCACGGAACCATATGGCTCTGAAATCCCATTTGCCCCGGAATCTTTTTTACGAAACAGCGCCAGGAAATGTCCTTCCCCGTTGCAGCGGTGCGGGAACAGGCGTACACATTTCGACAGATCCGGCAGAAACATACCCGTGCTTCCCGGCTTATCACGCAGAATCCCGGCGTCTCTCAGCGCCTGCAGCGTTTCGTTCCGGACTCTCCGAACATCCGGCGCATCCGCGCTTCCCGGCTTGTCACTCAGAACTCCTTCATCCCGCAACGCCCTTTCGTCCCGCCGCGCCCGTACTGTCCCGCAGGGCCCTTCCGCTCCGATCATATGCAGCCATTCCGCCTGCCCCTGCGAAAACGCTTCGCACCCCGGAATCTCCAGCAGCTCCAGCTCCGGGCAGCGGCTCAGGAGATACGCGACCGTCCCCTCATCCTCCTCCGGCGCGAAAGTGCAGGTCGAATACAATAGCAGCCCGCCCGGACGCAGCATGTCCACGGCATACTGCGTGATCTCCCGCTGAATCTTCGCGCAGGCCTGCACCTTATCCAGACTCCACGCCCTCGCGTTCGCGGTATCCTTGCGGAACATCCCTTCCCCGGAGCAGGGCGCGTCAACCAGGATCTTGTCAAAGAACTCCGGAAACTGCTCCGCCAATCGATTTGCCGTCGTGTTTGTCACAAAGGAATTCTCCACGCCAAACACTTCGAGGTTCTTCAAAAGCGCGCGCGCGCGCGACGCGCTGATCTCGTTCGCCACCAGCAACCCACGTCCCCAAAGCTTCGCCGCGAGCGCGGTCGCCTTGCCGCCCGGGGCCGCGCAGAGATCGAGCACCCGCTCCCCCGGGGAGACCGGCAGGATCTGTGCCGGCAGCATCGCGCTGGGCTCCTGCAGATAGTAAAGTCCCGCATAATAAAAAGGATGGCGCGCCGGGTCATCCTCTCTCTCATAGTAGAATCCATTGTCCGTCCAGGGAATCTTCCTCAGATGGAACGGGACAAGCTTCACAAATTCTTCCACGCTGATCTTCAGCGTATTGACGCGGAGTCCGAACTGCCTCGGCCCCTCGTATGCCCGGAGAAAATCTTCATATTCCCCGCCCAGCATCTTTTCCATGCGCGCCAGGAATTCCTGCGGAAGCTCCATCCCCATACTCCTCCCTGTTCCCTGTCCTGTCACAGACCGATCTTACAACACTCTCAGCTGTTGCTTCATATCCTGCCATAAATATCCGAATTTTACTTTTATACTGTCGCCGGAGCACCGGCCCCACTCTAATCTCATGCGTCCCAACGGTAGCGCGTCAACTCGCCCTGCAGCTGCATCTGCGAGAACCCGTTCTGCCGCAGCGCTTCATACAGCACGATCGCGACGGAATTCCCAAGATTCAGGGAGCGGATCTCAGACAGCATCGGAATCCGGATCGCCTCATCCGGGTGTTCCCGCAGGATCTCCTCCGGGATGCCCGCGCTCTCCTTGCCGAACATCAGGTAACAGTCGGGCTCATACGCGACATCCGTGTATGCCCTTCGCCCCTTCGTTGTCGCCATATAAGACCTTCGCTCCCGGATTGCGCTCCAGAAACTCCTCATAACAAGCGTAGCGCGTCACATCGAGCTGCGGCCAGTAGTCCAGTCCGGCCCGCTTCAGCGCCTTCTCCGTCAGCACAAAGCCGAGCGGTTCGATCAGATGCAGCCTGGTCCCTGTCGCCACGCAGGTCCGGCCGATATTCCCCGTGTTCGCCGGGATCTCCGGCTCGTAAAGCACAACATTCAATCTCGCCATCTTTGCTCCATATATCCGACCACAGCAGTTATCCAGTCATCCTCTGACCGACCTTTTGTGCTGTTCATTTCTGTCATACAGTTTTCTCGTTCCCGTCAGACAAGCGCTTTATCCCTGCGCCCGCAGTCTCCCGATGAAGCGCTCGATCCGCTCAAGCGCGGCCTTCAGCGCCTCGATCGAGTACGCGTAGGAAATACGCAGGAAGCCCTCCCCGCACTCGCCGAACGCCGTGCCCGGAACGACCGCGACATGCTCTTCCTCCAGAAGCCGCATCGCGAACTCATCGGAACTCAGTCCGAACTCTTTGATACTCGGGAACACATAGAACGCCCCGAACGGCTCAAAGCATTTGAGCCCCATGCGCTCAAACTCATGCATCAGGAAACGCCTGCGCTGATTATAGGCCTCGCGCATCATCGCCACGTCATCGTCGCCGTTTCGCAGCGCTTCCACCGCCGCGTACTGGGCGGTCGTCGGCGCACACATGATCGCGAACTGGTGGATCTTTGTCATCTGCTCCACGATCTTCTGCGGACCGCAGATGTAGCCGAGCCTCCAGCCCGTCATCGCGTAGGACTTGGAAAAACCGTTGATCGTCAGCGTCCGCTCCCACATCCCCGGCAAGCTTGCGATTGAAACATGATCCTCCCCATACGTCAATTCCGAGTAGATCTCATCTGAGAGCACGAAAAGATCCTTCTCGATCACGACCTCCGCGATCGCCTCGAGATCCTCTCTGCGCAGCACCGCGCCCGTCGGGTTGTTCGGGAACGGCAGCACAAGGATCTTTGTCTTATCGGTAATCTTTTCGAGCAGTTCCTCCTTCGTGAGGCGGAACTCGTTCTCTTCCTTCAATTCAATTGTTACCGGCACGCCATCCGCCAGAACGACGCACGGCAGATAGGACACATAGCAGGGCTCCGGAATCAACACCTCGTCGCCCGGATCCAGCATCGCGCGCAGCGCGATATCGATGCCCTCACTCCCGCCGACCGTCACCAGGATCTCATGGATCGGATCGTACTGCAGCTGATATCTGCGCTCCAGATACCGGCTGATCTCCTCGCGCAGCTCCTTCAATCCGGAGTTCGACGTGTAGAATGTACGTCCCTTCTCCAGCGAATAGATGCCCTCGTCGCGGACATGCCAGGGCGTGTCAAAGTCCGGCTCGCCCACGCCGAGCGAGATCACATCCTGCATCTCGCTTGCGATGTCAAAGAACTTCCGTATCCCGGAAGGTTTGATCGCCACTACTTTTTCTGATAATGGATTTCTCACGGCGTCACCAGCATCCTTTCATCCGTTGCCTTTTTTCCGAGAATCGTCCCGTAGTCCTTGTATTTCTTCAGGATAAAGTGCGTCGCGGTGCTCAGCACGGAATCCAGCGTGGAAAGCTTGTCGCTCACGAAGCTGGACACCTCGCGCAGCGTCTTGCCCTGCAGGATCACGAGCAGGTCGTACGCGCCCGAGATCAGATACAGCGACTGTACCTCCGGATAGTTGTAGATGCGCTCGGCAATCGAGTCGAAGCCCTGCCCGCGCTGCGGCGTCACGCGCACCTCGATCAGCGCCGTGATCTTCTCGGAGGAAGTCTTCTCCCAGTCGATCAGCGTATGGTACCCGCAGATCACCTGCTCCTCCTCCATCTTCGCCACCTCGTTGGCGATCACCGCCTCGCTGGAGCCAAGCAACACCGCCAGCTCCTGCAGATCGATCTTGCTGTTCTTCTCCAGAAATGTCAGAATCTGCTCTCTCATTCTGTCCTCCCCTGCGCCCTGTGGCGCTCTTTTTTATTCTATATTCCATTCTGCCCTGTCTCATACGCGGCCCGCCAGACTCCTCAAATCTTCTGCAGCCGACTGTGAAACAACGCTTCACTTGCTTGTTTTCCTTACATATCTCAGAGCCGTCGAGGCTCTGTCTCCGCAGGTGGCCATACACCGAAGCTCCACAATTCGTCTGGCTGCGGACGGTTCAGATAGCCCGTATGCGCTCCGTTGCGGACGATCCGTTTTCTTCCGGACGTCACATATCCGATCACTGCCGCCGGAATCCCGGCTTCGGCAAACACTTCTATCAAAGCACTCGGATGATCCGTTCCAATCAGAAGCGAACCCGCCGAATAGAGATAATACGGGTTCAGATCAAAATATTCGCAGATCTCCACCGTCTCCTGCCGGATTGGAATCTTCCTCAGGTCGACCTCCAGACCGACTCTCGCATACTCCGCCGTCTCCCAGAGCGCGCCGAGAATCCCGCTCTCCCCGAGCGCATACAGCGCGCAGTCTTCGAAACGGGCCGCGATCTGCCTCTCTTCGGATGTGCTTCCGCTGTCCGAAAACCGCTTCGCCGCATCAACGAGCGAAGCCGGATATCTCTTCTTTAATTCTTCCTCATATGCGTATGCGATCTTCGCGGTTCCGGCAAGGGCGATCCACCTCGTCACGATCAGCTCCTGCCCGGGCCGGAGTGGTTCGCTGTTCTCCCCGGAAATTGTCTCCCGCGCCCCGGACACCGCATGCTCACAAACCGATACGGAACTCTTGGCGCGCGCGATCTCACTCGACATACATCTCTCCGTCCGGTCCGTCCACGATAACCTGCCCTCCGTCCGGAACTGTCTGCTCCGGCAGCGGCTGTTCCGGAACCGGCTGTTCTGGAGCCGGCGTCTGCGCGGCCGGATCCGTCTGCTGCTGCGTCGTCTCCGTCTGGAGCCCGGTCGTTATGAGCGTCTGCACCTGCTGCAGATTGTTCTGCCCGATCGCCGTGTAGAGCGCCGAAGAAAGCGCCTGATTGTCTGTCACGACGCCGACCTCATAGATCGCCGGCGACGCCAGGTAATTGCTGCTGTTGACCTGTATCGTATCGGTCAGCAGACCGTCGACATAGATATTCTTCCACAAGACCGCCGTCAGCCCCTGATGCGGGGTCTGCGCCTGATAGAGATAGCCGACGTTCTGATCCGTCTTCGCCACCAGCTTGATGTTGGTCGCGGGATCCGTCTGTGACGTCGTCTCGCTGATAAACTCGATCGAGCGGTTCGACGGCCGCGTCTCCACGCCGAAGATCGTAAAGTTGAGCGTCCCGTAATAGGCGGACCCAGCGATAAAGACCGGGTACTCCAGCGTGTTCGTAAACACGAAATCCATCAACCCTTCGGCAATCGCCGCATCCTTTGAAGGCTCAACGTAATTGACGAGCATCGTGTGGTTTGATCGCGCGTCTACCTGCAGCTCGGCCTTCAGAACCGCATTGTAGAGCGTCGTCGACACCTGGCAGATGCCGCCCCCGTAAGAATCCACCACCTGCCCGCTCTCGTAGGACGGGGCAAGCTCATATCCGTTTTCCGCCGTGAACGGGGCGACTGCACTCGTCACAGAGAAGGATTCGCCCGACAGCAAAAGCGTGCCGTTGATCTTCGACGTGCCGTTCTCCACATTCTTGGCGCGTCCCCAGGACGACGCCGAATAATCCGTCGTCGCGGAGCCAAGCACATCCGTCATCTGGCTCAACATCTCCGCGGTGACGACCGGAGAGACCCGATCCACCGTCGCGTCGATCACGACATCCCCCGCCTGGCGGGATTCCAGATACTTCTGCAGAGTAGCGAGCGTCGCGTCCGCATCCAGTGTAAGGCCGTCCGTACCGCCCTCCACATGCAGCATCCCGTCGTCGCCCATGTACGCCGTGCCCTCGACCGGCTCGGAATTGAACTCCCGGCAGGATTCCACGAACGCTTCCTCCGCCGCTTCATCCAGAGTATATTCAATCTCATAGTGGGAGCTCTGGTTCTGCAGATCCTTCTGCTCCTTGTAGCGTCGGACGATATTTCCGGTCGTCCCGATCTGGCTCACCTCATCGACCAGATCCGTGTTCTTCCATGTCAGCCCGAGCTCTTTCCACGTCTTTGACACCTGATCGTCGCCCATCTGGATCGTGATCCGCGAATCCTCCAGCGCCTTGACTTCGCCCTTCACGTAAGCCTGCGCCTCGTCCACCGTCATGCCGCTGACATCCTGCTCCCCGATAAAGACGCCGTTGCTGATCACGTTCGGCTGCTCCGCCGCGGACGACAGAAAAAGGCAGCCGGCGCTAAGCGCCAGCGCCGTCCACATTCCCAATAATTTTCTTTGCATACGATTCCCCTTAAAAAATACTCTCCTCTATCCCAGCGCGGACAGAGCCGGAACGACCGTCCCGATCACCATCGCCAGCACAATGATGATCACGATCACCGCCGCGATCCTCTTCTGCGTCTTTTTGCTGCTCCAGTTCATCATATCCGTCACCTCGTTATCCTTCCATAGCGTAGTAAGATTGCATCGATCATCCGGGACGCCTCACTCTTCGTGAGCTCCTCGATTTTAACGTTACTCCCTATTCTATGATATTTTAGCAAATCCCGCAAGTATACTTTTTGTGAATTTGTGATGGGTCCCTCTTTTTTCACCTTAAAAAGCAGCGGAAGAGGCTCAAAAAGCTCCGGCTTCTGCTCTGCGAACTCCTTCTTCAGCTTCTCGTACAGGCGGAACGCCGTCAGCGCGTCGTCGAGCGCCCTGTGGTGCTGTTCCTGTGTGATCCCGTAGTAAGCCGCCAGTTTATCCAGCGATTTCCCCTGCACCTTTGGCAGGCATTTCCTTGAGATCGCCAGCGTGTCGAGTCCTCCGCGCTCAAAATCCCCGCCCATGTTTACGATATTGCGTTTCATAAAGCTGTAGTCAAACAGAAGATTGTGCCCCAGCAGCACATCCTCCCCCGCAAACGCGAGAAAGCCTTCCACCGCCTCCCGCATACCCGGGCTTCCGGCCACCATCTCCTGCGTGATCCCGGTCAGCTCCGTGATGTGGTCCGGGATCTCGATCCCGCTGTCAACAAATGTTTCGTACGTGCCCGTCACCGCTCCGTCAACCACCCGCACCGCACCGATCTCAAGGATGCGGTCATACTTGGGGCGAAGTCCTGTTGTCTCCAGATCAAGTGCAACATAACTGTTCTGCATGATATCTCCTTCTGTCCGGGAACCCTTTCCTGTTCCTGATTCCCCCTGTGCTGTCTGGCAGAATTGCTGTCGCGGCGTGTTCCTGCAACCGTGTGGTCATAAGTCTGTCATAAATGAATGTGTTACAAAGCAATCGGGATCCTGTCACCCGCCTGTACGGCCGCCGCAGAACCCCGTAAGTATATCTTTATAGTACCATCTTTGCTGCCCCGTAAATACCTGCGTCATTCCCCAGCGTCGCCAGTGAGAATTCCGTGCCCCTGATGGCCGGAAACGCGTATTTCTGGAACGGTTCCGTCACATAGTCGAGCAGTACCTGTCCTGCCTTCGACACGCCGCCTCCGATCACGATGATCTGCGGATCCGTCACCGTAGCCAGCGTGGCCAGCGTCTTCCCGAGATAGTTCCCGAAGCGCTCCGCCACCTGGATCGCCAGCGTATCGCCTTCTTTCACGGCGTCCCATACATCCTTGGCCGTCAGATCGTCCACCCGCATCTTCGATGGGGCGTCCGTACCCGCGAGCGTCTCGCGCGCCAGCCGCACGATGCCGGTCGCGGAAGCCACCTGCTCCAGGCAGCCGCGGTTGCCGCAGTTGCAGCTCTCCTCAATCGAATCGTCCACATGCGCGTGTCCGATCTCTCCGCCCGCCCCGTGCGAACCCGCGACGATCCTGTCGTTGATGATGACGCCTCCCCCGACGCCCGTCCCGAGCGTCACGAGGATCATGCTGTGATATCCGGAGCCTCCGCCCTTCCAAAGCTCCCCGAGCGCCGCCACGTTCGCGTCGTTCGCCGCCTTCACGGGAAGTCCGATCATCTCTGATAAGTCTTTCTCTATGTAGGTATGTCCCCAGTGCAGATTCACCGCGAACGGCACCTCGCCGTTCTCGTCGACCGGCCCCGGGATCCCGATCCCGACGCCTGCGATATCGTCCATATCCAGCGGCTTCTCAACGATCTTCTGTTTGATCGCCGCCGCGATGTCAGAGAGAATGTTGCTTCCGTTATCCTCAAGCCTCGTCTTGATCTCCCACTTCTCCAGCAGTTCTCCTTCCGCAGTGAACAGCCCGCATTTTACCGTGGTTCCTCCTACGTCGATCCCAAAGCTATACTTTTTCATTTCCCTTACTCCTGACTTTGTGTTTTTTCCCTGAATCTGCTCTGCACGCGGTTGTAGAACTCCCGCGCCGCGTTGTAGCCCATCTTCTTCTGCCTGTGGTTGACCGCGGCCGTCTCGACGATGACCGCCAGGTTCCTGCCCGGGCGGATCGGGATCGAATGACAGACGACGCGGTTGCCGAGGAACTCGGTGTACTCCTCCTCCAGCCCCATGCGGTCGTACTGTTTGTCCCTGTCCCATTCCTCAAGCTTAATCACAAGGTCGATGGACTGGGTGTTCTTGACGCTCTCCACGCCGAACAGGGTCTTGACGTCGATGATGCCGATGCCCCGCAGCTCGATGAAATGCCGCGTGATGTCCGGGGCGCTCCCGACAAGCGTCACATCGCTGACACGGCGGATCTCCACCACGTCGTCCGAGACGAGGCGATGGCCTCGCTTGATCAGCTCCAGGGCCGCCTCGCTCTTGCCGATGCCGCTCTCACCCATGATCAGCACGCCCTCGCCGTATACGTCCACAAGCACGCCATGGATCGAGATACAGGGGGCAAGCTCCACGCCGAGCCAGCGGATGATCTCCGCCATGAAGTCCGACGTCGTCTTCTTCGTCGTAAAGATCGGAACCTCATACTGCTTCGCCAGCCGGAGCATGTCCTCGTCCGGCTCGATCGTCGTCGTGTAGATGATGCACGGCACATGGTAGGACAGGAACTTCTCGTAGACCGGGATCTTCTCCTCCCGAGAGAGGTGCTCCAGGTAAGTGTACTCCACATATCCGATGATCTGCACGCGCTCTGAGTAAAAATGTTCAAAATATCCGGTCAGCTGCAGAGCCGGACGGTTGATCTCGGATGTCACGACCCGTTTCCCTTTCATATCGATCTCCGGGATCGCGTTGACCAGTTTCATCTGCTCAGCCAGTTTCTCAATCGTTACGCTGCCTGCCATCCTCTCATCCTCCCTGATTTTCTTTTCTTATTTTAATCCTGCACGGTTTTTCCGTCAAGTAGATGTATGCGGTATTGAACAGTTTTTTGCATATTTTTCTGACAATTGCGGCAAAATTAGATTCCTCCTGACACAGGCGCCGCCGCAGCTATCGCCCGCAGCACTTCGCTTCCATACCTGGCTGCGCGCTGCCGTTCCTGCTCTTCAGCGGTCGTTCGCGTCTTAGATCTGGACGGTAACCATCCGCGCCTGATCCGCGTGAAAGAAGTCATATACCTGCTGCGCGCTGCGGGCGTTCATGGACGGCGCGTTCGTCAGCTCCTCGAGCGTCGCATCCCGCACCGCCTCGACCGACTTGAACGTGCGCATCAGCGCTTTTCTGCGCGCCGGGCCAATGCCCTCAATGTCGTCGAGGATCGAATGTACCTGTCCTTTGCTGCGCAGGCTGCGGTGGTACTCGATCGCAAAGCGGTGCGCCTCGTCCTGAATGCGCGTCACAAGCCGGAACGCCTCGGAGTGCGTGTCGATCGGCAGCTCCACATTCTCAAAATAGATGCCCCGCGTCCGATGAAAATCGTCCTTCACCATGCCGCAGACCGGAATGCGGATCCCCAGCGTATCCAGCACGCGCAGCGCGACATTGACCTGTCCTCTTCCGCCGTCCATCAGGATCAGATCCGGGAAACGGCTGAAGCTGCCCATCTCATTGCCCATGCCCTTTGCGGCAAGCTCCTTTTGCTCCTCAAGGCCGTGCCGGAAACGTCGGGTCAGCACCTCCTCCATGCTCGCGTAGTCGTCCGGGCCCTGCACCGACTTGATCTTAAACTTGCGGTAGTCGCTGCGTTTCGGCTTTCCGCGCTCGTAGACGATCATGGAGCCGACCGACTCGAAGCCGTTGATGTTGGAAATGTCATACGCTTCCATGCGCATCGCGCGCTCGATCCCGAGCAGTTGCTCGATCTCATGCACCGCGCCGATCGTCCGGCCCTCCTCACGCTTGATCCGCTCGCTGTCCTGCCGCAGCACGATCGCGGCGTTCTCCTGCGCCATCTCGACCAGCTTCTCCTTCGTCCCCTTCTTCGGAACGCGCAGGTAGACGCGCTGTCCGCGTTTTTCCGTAAGCCACGCCTCCACGACCTCATGGTCCTCGATGTCCGTCTCCAGCATCAGCTCACGCGGCACGAACGGCGTGCCGGCGTAATACTGCTTAACGAAGCTGCTGAGGATCGCGGAGCGCTCATCGTGCGGAGCCACGCGCAGATAAAAATGCTCCCTGCCGATCATCTTGCCGCCGCGGATGAAAAACACCTGCATCACGGCGTCCCCGCCGTCCACCGCCATCGCTAACACGTCCTTATCCTCTCCGTCGCCGTGCGTGATCTTCTGGCGCTGCGCGACCTGGTGAACGCTGTTCAGCAGATCCCGGTACTCGGCCGCGCTCTCGAATTCCATCTGTTCCGCCGCCTCGTTCATCTTCTTTTCCAGCATCTTCAGTACCGGCGCGTAGTTTCCGTTCAGGAAGTCCAGCGCCTCGTCGATCGAACGGCGATATTCCTCCTTCGAGATCTTCCCCTGGCAGGGCGCGTCGCACTGCCCGATGTGATGGTACAGGCAGGGACGCTCCTTCCCGATGTCGCGCGGGAGGCTGCGGTTGCAGCTGCGCAGCTTGTACAGCCTGCGGATAAGCTCAATCGTGTCCTTGACCGCGCCCGCGCTCGTGAACGGTCCAAAATAGCGGGACTTGTCTTTCTTCATGCTGCGCGAAAAAAGGACGCGCGGATAATCCTCGCCGAGCGTCACCTTGATGAACGGATAGCTCTTGTCGTCCTTGAGCATCGTGTTATACTTCGGGCGGTGCTCCTTGATCAGGTTGCACTCCAGCACGAGCGCCTCCAGCTCTGAGTCTGTCACGATGTACTCGAAGCGGCGGATGCGCTCCACCATCTGCTCGATCTTCACGCCCTTGTTCCGGCTGCTCTGAAAATACTGGCGCACCCGGTTTTTGAGGCTGATCGCCTTGCCGACGTAGATGATGTCGTCCCGCTCGTCGTGCATGATGTATACGCCCGGCCGCCCGGGGAGCTTTTTCAGTTCTTCCTCGATGTTGAAAACGGACTTCTGCTGCTCCGTCTGTTCCCGCAAGGTGAGCGCCTCCTTTCCTTTCAAATCTCTTTCTATTTTTTTCCGTTTTATTTTTGTTTTCTTTTATAGTTTGACCACGGTTCTGACACATTTTTCCGCTAGACTATGATTTATCAAAAGAGGTCACAGCAGTGCACGGCGCGTCTGCGCTGACTATGGTCTCGCCAAACAACACTTCCGGATTCCCGGATTCTCATACATTTGCGGCAGTGCAGACAAGACTGCCGCAGTTATTGTGTCCTCTCATTCTCTTTCATAATTTTGCGAAAGTACGATGCGAACATGCACGACGTCGTCGTCACTGCCAAGAAGTCCGCGACCGGCTCAGCCGTGAAGACCGCGCGCGTCTTATCGCCCGGAAAGAGCACGGGCATGAGGTAGATCAGCGGAATCAGCAGGATAATCTTGCGCAGCACCGCCAGAAAGAGGGAATTCTTCGCATTGCCGAGCGCGATAAAGGTCTGCTGGCACGCAATCTGGATTCCGAAAATCCCCGACATCAGCATGTAGATCCGCAGACACGGAACCGCGAACGCAATGAGCTCCGGATCGCTGTTGAACATATGGATAAACATCTGCGGCGCGAACATCACGAGCGCCCACAGCGTCATTGAATAACACAGGCTGGCCGCGAGCAGGAAGCGGAACGCCTGCTTCACCCGGGACATATTGCGCGCGCCGAAATTGTAGCTGACGATCGGCTGCGAGCCCTGCGTCAGCCCCTGCAGCGGCATCTGAGAAAACTGCATCACGCTCGACGCGATCGTCATTGTCGTCACCGCGATGTCTCCGCCGTATTTCAGCAGTGAGGAATTAAAGCAGATCGACAACAGGCTCTCTGTCGACATCATGATGAACGGAGAGAGTCCGAGCGCGATCGCCGGCAGAATGATCTCCGCCGAGAGCCTCAGGTTCGCTCCGCGGATGCGCAGCACCGTTTTGGGCCCGGTCAGAAAACGCAGGATCCAGACCATCGACACACACTGGGAGAGGATCGTGGCAAGCGCCGCGCCTGATACGCCCAGCTTTAACACAAAGATGAAGATCGGATCCAGGATGATGTTGCAGACCGCCCCGATCATCACCGTCAGCATACTGGTCTTCGCGAAGCCCTGCGCCGTGATGAACATGTTCAATCCCAACGTAAACTGCACGAAGAGCGTGCCGAGACTGTATATCCGCATATAGTCCACCGCGTAGCCGATCGTATTCTCACTCGCGCCGAACATCAGCAGCAGATTCCGCGAGAACAGCAGGAATACAACTGTCAGCGCCAGTGCAATCAATGTCAGCAGCGTGACAGAATTGCCGAGTGTCTGCTCTGCTTTGTCTTTCTCTCCTTTTCCCAGAAAGATCGAAGCTCTGGGCGAACTGCCCATGCCGACCAGACTCGCGAACGCGGAGATCAGCGTGATCAGCGGCACGCAGACGCCGACGCCCGTCAACGCCATCTGCCCTACTCCAGCGATGTGGCCGATGTAGATCCGGTCCACCAGGTTGTACAAAAGATTGATGATCTGCGCCGCGATCGCCGGAGCAGCCAGCTTTAAAAGAAGACGCCCGACCGGCTCCGTGCCGAGCTGATCGGTCCGCGTCTGAGTCTGCGCTTGTACCTGTACATTTCTGTCAGGCTGCTTCATCTGTTATGCCTTCTTTCTGTTCACTCCGTGACAGGAAGAAACAGCTTGGCGTGCTAATTCGCTTTGCAAAGCCCAAAACTGCCACCTGAGTCATAGTGATACAGTCTCAGCGGCAAGCGCTTCGACCTGATTGGAATCACATTTAGAAGCCCCTCAATTTATCATTCGTGTCGTCGTGCGTGTTCTCGATCGACTTGATCTGCACATAATAGCCGTACTGATCATTCACCTGAATGTGCACGCGGTCGCCAACCTTGTGCCCGAGTATCGCCTTGCCGAGCGGGGATTCGATGCTGATCAGCCCGTCGACGGAATTCCCTCGCACCGAAGTCACGAGCCGGTAGGTCTCTGTCTCGTCGTCCTCCTCAAAATAGATCTCCACCGTGTTGTTGATCCCGACCTCGTCCTCCTTCGAATCGTCGGAGATCACTTCGGCCGTCCGGATCATCCGCTCCAGGTAGTGGATGCGGCTCTCGTTTTTATTCTTATCGCGCTTGGCGGCATGGTACTCGAAGTTCTCACTCAGATCGCCGTGTGCCCGCGCTTCCTTGACCGCCTCGATCGCCTCCTTGCGCACCACGAGTTTGCGGTACTCGATCTCCTCCTCGATCTTCTTTATATCACTCTGCGTCAATTGCTCTCGCATGGTAGTTTCCTTCTTCCTCTCAAATACTCAATGAACAGACTGTATGAAGCGCTCGAACGCCTCCTGCCCTTCCGGCGTACGCTTGAAGACACCGGCGTGCTCCAACACCTTGCTGAACACCAGGCCGACCTCGTCCTGCACGACCTTGTCGATCGTGTCCGCGCGGAATGATCCGTACTTCTGCTTCAGCTCCTCCACCCAAGGGGCGTGCTTGGACAGCTCCGCGTCCTCTGTGATATCGCGGTCTTCCAACATCGCTGCCTTTAGATGCTCCAGCTCGTCCTTTAATCTGGCCGGGAGTACGGCAAGCCCCATCACCTCGATGAGTCCGATGTTCTCTTTCTTGATGTGATGCAGCTCCGCGTGCGGATGATAGACGCCCAGCGGATGCTCGTCGGTCGTGATGTTGTTGCGCAGGACAAGATCCAGTTCAAACCGCTCTCCTCTCATGCGCGCGATCGGCGTGATCGTGTTGTGCGGCTCTCCGTCCGTCTCCGCAAAAATGAACGCCGCCTCATCCGTGTAGCCGCGCCACGCCAGAAGAATGCGGTCGGCCAGATCGATCAGGCGCTCCCGATCGGGACTGCTGATCCGGATGACAGACATTGGCCACTTCACGATGCCTGCCTCGACGTCCTCGAAGCCTGCAAACACGATCTTCTTCTCCACCGGCGCCTTTGCCATCGCAAATTCGTAACAGCCGCCCTGAAAATGGTCGTGGCTTAAGATCGACCCGCCGACGATCGGCAGATCCGCGTTCGACCCGACGAAATAGTGCGGAAACTGCGCCACGAAATCCAGCAGCTTCGCAAACGTCGCGCGCTCGATTTTCATCGGGACGTGCTGTGAGTTGAACACGATGCAGTGCTCGTTGTAATAGACATACGGAGAATACTGGAAAAACCAGGGGCTTCCGTTGATCGTCACCGGAATGATGCGGTGGTTCTCACGCGCCGGATGGTCGAGCCGCCCCGCGTAGCCCTCGTTCTCCATGCAGAGCTGACACTTCGGGTAGGCCGTCTGCTTCGCGTTGCGCGCCGCGGCAATCGCCTTCGGATCCTTCTCCGGCTTCGAAAGGTTGATCGTGATATCCAGATCCCCATACTCCGTGGGCGCGATCCATTTGCGGTCGCGCGCGATGCGGTAGCGGCGGATATAATCCGTGTCCTGGCTGAATTTGTAGTACGCATCCGTCGCCTGCTTCGGCGACTCGCGATAGAGCTCCCAGAACCTGCGCGCCACGTTCGACGGACGGTCCACCAGAAGCCCCATCACCTTCGTGTCAAACAGGTCGCGATAGGCCACGGTATTCTCTTCTATCAGTCCCTGCTCGTACGCGTAGTCACAGATTGCGCCGAGGCTTTCTTCCAGCTGCGTCCCAAAAGCCTCAGACTGCGCTCCGGCCGCATCGCCGTTCCCCGGCTGCCACGCAAGAATCGACGTCTCTGCCGACTCGTCCAGCGCGTCGATCTTTAAGAGCGCCAGCAGGCTGTTCGCCGCGTAGATAGCGTCCGCCTTCTCAATCAATCCGGTATCCAGACTGTACCGGACCAGCTTTGCAATGTATTCCTGTATCATATAGATTGTTTCCTCCTGTTCCCACATCCACCATCTGCAGGCTCTTTTTCCCGCGCCGTACACGCTCGCGTACAATAGGTGCTTCGGTCTTTCTTTCAGCGTCCGATGCGAAAAATCTCCCATCTGCCGCGGACAGCATATGAATCATTTTCAGAGCGCCTGCGGACCGTCCCCGATCTCCACTACATAGAAATCCGCCGCGTATCCAATCTTATCTTTGTATGCGCTCCCAACCCGTTCGATGAAGGAATCGATCGCCTCGTCCTTCACGATGCTGACCGTACAACCGCCGAAACCAGCGCCGGTCATGCGGGAGCCGATCACGCCGTCGATCTTCCAAGCCTCTTCCGCCAGCGTATCCAGTTCGATCCCGGTCACTTCGTAATCGTCGCGCAATGAGACATGCGAATCGTTCATCAGCTTCCCGAACAGCGCGATCTCATTGTTTTTCAGAGCCTCCACGGCGCGGATCGTCCGCTGGTTCTCATACACCGCATGGCGCGCCCTCTTTATACGCACCGGACTCTTGATCGCGTCCTTGTACTGCTCGAACTGCTCCTCCGTCAGGTCGCCAAGCGTCTTAATATCGCACATCTTCTGCAACTCTGCAAGCGCCTCCTCGCACTCGCTCCTGCGCTCGTTGTACTTGGAATCCGCCAGCCCCCGCTTTTTGTTGCTGCAGGCGATCACGATCTTCGCGCCCGCAAGGGCAATCGGCGCGTATGTAAACTGCAGCGTGTTTGTGTCAAGGAAGATCGCGTTGTCCTTCTTCCCCATGGCCACCGCGAACTGATCCATGATCCCGCAGTTCACGCCGTTGTAATGATTCTCCGCGTACTGCCCGATCAGCGCCAGGTCCTGATTGCTCACGTCAAAGCCGTACAGCGCGCGCAGGATCGCCCCCGTGAGCACCTCCACCGAAGCGGACGATGAAAGCCCCGAACCGTTCGGAATGTTCCCGAAAATGACAAGGTCCAGCCCGCAGTCCATCTGCATTCCGCGCCCGGCGAACGCCCACATGACGCCCTTCGGATAGTTCGTCCAACCGACTGTCCGGCCCGGCTCCAGCTCGTCCAGGCTCGACTCGATCACGCCAAGCTGCTCAAAATTCACGGAATAGAAACGGAGCTTCCGATCGTTTCTCTTTCTCACCGCCCCGTAGGTTCCGATCGTCAGCGCGCACGGAAACACATGCCCGCCGTTGTAATCCGTGTGTTCCCCGATCAGGTTCACGCGGCCCGGGGCAAAGAAGACCTCCGCGCCCTCAGAATCCCCGAATACTTTCGCGAAATGCTCCAACATCTGTTGTTTCATCGTCGTTTCCCCCTGTAAATTTATAGTATATATTTCCAAAAATTGTGTCCGGCTAAGTGTTTCCAGTATAGCACAAAACGCCTCCGCTGTATATCCCGCAAACATGAAAAAAAGCGGACAGACTAGACATTTTCTGAATTTTTTGATATTCTCTTTTTAAGGAACTTGTTGTCTGGATTTTTCATTATGGTAAAGATACGAAGAGAGATGTCATTATGAGCGAATTAAAGCTGTACCGGAAGCGCATTATTCCGGCGGAATGCATTCTTTTGGAAGACGATGAGATCTTATATCAGGACCGTGAGGTGATCGTCACGCGCTGGAACACGATCCGCCCCAAGAAGACGCTGCACCACGGCTACTCCTGCTATTTCATGGAGCGCGGATACAAGGTCAGCAAGTTTTACGACCACGACGGGAAACTGATCAGCTGGTACTGTGACATCATTGATACCGCCTACGATGAATCCGAAAACACTTACACATTCACGGATCTCCTGGTCGACGTAATCGTCTATCCGGATGGTTTCGTGCGCGTCGTCGATCTGGATGAGCTCGCGGACGCAGCGAGGGACGGATTGCTCACGGACGAGCAGATGCAGCTCGCGCTGCGCCGGACGGACAAGCTTTTGTCCGTGATCTACAAGGGGGCGTTTGAGAAACTGCAGAAATACATAGAGGATCGGGAACAATGAAATTTTAATCTATATTTTTTGCTATTTGGGAAAACTAGTTATTGACTTTTTCAAAAGAAAGTCTTATTATGAATTCAGCTAAGAAAGGCATTGAGATCCCATGGATCAAACGAAAACCTCCAGAGTAGCCGCTCTGGAGGTTTTCTCGCTCGTTGCGGTGAGCTAATCCGTATAGGCTGTTGCTGTCTACCTATCTCTGCCCAGCCATTTGCAAATATAGTAGCCAACTACACTTGCTGCGACGGAGACAAGAAAGACATTGAGAATATCTCCCATAGATCTCACCTCCCTCCTGCTGAAGGTGTGACAGCAATTTTAATATATCACATTTAATTTTAGTTTTCAATACAATTGTTATGTTTAATCACATATAATTTATTTGATGTATTCTATGCCTATAAGAGTCAGCCCGTGCGCCGGTGCAGTCTCCCCGGCACGGCCGCGATCGCGCGCCGCAAGGATCTCCGGCAACTCGTCCGGCTCCATCATCCCGCTGCCGACGCGCAGCAATGTCCCGACGATGATCCGCACCATGTTATAGAGAAAGCCGTTGCCGCACACGCGGATCGTGATCATCTCGCCCTCGCGTAGCACGTCCAGGCTGTAGATCGTGCGCACATGATCCGTGATCTCCGGCTTGTTCGTGCAGAAGCTTGTAAAATCGTGCGTCCCAACCAGGTGCTCGGCCGCCTGCTGCATCCGCGTCTCATCCAGATCCCAATAATAGAAAAGAGAATACAGCCTGCTGCACGGATCCGGAAATCTGCGGTTGCAGATCTTATATTCGTAAGTTTTGATCGTCTTGCAGAAGCGCGGGTGAAAATCCGGCGCCACCTCACACGACTCCTGAATCCGAATGTCCGCGGGGAGCCGCGTGTTCATTGCATAGGAGATCTTGTCCGCCGGCATGCGCGCCGAAGTGTCAAAGACCGCCACATTGCCGCGCGCGTGGACGCCGGCGTCCGTGCGGCTCGCTCCGATCACATGGATCTCCTCGCCCAGCAATTCGCTTAAATGGCAGTTCAGCTCACTCTCGATCGTGACGCCGTTCGGCTGCACCTGCCAGCCGCTGTAGTTCGTCCCATCGTACGCGACGATCAGTTTCACACGTTTTTTTTCGCCCATTCTTTCTTCTTTCCTCTCATAAACAAAACTCCGGGAAATCCCTCAGAGGCATTCACCCGGAGATATGCTGATTCTTCCCAGCATACAGCTTCCTGCCGCCCGCATCTTTCACCACCGAATAATCCCGGCGAAAAATCCGATCCGGTTCACGAAGAACATCGCGATCAGATACAGCAGCATCGCCAGATACGCAAGCTTGTCCCGGCGCGCATAGACGAGCGGACGCATCTTCGTCCTGCCCTCCCCGCCGTGGTAGCCCCTCGCCTCCATCGCCATCGCCAGGTCGTTCGCGCGGCGAAACGCCGACACAAAAAGCGGCACCAACAGCGAGATCATGTTGCGCACCCTCTGGATCAGATTGCCGGATTCGAAGTCCGCTCCGCGCGCAGTCTGCGCCTTCATGATCTTGTCCGTCTCCTCGAGCAGGATCGGGATAAAACGCAGCGCGATCGACATGATCATCGCGATCTCATGCACCGGCACGCGGATGCGCCGCAAGGGCGAAAGCGCCTTCTCCAATCCGTCCGTCAGATTGTTCGGCGTGGTCGTCAGCGTCATCACAGACGAGCCGATGATCAGATAGACCAGGCGGATCGCCATAAACACTGCTGTCTTCACGCCCTCCTTCGTCACCGTAAAGATCCAGAAATGAAAGATCGGCGTTCCTCGCGTGAGAAAGAGGTTGAACGCGACCGTGAACAGGAGCAGGATAAAGATCGTTTTTAATCCGCGCAGCATAAATTTAAGCGGCACCTTTGAGGCGCGGATCACCGCCGCCAGCACCAGCGTCGCCAGCAGATACGCCTCCACTGAGGCAAACGCGAACAGGGACACGATGAAAACCAGCGTCCCGGCCAGCTTGACGCGCGGATCCAGTTTATGGATAACGGAATCCGCCGGATAATATTGTCCGATCGTAATTTCTCTCAACATGATGCGATCTGTCCTTCTTCTCAAAATCTCACAGGCATCTTTTCCGCAATCTATGCGCGCAGACTGTACCTTATAAAACAGAGAGGTTATGTCCGTGCAGTTATCTCTGAGACATGGATTTAAACGTTCCGGCGATCGCCTGCGCGGCTTCCTCCACCGTAGTCACATCCGTCGGGATATCCCAGCCCTTTTCCTCCAGCTCATGCACCAGATAAGTCACCTGCGGGGCCGCGAGCCCGACCTGCTCGAGCTCCCTGTAATGCCGGAACACCTCCCGCGGCGTGTCGTCGAACAGGACGCTCCCGTGGTTCAGGACGATGATGCGCTCCACATAGCGCGCGATATCCTCCATGCTGTGCGACACGAGCACGATTGTGATCTTCCTCTCACTGTGCAGCTTCGCCACCTGGTCGAGGATGTCGTCACGCCCCTTCGGATCCAGACCCGCCGTCGGCTCGTCCAGGACAAGCATCTCCGGCTCCATCGCAAGGATCCCCGCGATCGCGGCGCGCCGCTTCTGCCCGCCAGAGAGCTCAAACGGGGACATTTTATAATATTTCTCCTTCAATCCCACCTGCTGCAGCGCCGCGAGCGCCCGGGCCTCGATCTCCTCCTTCGGCAAGCCCAGATTCTTCGGTCCGAAGCAGACGTCCGTGAACACGTCGGTCTCAAAGAGCTGATGCTCCGGATACTGAAACACCAGTCCGACCTTGCTGCGCAGCCGCCTCAGGTCAAAGCCCTCGGCAAAGATATCCTCGCTGTTGTAAAGCACCCGCCCGGACGTCGGCTTCAGCAGCCCGTTCAGATGCTGGATCAGCGTGGATTTCCCGGAACCGGTGTGCCCGATCATTCCGATGAACTGTCCGTCTGGAAACTCCAGATCAATGTCATTCAGCGCCTGACGCTCGAACGCCGTGCCAGCGCTGTAGATATAGTTCAGATGTTCCAATCGAATCGACATATGAACCCATTCCTTCCGCTCTCAACCATTTCGACATATATTCTTGTCATGCCGCCCTGCGCTACCTCTCATTTTACAGCGCTGCTCCCGCTGTGCCCATCCTGTCGCACAGGCACATGCCGGAGCCTCTCATGACAGCTGCACATGTCTTTGCAGCTTCTCGAGTTCACACACGAGTTCTTCGTTTGAGAGAACCCCGTCCGGCAACGGCAGCCCCATCCGCTGAAGCTCGTGCGCCACCAGCGTCGCCTGTGGAACGTCCAACCGGTACCCCCGCAGCTCCTCCACACGAGAAAATACCTCATGCGGCGTCCCCTGCATGACGATCTTTCCCTGATCCATGACAATGACCTTGTCCGCCTCAATCACTTCCTCCATATAATGTGTGATCAGAATGACCGTCACATGCTCCTGCCGGTTCAGTTCCTGAACCGTACGGATCACTTCCTTCCGGCCGTTCGGATCCAGCATCGCGGTCGGCTCATCCAGGACGATACACTTCGGGCGCATCGCCACCACCCCGGCAATCGCCACCCGCTGCTTCTGCCCGCCGGAGAGCTTGTTCGGCGAATGGTCCCGATACTCCCACATGCCGACCTTTTTCAAACTGTCTTCCACCCGCTGCCAGATCTCCTGCTGCGGAACGCCCATATTCTCCGGCCCGAATCCCACGTCCTCGTCCACGATCGTCCCGATGATCTGGTTGTCCGGATTCTGGAAGACCATCCCCGCGGTCTGCCGAATTTCCCAGAGCTTCGACTCGTCCCGCGTGTCCTTGCCGTCCACGTAGAGCGTTCCCTCCGTCGGAAGCAGGATCGCGTTGATGTGCTTGGCGAGCGTCGATTTCCCGGAGCCGTTGTGCCCGAGGATCGCGATAAAATCGCCCTCCTCCACATCCAGATCGACGTCATCGATCGCGCGGGACTTTGACTCGACTTTTCCCTCTTCATCCATTTTCAGATAGTCAAATGCAAGTTTGCTTGCCTTTATGATTCCCATTTTCCAAACCTCTTCGCGGATTTTCCTTCCGTCGGCACTCTCTCATGCCGGTACTGCACGGCACGTCGCCCGAAAAATTCTGCTCAATAGTCTAGCATACTCCTTTTGACAAATCAACCGCAATTTGCCGGATCACACGCCCGGAAAACGCTCCCGTACACCTGCAGGCGGCAGTCCGGCTCATTCATGCGCACGGCGCGAATCTGCTTGCCAACCGCATCGGAAACGATTATAATACAAAATACTATAAGAGAGAAAAGAGAGGAAAAAAGAATGGCACAGAATCCAGTTGTAACGATCACAATGGAAAACGGCAGCGTCATCAAAGCGGAGCTCTATCCGGAAGTTGCGCCGAATTCCGTCAACAATTTTATCAGTCTCGTGAAGAAGGGCTTTTACGACGGCCTGATCTTCCACCGCGTCATCAACGGCTTCATGATCCAGGGCGGATGTCCGCAGGGCACCGGCACGGGCGGTCCGGGCTACTCGATCCCGGGTGAGTTCGCTCAGAACGGTTTCAAAAATGATCTGGCCCACACGGAGGGCGTCCTGTCCATGGCGCGCGCCATGCATCCGGACTCCGCCGGCAGCCAGTTCTTCATCATGCACAAGGCTGCCCCGCATCTCGACGGCGCCTACGCCGCGTTCGGCAAGGTGATCGAAGGCATGGATGTCGTGAACGCGATCGCGGAGACGGACACCGACTTCCAGGACCGTCCCCTCACGAAGCAGACGATCGCCTCAATGACCGTCGACACGTTCGGCGTCGACTATCCGGAACCGCAGAAAGCTTAAAAGGACAACGGCGGCCCAGCTCTCGGTCGTTTCCGGTACATTTGCGTTCTGAGTTAGCAGAACGGATAACAAAAGGCGGCGGCCGGTTTCGCTTGGATTTCCGGCATGTTTTTTCCACAAAAATCGCTTTGTATTTTTTGGAAAAAATATGCCAGGAAGGGTACCGAGCGAAACCGGTCGCCGCCGTATTCTATTCTTTTACTCTTAGTCCTTTGCCGGCGGATACTCGTTGCAGAGCAAGCGATAGGGCGGCTCATCCTCGTCGATCTTCGGGAAACGCCCCATCTCCTCGTAGAAACGGTTATCCGTGTTGTCATCGTTGCACATCGACACCTCTCCGATCAGCACGTCGCCCGTGCCCGGCTTGACGTCAAAATCATGGTACTGATGCGGCCAGAGCGTGATGCTCTCGCCCGGCTTCAGCTCGACGCCTGTCCCCGCCGGGACGTAGTACGAACGGCCGTCCGAATTCACAAGCACGTCCGTGTCCGCAAAGCCGCCGTTCCCGTCGTCGTTGTAGACATGGATGATCATCGTGCCGCCGCCGCGGTTGATGATGTCCTCGCTTTTCGTCCAGTGGAAATGCATCGGGGAATGCTGTCCTTCCTTAAGCATCAGAAGCTTCTCCGCGTACACCTTTTTGTACTTCGGATCATGCTGGTTACCGTTGCGGAGCGTAATCAGGGCGAAACCGACCTTCTCCCAGTCCTCCAGACCGTAGTCCGTGATGTCCCAGCCAAGCATGTTGTCGCGGATCTCATCGTACTCATGCCCTTTCGTCTCCCACTCTTCCGGCGTCCAGTTGCAGAACGGGGGGATTTCAAACTTATGCTCGTGAATCAGATTCTCCATGTACCGGATACACGCATTGATCTCAGAACGTTTCATCTCAGTCGCCTTTCCTTTTCTCTCCATTCACACTTTCCGGCTTCTCAGCTCTCCTGCACTTCCAGGATATCCATCGGGCACGCCTTTGCGCAGATGCCGCAGGCGATGCACTTCGAGGACGTCGGGGCGGACTCCGCCTTCACCATCACGCCCATCGGACAGACTTCCACGCACTTGCCGCAGCCCGTGCAGAGCTTCTTGTCGATCATGTAGACGCCCTTGGCGTTCTGCTTGATCGCACCCGCCTCACAGTTCCGCGCGCACTTGCCGCACTGGATACAGGTCTTCACGACTGCGTCGTGTCCCGTCTTGGAAACGATCCGAATACAGGATTTGTCCGGGTCAAACTCCTTGTAGAACGCCTCAGAACACGCGCGCACGCAGCTCAGGCATGCCATGCAGGCGTTCTTATCCTTCACAACCAGTTTCTTCATATGTATTGTCCTCCTTTAATTATGTCGTATCTTTTTGCGCCGCACTTCGATGTCTTCATACGGCTCACAGCTATTTCGGATATTATATCATTTCTCTATACATTGCGTCAATTCCAATCGCAAAAAGACCGCGGCAGGCATCGCCCGCGGCGGTCTTTCTCACTCTTTTTCCATCGACGGCTTTATACCAGCTCCAGCACTACTTCCGGAGCGCCGTCGCCCTTGCGCTGACCAAGCTTGATGATCCTCGTGTAACCGCCGTTGCGGCTCGCGTACTTCGGAGCGATCTCATCGAAGAGCTTCGCCACAAGGTCGATCTCCTTGGTGTTTTTCTTTTTGCCTGCCGCCTCAGCCGGCACTTCCTTCACCGGGTAGAGCACCTTCAGCATCTGGCGGCGCGCATGCAGCCGGCTCGGCTGATCCTTCTTGATCTCCTTCTGGACCTCATCGTACACGGTCACCTTCTTGCCGTTCACAACTTCCTTGACGCGCTTGCCGTCCTTGTCCTTGCGGGCAACCTTCGCCGTAACGGTAACCGTGTCGAAATTGTCTCTCTCCCGGACAGCCATCGCGATCAGTCCCTCCGCGATCCTGCGAACTTCCTTCGCCTTTGCCTCTGTGGTAACGATCCTGCCTCTGTAGATCAGCGCCGTCACCTGGTTTCTGAGCAGAGCCTTTCTCTGGTCTGCTGTTCTGCTGAGTTTTCTATAACCTGCCATGTTAAATTTTCCTCCATTCCGGAATGTACATACACGCTCATCGGTCTTACTGAATGTACACTTTCTAGTCCTTCGTGTTATGATTTGCTAAAAGCCCGGTCTCCATATACAGACAGACGTCGCGTATGCCTGACTGTGCATGAGAGACGCTGACTTTTACTCCTCGCTCGGATTCAGCGACAATCCAAGCTCTTTCAGCTTGCCAAGCACTTCCTCGAGGGATTTCCGGCCCAGGTTGCGAACCTTCATCATATCCTCGGGCGTCCTGTTGCAAAGCTCTTCTACGGTGTTGATGCCGGCGCGCTTCAGGCAGTTGAACGAACGGACGGAGAGCTCCAGCTCGTCGATGTTCATCTCGAGCACCTTCTCCTTCTCATTGTCCTCCTTCTCGATCATGACCTCCGCCGACTTCGCATTCTCGGAGAGATCGACAAAGAGCGCCAGATGCGCACTGAGTACCTTGGCCGCGAGGCTGACCGCCTCGTCCGGCTCCATCGTCGCATTCGTATATACGTCGAGCGTCAGCTTATCGTAGTCCGTGATCTGTCCCACACGCGTGTTCTCCACGGTGAGGTTGACACGCTCCACCGGCGTGTAGATCGCATCCACCGCGATCACACCGATCGGCATATCTTCAAGCTTGCCCTTCTCCGCGCTCACATAGCCGCGCCCGCGCGTGATCGTGAGCTCCATGTAGAGCTTGCTGTCCGGACCGCCGTTCAGCGTAGCGATCACCTGCTCCGGATTCATGATCTCGATATCCTGATCCACCTGAATGTCAGCGCCGGTCACGACGCCCTCGCCCTCGAACTCGATGTAGGCAATCTTGGCTTCATTCGTCTCGCTGGTGTTCTTGATCGCCAGCGACTTGATGTTCATGATGATCTCCGTCACGTCTTCCTTCACGCCGGGAATCGAGCTGAACTCATGCAGCACGCCCTCGATCTTTACCTGGCTGACGGCCGCGCCCGGAAGAGAAGAAAGCATGATCCTTCTCAGCGAATTTCCAAGGGTCGTTCCATAGCCACGCTCGAGCGGTTCCACTACAAATCGTCCAAACTTCTTATCTTCTGACATTTCGGTTATTTCAATGTTGGGTTTGTTGAAATCGAACACGATTGCGCCCCTCCTTACTGAAAATAGTGTGCGTGGGGTTTACTTGGAATACAACTCGACAATAAGCACCTCGTTGACCGGAACGTCGATCGCCTCTCTCGCCGGGAGCTCCTTGACGGAACCCTTCAGTGCCTCGGCGTCCGCCTCCAGCCACTCCGACACCAGACGTCCGTTTGTCGCCTCAAGGATATCCTTATACCTCTGCGAACCCTTGCACTTCTCCTTGATCTCGATCGTGTCGCCCGGCTTCACCGTATAGGACGGGATGTTTACGCACTTGCCGTTCACAAGGATGTGCTTGTGATCGACGATCTGGCGCGCTTCCATTCTGGTCCGCGCAAAGCCCATGCGGAACACGACGTTGTCAAGACGGGTCTCCAGAAGAACCATGAGGTTCGTACCGGTCTGGCCCTGCATTCTGTCCGCTTTCTTATAATAATTGCGGAACGGTTTCTCCAGAACGCCGTAGATGAATTTCGCCTTCTGCTTCTCGCGCAGCTGCAGGCCGTACTCACTGACCTTGCGGTTCGAGCGCTTCAGCTCTCTCGTAGATTTCTTGTCAATTCCCAAATATGTCGGATCAAGTCCGAGTGATCTGCATCTCTTAAGAACAGGAACTCTGTTTACTGCCATCTCTATGACCTCCCTGATTATACTCTTCTGCGTTTTGGCGGACGACAACCGTTGTGCGGCACAGCCGTCACGTCGCGGATACTGGTAACCTCAAGACCGTTTGCGGAGAGCGCGCGGATCGCCGCCTCTCTTCCCGAACCCGGGCCCTTCACGAAGACGTCCACCGTCTTCAGACCATGTACCAATGCTGCCTTTGTGGCAGTCTCTGCAGCCATCTGCGCTGCATACGGAGTAGATTTCCTTGAACCTCTGAATCCAAGACCACCGGCACTTGCCCACGAAAGAGCATTCCCCTGCGTATCCGTCAGGGTAACGATCGTGTTGTTGAAGGATGACTGAATATGTGCCTGTCCGCGTTCAACGTTTTTCTTAACGCGCTTTTTTGTCACTTTCTTCGTAACTTTTTTCGCCATAATCTAAACTAACCTACTTTCCTCGAATTTTATGAACGGGTATCTGATTTCTTTACTTCTTCTTGTTCGCAACGGTTCTCTTCGGACCCTTGCGCGTGCGGGCATTGTTCTTCGTGTTCTGCCCGCGGACCGGAAGGCTTCTTCTGTGACGGATGCCTCTGTAGCAGCCGATCTCCTGAAGACGCTTGATGTTGAGCGCGGTGTCTCTTCTGAGATCACCCTCCACCATGTAGTCCGCGTCAATGATGTCGCGAATCCTCGCGACTTCCTCGTCGGTCAGATCTCTGACGCGCGTGTCAGGATCTACTTTCGCTGCAGCCAGGATCTTGTTTGAGCTTGTTCTACCGATACCGTAGATGTAGGTCAAACCGATCTCTACACGTTTTTCTCTTGGTAAGTCTACACCAGCAATACGAGCCATGTAATTTCTCCTCCATTTTCTTTTATTGGTTCTAATTGGGACAGGCATAGCTGTCCAGCCGCAAAAAGCGGCCTTTCTGCTCCATTAAGCCGTGGGCCTCATGTTTCGCCCCTGCAAGGCATGCTTCCCTGTGCACAGCGGTCGGCACAGACTGTGGACTGCCAAAATCCTGGAACAGTATTAAAATCAATATCGCAACGAAATATCCTGACTATCTATCTAAAGTCAACGCCTGAAAACAGGCGAATCTATTCCATCGTTCTATTGAATTCGCGGGTACGGATGTCCGTCTCCCTTTTCGCACCGCATATAATGCGGTGTTCCGCCGTCTGGTTTGTTTAACCCTGTCTCTGCTTGTGCTTCGGATTCTCACAGATGATCCGGATGCTTCCTTTTCTCTTGATCACCTTGCACTTCTCACAGATCGGTTTCACAGATGATCTTACCTTCATGGCAAATCCTCCTTTCCCCTTTCTCTTCCGCATTTGGGCGCACTTTCCCCGCCGCAAAAGGAACGTTTACCATTATAACATTTGACAATTCTTAATGCAAGTATTAATTTTACTTTTTATCCATATTCTGCCGGAATCTTTCCGGCGCCGCTCTGTCTCTGATTACTTGTCTCTCCAGATGATCCTGCCCTTCGTCAGGTCATACGGGGAAAGTTCGATCGTCACCTTGTCGCCCGGAAGGATGCGGATGAAATTCATGCGGAGTTTGCCGCTGATGTGGGCAAGCACCACATGCTTGTTCTCAAGCTCGACGCGGAACATGGCGTTCGGGAGCTTCTCAAGTACCGTACCTTCTACTTCAATGACATCTGCTTTCGACATACCTACCTCCTGTATTAGAATGTTCCGATTTCAACGCCTTCTCAGACGTCCGCAGGCTGAACAGCTTCCTCTCCGGCGTTCTCCTGCAGAGCCCGATAAGCTTTCAATATCTTCCTCACATGCGCGTCCAGCTCAAAGGACCGCATCTGCGCAAGGATCTCTTCCGGCAGATGTTTGATCACCTGCACGTGCTTCCACTTCTTTTTCTTCGGGGACTCCAGAAGTCTTCTCTTTCCGTCCGCCAGCCAGACGTACGTGTCGTCGCAGTCCAGCACCACATACAGGGCGTCCTTGTCGTGCCCCGCCCGCGATATGGCAAGCATTTCGGATGTCCACTGTCCCATGGCCGCCCTCCCCGATCTCATTTTCAGTCACTCTCTGCACTGTAAGGCGCATTTTCTCACAGCCTCAGTGCAAATACTCCCGTCCGGTCCGTCCGCATCACTCGCTCAGCGTCAGGATCTCCGGCTCGCCGTCCGTGATCAGCACTGTGTTCTCATAGTGAGCGGAGAGGCTTCCGTCCTCCGTCACCACGGTCCAGTCGTCGTCCAGCCACTCCACATCGGCGCGGCCCGCGTTGATCATCGGCTCGATCGCCAGCGTCATGCCGGACACCAGGCGGATGCCCCGGCTTCTCTGCCGGAAGTTCGGGATCTGCGGATCCTCGTGCAGCTCATGACCGACCCCGTGGCCGACCAGATCGCGGACGATCCCGTAACCGAACGACTCCGCGTAGTCCGCGATCGCGTTGGAGATCTCATGCAGCCGGTGCCCGGCCTTCGCGAACCGGATTCCCCGGAAAAAGCATTCGCGCGTCACATCAATCAGCTGCTGCGCCTCCGGCGTGATCTTCCCTACCCCGTAGGTCCGGGCCGCGTCGGAGTGCATGCCCTCGTAGATCAGTCCGGCGTCGATGCTCACGATATCGCCCTCCTGCAGGATCCGCCCCTTGTGCGGAATTCCGTGCACGACCTCATCGTTCACGGAGATACAGAAGGATGCCGGAAACCCGTTGTAATTCAGAAAATTCGGCTCGCAGCCAAGGCTGCGGATCTTCCGCTCTCCGATCTTATCCAGCTCATACGTGGAGATTCCCGGCCGTATCGCGTCCGCAAGCTCCTTGTGAACGATCTCCAGAAGCCTCCCGGCCTCCCGCATCAGCTCGATCTCATGCTTTGATTTGATAGTCACCGACATGCGTCACGCCTCCAGAACAGCGGTGATCGCCGCAAACACGTCGTCCATCGGCTGCGTGCCGTCCACCGTCTTCAAAATGCCTTGTCTTTTGTAATAATCGATCAGCGGCTGCGTCTGCTCGTGGTACACGGAAAGCCTCTTCTGTACCGTCTCCGGCTTGTCGTCGTCGCGGAGGATCAGCGGCTCACCGCAAACCTCGCACACGTCCCCCTTCTTCGAAGGATTGTGCACGATGTGATAGGTGGCCCCGCAGCCGGTGCAGGCTCTCCGCCCGGACATCCGGGACACGATGTTTTCGTCCGGCACATCCACATCGATCGCGTAGTCCAGATTCTCGCCGCGCTTCGCAAGCGCCGCAGCCAGCGCCTCCGCCTGGGCGATCGTGCGCGGGAAGCCGTCCAGAATATAGCCCTTCTGACAGTCGTCCTGTCCAAGACGGTCGATCACCAGATCCACCGTCAGCTCATCCGGGACCAGCAGTCCCTGATCCATGTACTCCTTCGCCTTCCTCCCAAGCTCCGTGCCGTTCTTGATATTGGAGCGGAAGATATCGCCCGTGGAGATGTGCGGGATCTGATACTTCGCCGCGATCATCTTGGCCTGTGTGCCTTTGCCCGCCCCTGGCGCGCCAAGCATTACGATTTTCATATTACCTATCATCCTTTCTCTCCGAAAGCCCGTGAATCGCTCCGCGTCCGCGCGTCATGCGGACCGGACTTTCTTCGCACAGAACGCACGCTCCCCGGATACATCAAAAGAAGTTCAAAATTCTTCTGTGCAGCCGGGAAGGTACAATTCTAATTTAATCTGTAAGGAATCCCTTGTAGTTGCGCACCAGCATCTGGGATTCGATCTGTTTCAATGTCTCCAGAATAACGCCGACAATGATGATGATGGAAGTTCCGCCGAAGGAAACCTGCGCGCCGAACATTCCGTTGAAGAATACCGGGATCAGCACCACGATGATCAGCCCGACCGCGCCCAGGATAATAATGTTTCCGAGCACCTTGTTCAGGTAATCCGTGGTCGGCTTGCCCGGACGGATGCCCGGGATAAACCCGCCCTGTTTCTTCATATTGTCCGCGACCTCGATCGGGTTAAACGTGATCGACGTGTAGAAATACGCGAAGAACACGATCAGCGCAATGTAGATCAGCAGTCCGATCGAATAGACCGGGTGGCTTAAGTTGAACCAGTTGTTCTGGCTGAGCATTCCGATGATCGTTCCTCCGATGCCCGTGCCCGCGCTCTTGCCCGTGAAGGACATGACGATCTGCGGGATCGACATCAGCGATGATGCGAAGATGACCGGGATAACGCCCGCCGTATTGACCTTCAGCGGAATGTAGGTCGTCTGACCGCCCAGCATCTTGCGCCCCTGCATCTTCTTGGCGTACTGCACGGGGATTCTCCTCTGCGCGTCGTCCAGAAGGATGACCAGAACGATCGTGACCAGAATCACCGCAATGATGATCAGTGCCGCGAAGCCGGCCCGCGCAATGGGCTTGCCGCTGACGAACAGCTCGAACAGACCCGTGATGTCGGACGGGATGCTGGAGAGGATGTTCACCATCAGGACGATGGAGATGCCGTTTCCTACTCCGTTCTCCGTAATCCGCTCACCCAGCCACATCAGGAACGCGCTTCCCGCGGTGAGCGCCGCGACCACCGTGAATCCGCTTAAGAAATTCATGTTCGGGATCAGCCCGGAATTACCGAAGCCGATCGTCATCGCGATACTCTCGATCAGTGCAAGCGCCACTGTCACGTAACGGGTGATGGATGCGATCTTCTTGCGCCCCTCCTCGCCGTCCTTGTGCATCTCCTCGAGCGCCGGAATGGCGATCGTCATGAGCTGCATGATGATGGACGATGTGATGTACGGGGTGATGCTCAGTGCAAAGATCGACATTCTCTCAAAGGAACCGCCGGTAAATGCAGAGAAGAAGTTAAACGCATCGTTCGACTGCTGGGCAAACCAGTTCGCGAAATAGCTTCTGTCCACTCCCGGGATCGGAAGCTGTGATCCCAGCCGGATCACGATTATCATACAGAATGTAAAGAACAGCTTGTTGCGGATGTCTTTAATTCTGAATGCGTTTTTCAGCGTTTCTAACATATCAGATCACCTCTGCTTTTCCACCTAACTCTTCGATCTTCGCTTTTGCGCTCTCGCTGTAGGCATTTACTTTCACGGTAAGCTTCTTGGTCAGCGTGCCCTTGTTCAGGATCTTGACGCCGTCCTTCGCCTTCTTGATGATACCCTTCTCGATCAGCGTGTCGATCGTTACCTCTGTATCGTTATCGAACACTTCCAGCGCGCCGAGGCCGATCGCCTCGATCTCCTTCGCGTTCGGGTTTGTGAAGCCTCTCTTCGGAAGACGTCTGTACAACGGCATCTGTCCGCCTTCGAAACCGATTCTCGGAGCTCCGGAACGCGCTTTCTGACCTTTGTGTCCCTTGCCCGCCGTCTTGCCGTTTCCTGAACCGTGTCCGCGTCCTCTCCTGAAATTATCACTCTGAACGGAACCTTCCGCCGGTCTCAAGTTTGATAAATCCATGATGACACCTCCTTATCTGAACTTACTTATTATACTTCTTCCACTTTCACCATATAGGAGACCTGCGCGATCATCCCTCTGACCGCCGCGTTGTCCGGCATCTCCACCGTCTTGTGCATCTTGGTGAGGCCAAGCGCCTTGACGGTCGCGCGATGCTTCGGCACGGCTCCGATCGGTGATTTTACTAACGTAATCTTCAACTTATCTGCCATGACCTTCGTCCTCCTATCCCAGAATCTCTTCCACAGACTTGCCGCGGAGCCTTGCGACTTCCTCCGGGGACTTCATCTGCTTCAGCGCTTCCAGCGTCGCCAGAACCACGTTCTGCTTATTGTTGGAACCAAGTGACTTCGTACGGATGTTGCGGATGCCCGCAAGCTCCAGAACGTTACGCGCCGGGCCGCCCGCGATGATACCGGTACCTTCCGGTGCCCTCTTCAGCAGTACGGAAGCTCCTCCGAACTTGCCGATGAAATCATGCGGAACGCTCGCGTCGTCGTTTCTCGCCACGTAGATCAGCTTCTTCATCGCGTCCTCTTTGCCCTTGCGGATCGCCTCCGGAATTTCCGTCGCCTTCCCAAGGCCGGCGCCGATGTGTCCGTTGCCGTCTCCCACTACGACCAGGGCTGTGAAACGCATGTTACGTCCACCCTTAACTGTCTTGGATACACGCTTGATGGACACGACCTTATCAGTCAGCTCGAACTGATTCGGATCAATAATCTCATGTCTCATGTGTCATTTCCTCCTTCTTAGAATTCCAGTCCGGCTTCTCTGGCTGCCTCAGCCAGCGCCTTGACCTTGCCCTGGTAAATAAAGCCTCCTCTGTCGAAGACCACCGTCTTGATGCCCTTCTCCAGAGCCTTCTTCGCGATCACCGTTCCCAGATGCGCGGCCGCGTCGACGTTGTTCGTCTTCTCAAGCTCCGCCTTCACATCCTTCTGAAGCGTGCTCGCGGAGACCAGCGTATTGCCGACGGTATCGTCAATGATCTGCGCATACATGTGGTTGTTGCTGCGGAACACAGCGAGACGCGGTCTCTCCGCCGTGCCGCTGAAACGGTTGCGGATCTTTCTATGCTTATTCAAACGAACTTTCGTTCTTGATTCTTTGCTAACCATTTTCACACTCTCCTTATCTTATTTTTGTAACTGTCCAGCTACTTATTTTTTACCGGTCTTACCAACCTTGCGGCGAATCACTTCATCCGCGTACTTGATACCCTTGCCCTTGTACGGTTCCGGCTTTCTCTTCTCTCTGATCTCGGCTGCGTACTGCCCGACCTGCTCCTTGTTGATACCGGAGACGATGATCTTGTTGCCGTCCACCGTGGTCGTGATGCCTTCCGGATCGTCCATATCCACCGTGTGGGAATATCCGAGAGACAGGCTCAGCTTCTTGCCCGCCTTCGCAGCTCTGTAACCAACGCCGTTTACCTCCAGGGTCTTCGTGTACCCCTCGCTGACGCCCACGACCATGTTGTGGATCAGCGTCCTGGTAAGTCCATGGAGAGATTTCATCTTCTTCAGATCGTTCGGTCTTGCGACTGTCACATGACCGTCTTCCATCTTAATTTCCATCTCCTTCGGGAGCACTCTCTCAAGAGTCCCCTTCGGGCCTTTTACGGTAACCTTGTTACCTTCCGCGATGTCGACCGTAACGCCGGCCGGGATCGCAATTGGCATTCTTCCTATACGTGACATGCCTGTTCCTCCTTACTTAGATTTTCGGAGAAAGCACCTCGTTACGCTTTCTCTGTTTTCAGTGAATTCGAATGGCGGTATGTTCCCTCAACTAAGCTCACATTTCGCTAATCGCTCATGTTCGCTAAGGTTCGTGAACGACCTCGCACTAGGCTCATCCATCGCCCGTTGGCTCGGATTCGCCAAGTTGCTTTCAGTCACCAAACAAAAGCTAACACTTCGCCGCCGACCTGCAGCTTGCGCGCCTGTTTGTCGGTGATGACGCCCTGGTTCGTGGAGAGGATCGCGATCCCCAGTCCGCCGAGCACCTTCGGGAGATTGTCCTTGCCCGCGTACACGCGCAGACCCGGCTTGGAGATCCTCTTCAGTCCGGAGATGATCTTCTCGTTCTTGTCGGCGCCGTACTTCAGCGTGATATGGATCGTCTTGATCGGGCCATCCTCGACCAAATCGTATTTCCTGATGTATCCCTCGTCCAGAAGGATGTTCGCGATTGCGATTTTCATTTTCGATGCCGGAACATCGACGGTATCATGTTTTGCAGTGTTTGCGTTACGGATTCTCGTAAGCATATCTGCAATCGGATCACTCATTGTCATGATAGTTTCCTCCTAATTCAGACTTATTCATAACGTATTCAAGCGGTAACACTTGCGGTATGTTCGCTCAACTAAGCTCAAGCTTCGCTCTCGCTAAGGTTCGCGAACGGCCTCGCACTAGACTCATCCATCGCCTGCCGGCTCGGATTCGTCAAGTTGCTTTCGGTCACCAACTCGCTTTCTTCACGCCCGGGATCTGGCCCTTGTACGCCAGCTCGCGGAAGCAGATGCGGCAGATGCCGTACTTTCTCAGGTATGCGTGCGGACGACCGCAGATCCTGCAGCGCGTGTACTCTCTCGTGGAGAACTTCTGCTTGCGCTGCTGTTTGATTTTCATTGATGTTTTTGCCATGGGATTTTCCTCCTAATCACTGCCTGGTAAACGGCATGTTGAACAGTCTCAGCAGCTCTCTGGCTTCCTCGTCCGTCTTTGCCGTCGTTACAAAGATTACGTCCATACCTCTTACCTTGTCGATCTTGTCGTACTCGATCTCCGGGAAGATCAGCTGCTCCTTGATGCCCAGCGCATAGTTGCCTCTGCCGTCGAACGCGTTCGGGTTCACACCCCTGAAGTCACGCACGCGCGGAAGCGCAAGGTTGATGAGGCGATCTACGAAATCATACATCTTCTCGCCGCGCAGCGTCGTCTTGCATCCGATCGCCATGCCTTCTCTGATCTTGAAGTTCGCGACCGAATTTTTCGCCTTCGTCAGGACTGCCTTCTGGCCGGTGATGGTCTCCATGTCCTTGACCGCGGACTCAAGCACCTTCGCGTTTTCCTTGGCCTCGCCCACGCCCATGTTGACGACGACCTTGTCAAGCTTCGGCACTTCCATCACATTTTTATATCCAAATTTCTTGATCATAGCGTCTACGATCTCATTCTGATAAATCTCTTTCAGTCTGCTCAACTTGTGCGACCTCCTCTCTTACTTAGTCTCTTACTTGATCACTTCTCCGGTGGTCTTCGCCACGCGGACCTTCTTACCGTCTTCCACTTTGAAACCGATGCGTGTCGCCTTGCCGTTATGCAGATACATTACGTTGGACGCGTCGATGTAGGACTCCTTCTGCACGATGCCGCCCTGCTGGTTCGCAGCCGACGGTTTCGTGTGCTTCGTCACCATGCCGATGCCCTCGACGAGGACCTTGCCGTCCTTCACCGCCAGAACCTTGCCGTCCTTGCCCTTATCTTTCCCTGCGATCACCACAACGGTATCGCCTGTCTTGATCTTATTCATGCTTCGGCCCTCCTTATAATACTTCCGGAGCCAGAGAGACGATCTTCATGAACTTCTTGTCACGAAGCTCCCTCGCCACCGGTCCAAATATACGGGTTCCTCTCGGAGTCATATCCTCCTTGATGATAACAGCCGCGTTCTCGTCGAATCTGATGTAAGAACCGTCCTTGCGGCGGACGCCCTTCACTGTGCGGACTACGACTGCCTTCACAACGTCGCCCTTTTTGACAACACCGCCTGGCGTTGCATCTTTGACCGTGGCAACGATGATATCGCCAATACCTGCATATCTTCTTGTAGAACCACCCATAACACGAATGCACAGAAGCTCTTTTGCGCCGGTGTTATCAGCAACTCTCAGTCTGGTTTCCTGCTGTACCATGCCGATATACCTCCTATATTATTTCACTTTTTCAACAATCTCGACAAGGCGCCATCTCTTATCCTTGGACAGCGGTCTCGTCTCCATTACCTTCACTGTGTCTCCGATGTTGCACTCGTTGTTCTCGTCATGAGCCTTGAGCTTGTAGGTCTTCTTCACGATCTTATTGTAGAGCGGATGTCTCACGTGGTCCTCCACCGCCACAACGATCGTCTTATCCATTCTATCGCTGACGACCTTACCGGTACGTGTCTTTCTAAGATTTCTTTCCACGGAATATTCTCCTTTCCCTTAATCGAAGCTCAGCCTACGCGTTCGCCTTCTGCGTGATAACAGTCTGAATTCTGGCGATGTTCTTGCGAACCTCGCGGATCCTGCTTGTGTTATCGAGCTGGTTCGTCGCGTTCTGGAATCTCAGATTGAAAAGCTCCTTCTTCGCAGCTACTAATTCCTCATTCAGCTCCGCTGCTGACTTGTTGTTCAACTCTTCCACATATTTATTAATTTTCACTGTTATCACCGCCTTCTAAGTCTGCACGAGAAACGATCTTACATTTACAGGGCAACTTGTGCATGGCAAGACGCAGCGCCTCGCGGGCGACATCATCCGGAACGCCTGCCAGCTCGAACATGACGCGGCCCGGTTTCACGACCGCTACCCAATACTCCAGTGTTCCTTTACCGGAACCCATACGGGTCTCAGCCGGCTTCGCTGTCACCGGTTTGTCCGGGAAGATCTTGATCCAGACTTTACCGCCACGCTTGATATAACGAGTCATAGCAATACGGGCTGCCTCGATCTGGTTCGACTTGATCCAGCACGGCTCAGTCGCCACGAGGCCGAAATCACCGTATGTGATCGTGTTTCCGCGAAGCGCCTTGCCCTTCATGGAACCGCGAAACTGCTTACGACGTTTCACTCTTTTCGGCATTAACATTATTTATCGCTCCCTTCTTTTTTAGATGGAAGTACCTCGCCTTTGTAGATCCAAACCTTTACGCCAAGCTTGCCGTACGTGGTATCTGCCTCGGCAAATCCATAGTCAATATCTGCTCTCAGTGTCTGAAGCGGGATCGTGCCCTCGCTGTAGAACTCGGAACGCGCGATGTCAGCGCCGCCGAGCCGTCCGGATACGGCCGTCTTGATGCCGAGCGCGCCCGCCTTCATGCTCCTGCCCATCGTGGACTTCATCGCACGGCGGAACGAAACACGGTTCTCAAGCTGCTGCGCGATGTTCTCCGCCACAAGCTGAGCGTCCCTGTCCGGTCTCTTAATCTCTTTGATATCCAGGATCAGCTTCTTGTCGATCTTCTTCTGAAGATCCGCCTTCAGCTTCTCGATCTCCGCGCCGCCCTTGCCGATGACAACGCCCGGCTTCGCGGTGTGGATAACGACCTTCACGCGGTCAGATGCCCTCTCGATTTCAATCCTGGAGACACCTGCGCTGTATAATCTCTTCTTCAGGTAAGTCCTGATCTCGTGGTCCTCGATCAGGCAGTCTGCGAAATCAGCCTCTGCGTACCATTTGGAATCCCAGTCCTTGATGATACCGACTCTAAGACCGTGTGGATTAACTTTCTGTCCCATGATTGTCCTCCTTATTTCTCATTCAGAACGATAGTGATGTGGCTCATGCGCTTCTCGATGCGGTAAGCTCTGCCCTGCGCCCTCGGTCTGATTCTCTTCATTGTCGGCCCCTTGTTCGCGTAGCATTCCTCCACGTACAGGTTCTCTCTATTCATACCATTATTATTCTCAGCATTCGCGATCGCCGACTTCAGCAGCTTCGCGACCAGCTCAGAAGCGTATCTCGGATTGTAGGTCACGATCGCGAGCGCGGTATTCACATCCTTGCCGCGGATCGCGTCCAGGACGAAGCAGGCCTTCTGAACGGAAACCCGCGCGTAAGACAGCTTCGCTGACGGCCTTGTATCCTTCTGAGCATTCCTCTCTCTCTTGATCTGGGATCTATGTCCTTTCGCCATTTTGGATATTGCCTCCTTTCAATTTCCGCGTCGGTTAGCGGACGCCGGATTTCTTCTCGTCTTTGCCGTGTCCTCTGTAGGTTCTCGTAACGACGAACTCGCCAAGCTTGTGGCCTACCATATCCTCTGTGATATATACCGGCACATGCTTTCTTCCGTCATGAACTGCGATCGTATGTCCGACCATCTGCGGGAAAATCGTGGAGCGGCGGGACCAGGTCTTGATCACCTGCTTGTTGCCTGCCGCATTCATGGCATCTACTTTTTTCAGTAAACTTTCGTCAGCAAACGGTCCTTTTTTCAATGAACGAGCCATTGGTTTACCTCCTTTAATATTCTCTCAAACTAATTGACAGCCTTGCCATCTCTTCTTCTAATGATCAGCTTGTTCGATGCTTTCTTGCGCTTCCTGGTCTTCAGGCCGAGAGCCGGCTTGCCCCACGGAGTGCTCGGGCCCGGACGACCGATACCGGCCTTGCCCTCGCCGCCGCCGTGCGGGTGATCGTTCGGGTTCATGACAGAACCGCGGACGGTCGGGCGGATGCCCATGTGGCGCTTTCTTCCCGCCTTACCGATGTTGACCAGATTGTGCTCTGCGTTGCCCACGACGCCGATCGTCGCGCGGCAGTTGCCCGGAACCATTCTCATCTCGCCGGACGGAAGACGCAGCGTCGCGTACTTGCCTTCCTTTGCCATCAACTGTGCCCCGTTGCCCGCGGAACGCACCAGCTGTCCGCCGTGGCCCGGGTAGAGCTCGATATTGTGAACCATAGTACCGACCGGGATCTCGGAGAGCGGCAGGCAGTTGCCCACATGCACCTCGGCCTGCGGCCCGTTCATGACCGTCATGCCGTCCTTCAGCCCCTGCGGCGCCAGGATGTAAGCCTTCTGGCCGTCCGCGTAGCAGATCAGCGCGATGTTTGCCGTCCGGTTCGGATCGTACTCGATGCCGATCACCTTTGCCGGGATACCGTCCTTGTTTCTCTTGAAATCGATGATTCTGTATTTTCTTCTGGAGCCGCCGCCACGGTGTCTCACCGTGATCTTACCCTGATTGTTACGGCCCGACTGCTTCTGCAGGGATACCAGAAGCGCCTTCTCCGGCTCTTTCTTCGTGATCTCAGCGAAATCCGAACCGGTCATGTGTCTTCTGGAAGGTGTATATGGGTTGTATGTCTTGATTCCCATGATGTTTCTCCTTTCGATATTAGTTATCATGCGTCGCCGCATATAGGAATTCGTTCAACACACCGGGGTGTGTCATAAAGGGGCACTCAACGCATCAAAGCCCCTCAAAGATTTCTATATCCTTGCTGTCCTCGGTGAGCGTAACGATGGCCTTCTTCGTCTTCGCCGTCTTGCCGAAGGTCATGCCGCGCCTTCTGGTCTTGCCTTCGAGGTTCATCGTGTTGACTCTCTTTACCTTGGTGCCCTCGAACATCTTCTCGACCGCGTCCTTGATCTGATTCTTCGTCACATCCGGATGGACGAGGAACGTGTACTTCTTCTCGGCCATTGCGCCCATGCTCTTCTCCGTGACCACCGGGCTTAAGATAACGTCGTAATACTTGATATCCGCCATTATGCATACACCTCCTCAATCGCTTCCACCGCGGCCTTCGTGACGACCACCGTGCTGTACTTCAGAATGTCGAACACATTGATCGTGTTCGTCAGCGCCGTCTTCACATCCGCGATGTTCCGCGCGGAGAGCACGACATTCTGATCGTTGTCGCCCAGGACTACCAGCGCCTTGTCTACCTTCAGCGCGTCCAGGACCGCTTTCATGTTCTTCGTCTTGATCGTGTCGAACTTCAGCTCGTCAAGAACGATCAGCTTGTTCTCCTGCACCCTGCTCGTCAGAGCGGACTTGAGCGCAAGCTGCTTCTCTTTCTTATTCATCTTGAACGAATAATCTCTCGGAGTCGGGGCAAATACGATACCGCCGCCCGTCCACTGCGGAGCCCTCGTCGAACCCTGTCTCGCGTGGCCGGTCCCCTTCTGCCTCCACGGCTTCTTGCCGCCGCCGGAAACTTCAGAACGCGTCTTCGCCTTCTGCGTCCCCTGACGCTTGTTCGCAAGCTGGTTCACCACTGCCAGATGCACAAGATGCTCGTTGACTTCCACGCCGAACACGGCGTCATTCAGATCCATCTTGCCGACTTCTTTGCCTTCCATATTGTAAACAGATACATTCGCCATCTGTGTCTTCCTCCTTTCCCGAATTCAGGCTTAATTACCGGACTTCACGGTCTCTTTGACCGTCACCAGTGACTTCTTCGGTCCCGGAACCGCGCCCTTGACCAAGATCAGATTGTTCTCCGCGTCCACGCGTACCACCTCGAGATTCTGGACCGTGACCTGCTTGCCGCCCATGCGTCCCGGCATCTTCTTGCCCTTGAACACTCTGCTCGGATCGGAAGCCGCGCCGTTCGAACCCGCGTGACGATGATACTTGGAACCGTGCGTCATCGGGCCTCTGTGCTGGCCGTGTCTCTTGATCGCGCCCTGAAAGCCTTTGCCCTTGGAGATGGCCGTCGCGTCCACCTTATCGCCTGCCGCGAAGATGTCCGCCTTGATCTCCTGCGCTACCTCGTAGCTCTCAGCGTCCTCGAAACGGAACTCCCGGACATATCTCTTATAGGAAACGCCCGCCTTGTCGAACGCGCCCTTCTGCGGCTTCGCGACAAGCTTCTCTCTCTTGTCCACAAAACCCACCTGCACCGCGCTGTAACCGTCGTTCTCCACGGTCTTGACCTGCGTGACTACGCAAGGGCCAGCCTGGAGAACCGTCACCGGAGTGAGCGTTCCGTCGTCACTGAAGATCTGAGTCATTCCGACTTTCGTTGCTAAAATTGCTTTCTTCATTCCTATACCTCCTGTTTTTCTACAGCGGATCGCCATACGGCGATCATCCTAGTCAACAGACAGCCGCTGCTTATTTCTGCTTCATTTTGATGTCGATGTAGACACCTGCCGGCATCTCAAGTCTGGACAGTGCATCCACCGTCTTCTGGGTCGGCGTAATGATGTCGATCAGTCTCTTGTGCGTCCTCTGCTCGAACTGCTCTCTGGAATCCTTGTACTTGTGTACCGCGCGGAGAATCGTCACTACTTCCTTCTTCGTCGGAAGCGGTACCGGGCCGCTCACCTGAGATCCGTTCTTCTTCACCGTCTCGATGATCTTCTTCGCGGACGCGTCCACCAGCTGATGATCGTACGCCTTCAATGTGATCCTCATTACCTGACTTGCCATAAAAAAAGTCGCCTCCTTTTCGCACTCTGTTTCAGTACGACAAGCGGTGACTGTACACTCTCCCGTGTGTGTCATCATCTTCCCACACGGCGTTCGACTATTTCCGAACCATTAAAATTTTGTACAGTGACTTGTCGCCAGTTTCGATAACTTGACATTCGCTCCACGGAAAACCCGCAGTGTCGGGCACTGCAGCAACCTCGCGCTTCACAGCTATCATGTCACAGCTTTGATAGTATACAGGAAAAAGCAGGCAAATGCAAGCGGGAAATTCGTTTTTGGCGAAAAATAAATTGTACTTTTTTAAATACAATTTTTGTTTCATCTTTTTAAGTGTGTATCATATATTTTATGATAATTTTATATTTAGTGTATTGCATTTTAGTAATTGATATGATATGCTTTAACCATATCATGATGATCTTGCGGCGCATCCAATCGTGGCATGACAGCACGTCTGTTCATCTTCTCCGGTTCCGGTGCCTATTCCCACAAAAGTCTTGTCTTTTCAGGGCGAAAAGAGTAAAATGATGGAAACAGAAGGATCGAGGATTACCGCAAGATCACACATTTTTCATTCTTCATAAGGTGGTGATCTTCTATCGGCAGAAAGGACATTGTTACCAAAGAGTACATGAGGGACCGCCGCACCTTCGCGGACGCGTTCAACTACCTGCTCTACGACGGCAGGCAGAGGATCGATCCGGAAGCGCTGCGCCCGCTTGACACGGCTGTCACGGGAGTTCCCTTTGGCGCGGACGGGGCGGACGCGCCGGTGCAGAAGTTCCGGGATGAGCTGAAGTACCTCACCCTGATGGAGGACGGCTCAGCCGTCTACCTGCTGCTCGGCATTGAGAACCAGAGCGACGTCAACTACGCGATGCCCGTAAAGGACATGGTCTACGACGCCCTGCAGTACGCCGCGCAGGTCGAGCAGACAGCGCGGACGCACCGGGAAGCGCGGGAAGGCGCAAAACAGTCCATGCCCAACACGTCTGCGGGGTATCCGGAGAAAACTAAGAGATCTGAGAAAGCTAAAAAGGTCCGGATCTCCGGCGGCGAATACCTGACAGGCTTCTACAAAAGTGACCGCCTGATTCCTGTGATCACGCTCGTCGTATTCTTCTCGGCAGAGCCGTGGGACGGGCCTAGGTGCATCCACGACATGCTCTCGGTGTCGGATCCGAAGGTGCTCTCTTTCGTCCCGGACTATCGGATCAACCTGATTGCGCCCGGCGAAATGAGCGACGAGGAGCTCGACAAGTTTACGACCAGTCTGCGCGAGGTTCTTCTGTTCATCAAACATTCCAAAGATAAAGACCGGCTTCACACGCTTGTCTCCGGAGACTCCCGTTTCCAGTCGGTAGATAGAAACGCGGTAAGAGTGATCAACACAGTGACCCGTTCAGAACTGACGTTTTCTGACGAAGGAGAGGAGGAATCAGACGTGTGTAAAGCACTCGAAGACATGAGAAATGAGGCACTGGCACAAGGCAGAGCCGAAAGCATTCTGGAAGTATTAAGCTGCAAGCCGGATATGATTCCGGAGAATCTGCGTGTTTCCATTCTGGCGGAGACAAATCACGATACGCTCACCAAATATTTGCGGCTAGCCGCTGTAGCGTCTTCCGTGGAAGAGTTTTCCAAACAGATCGCATAGCTTTCCCGGCATAGTGACTTAATATGTCCAGTGACTTATCTGTCAAAAATGAAGAGGCGGCGGTTCCCTGTGGACCAGCGCCTCTTCCTCTTGATATAATTATATTCCTGCAGCATGATGTAAGATTTTAAGCGGCAATCACTTCGGCCGATTATATACAGAAAGGACGCCCACATAGGACGTCCTTCCTTTTTAGTTAAATTACATTGTTGAATACAATAGCTTTGCTTATTTAACCTTTACAGATTTTGCATCCGAGTATTTCAGCTTGTCACCCTTCACTGCAAGATCGTCTGCATCTGCGCTGTTCGTGTCAGCAGCAACAACCTTGAAATAGTAGGTCTTGCCAGACTCAAGGCCCTGAACCTTCAAACTCTTCTTCGAGGTAGAACCTACGCACATATAGTTCTTCGCCTTCTTCTCAGTCGAGCAGTATACATAGTACTTGTCAGCATTCTCAACTTTCTTCCAGCTGATCTTGACCTCGCCCTTCTTGCTGCTTGCAACGGACTTAATCTTCGCCTTCTTCAGACTAGTCGTAGCCTTCAGAGTAACCTTTGCGTATGCAGCCGGATTCGATCTCTCAGTCTTTTCCGGTGTCTTAATAGTATCATCTGCATTCTTAACAGCCGGAGTTGTCTTATTTGCAATAACATAGTAATAATAGGTTTTACCTGCTTCCGGCCCATAATTAAGCACATTAGCTTCTTCCTCAGCCGCTTTCGAATCCGAATAGTTCAAATATGTGCTATACGCATCGGTAATGACAGTTACATCCTTCGGAATATTTACAGACTCAGCATAACTAACCCTAACAACTTTACCTTCAGAATCCTTTATCGGCTCCTGTGTCGGATACCATATCGGGGTGCCATTACCATAATACTCACCTTTAATACGACTGTATCCCGCCAAAGAAGTAGAGCGATATACTGTGTAGGAGGTTGCACCCTCTACCGGCTGCCAAGCAATCGTCACAACACGGTCGCCCGTCTGCACTGCCGTAACAGATGTTACTCCCGGAAGATCTCCTGCCGTGGTCTGCTTAGTATAAACCTCGTGTGCATCCGACTTCACGCTCCCCTTGTAAGCATAAATCCTAAACACACCTTTGTCGCCGCTCGGATCATCCTTCGCATATGCCGGGAAAGTATACTCTCGCTGAGCTGCCTCAAGCGTACCTACCGCAACCCATTTAGTCTCATTCGTATATATAACTTTGCCGTCTTCACCCTTTTTGTCTGTGCCATCTGCATTCTTCTCTGTCTCGTGCATCAAGCGCTCAATCTTATAGCCTTCTGCACCAACCGTTCTCTTCCAACTCAGAGTGACGCTACCATCTGCATTTACAGTCGAATCCAACGTCCGGAAATCAAAACCAAGCGTCGCCGACGCATTACCTTGGACCGTAATGTCTTTCTTGCCACCCTTGTTCTTATAGGCAACCACTGTATAGGTGTAGTTATACCCATCCTCAGCGTCCAGCTTTTTATCCGTATACTTTGTGGTCTTGGCTTTTTTAATCGTAGCAATCAGCTTAGCATTAGCAAAGCTATCATACTCGTCAAAACCTTCACTATAGCTCCAGTCTTCCTCGTCGAACTCGCCAAATCCATTATAATAATTTTTGCTTGTAGCAGTGTCAGTGCGATAAATCTCATAGCCATCTGCATCTTTCACCTTGTTCCAGGTAAGCTTGATTGCGTTCTTCTTAGCAGTCGGAGTCGCCTTCACCTCGAGTTTAGCACCCCAAGTCGCTACCTTGGTGTAGTACCAGTCGCCATAGATAATTCTGGCAGCTGCGGTATTGTACGAATAAGTACGCATCTTGTAACTATAGGTCTCACCCTTTGTCAGACCCTTGTCCGTAAAGACATTATCCGTGATCTTAGCAATCTTCTTATACTTATTGCCCACCTTACGATAGATCTCGTAACCAGTGGCAGAACCATCAGAATTAATCTCCAGCTCCACGCTCTTGGCTTTCACTACCCGTTCTACAGAAGTAATCTCCGGAGACGGACGATCTACTACCGGAAACTCAGTCGTGGGCCCATATTCACCTTTCTCACTGTCATAGATAAATGCTCTCACAAAAGTAGTGCCCGGATTAAAATAGTATGTGACATTGCGCGCATTCTTTTCTCCATTGTACTGATCGTCCGCATCCAACTTAAACCATCTCGTCTTATCGTTGCTATCCGGGAAAGTCGGATCCGTCGACAATTCAACGATAATTTCCTGATCCTCTGTCAGCTTATTCGTCCAACGGGCAACTACCACTTTGCTGACAGTACCAGACTCTTTGCTCATCGAATCCTCGACTGTGAAGCCTACCGCCGCTGCCTCTTTTCCCTTCACTTCATGAGCAACATGCGGATACTTACCAGAGTTCTCATGGTCATACGTACCCCAGTGATACTCAATCTGCGACGCAGACGCCGTCATCGGCACGAGCATCATTGCGCCAACTGCCGCAGCAGCCAGCCATTTCATAACTTTCCTGCTTCTCATTTTTCAACCTCCATCATCTTGTAATTTAACCAAATAAAGCTATGTATTCAGCTATGGGGAAATATTACACCCTTTTCCCACGTTTGTCTAGACTTTTTTTGCATTTTAACATCTTTTTGATATTTCGTTAATATTTTTAAAATTTGTATTTCTCTGTCACCCCCCCCCGGAGAAAATTGCGGAAACGCCTTATTTTATGGGAAAAACGGGCGTTTCCCTTTTTCAGAATCTTTCCTTTACCGCGTCAACGCGGTGATTTTCCGTTCAAAATTCCCTGTGATTCCCAGTTTTTTTCCCTCCTGCTTTTCCGAAATTTTTTTGATTTTCCCTGTTTTCACCATCTTTACTATATGTTATAATTCTTTTAAATTACGGAAATCAATGGCACGCACAAAGGACGGAATCATATGGCGGAGTGGAATTTATCATTTGATTATGCAGCGGTTTTCTTCTTATTGTTGATCCTTGTCTGGTATCTCAATGAGAAGATGATTCCTCTGCGCAGTCACAGGGCTTTCTTTGTGCTGCTGCTGAACGCGCTTCTGTCCTCGGTGCTGGAGATCGTCGCGCTCTGGATGGCGCGGGAGATGGACACGGTGGGCTACACGGCGTTCTTCCTGCTGTTTTCTCTGCGCACGCTCGCGATTCATCTGGTTCCCATTACGCTCACTTTCTACATCCTGCAGCTCGTACATATCGATATCCTGCAGAACAGGCTCCAGCATTTCCTCTTCCGCTTCGCGATCGCGGCGGAGATCGCCGTGCTGGCGCTGAACTATTTCTTTGACTGGGCGTTCACTTTCCAGGGAGACGCCTACCGAATCTCCTTCGGCTCTTATATTCTGTACGCGATCGACGCGACGATGCTTCTTGTCACATTCATCGTCATCGTTCGTTTCCGGAAGAAGTTTCAGTTTCTCCGGCCGATGCCGTTTCTGTTTATCCTGTTCTTCGGCGTCCTGATGTCACTTCTGCAGATGCTGGCCTTCATCCCGATGGTGAACCTCATGGTGGTCGCGCTGTGTCTGACGCTGTTCCATTACCAGCAGAACGCCGGGACGGTCACCGACATGGTGACAAAGCAGTTCAACCGCCGTTTCCTGCGGGAGTATCTGTACAACGATTTCGCAGAGCGTCAGCGTTTCGGCGTCATCGCGGTGGCGATGGACGATTTCAAGTTCGTGAACCGGACCTACGGCGCGGAGGCCGGAGACTCGCTGCTCTACCAGGTGGGCGAATATCTGAGCGGGCTGCGGTCGTCGGGGAGGGTGTTCCGTCTCGGGTCGGATCAGTTCTATCTGGTCGTGGAGCGGCATGTCACGCAGCTTTCTTTCCTCGCGGAGCAGATCCGGGACCGTTTCCATCAGCCGTGGCTCACGCCGGCAGGGGCTTCGGTCACGATGTCGGCCTCACTGTGCTATATTGAATGCCCGAAGGACGCACAGTCCTACGATTCCATGATCGACACGCTGGACTATTCGATCAGCTTCACCAAGAAAACGCGCAAGGGCGGCGTCACCTACGTCGGCGACCTGGATCTCTCGAAACTGCACCAGGAGAAGCAGATCGAGAAGGCGGTGCGTCTGGCGATGGACCGCGACGAGTTGATGGTCTACTATCAGCCGATCTTTTCCGTGAGCCAGAATGTCTACAATTCCGCGGAGGCACTGGTGCGGCTGCACGATGAGGAGCTTGGCTGGATCTCTCCGGAGGATTTCATCCCGATCGCGGAGAAGAACGGCATGATCGTAGAGATGGGCGAGGTGATCCTGGAGAAGGTGTGTCGCTTCATCCACGATTTCCGCCTTTCGGAGACGAGCGTGCAGTACATAGAGGTGAATATCAGCCCGGTACAGCTGATGCAGCCGGGGTTTGCGGATAAAGTGAAGCGGATCCTCGAGGACTACGACGTCGAGCCGCAGCAGATCAACATCGAGATCACGGAGACCACGACGATCAACTCTTCCGCGATCGTCCAGCAGAACATCCAGGAGCTGGTGGAGTACGGGATCGCGTTCTCGCTCGACGACTACGGCTCGGGGAACGCGAACATCGAATACATCAACCACATGCCGTTCAAGCTCATCAAAATCGACAAATATATTATCTGGGATTCGTTCAAAAGCCGGAAGGCCGGGATCACGCTGGCGTACACGATCGGCATGCTGAACGCGCTTGAGCTTTACATCGTGGCGGAGGGCGTGGAGACGGAGGAGATGCGGGAGCACCTCGCGAAGATCGGCTGCCACTACCTGCAGGGCTGGTACTACTCCAAGGCGGTGCCGGATGAGGAGTTTATACAGCTGGTGAGCGCGCAGTAAGGAGAGCTACATATGTGGATTGCAGATAAATGGAAGGATTATGAAGTGCTCGACACATCGGCGGGTGAAAAGCTGGAGCGCTGGGGCGGCTATCTGCTCGTGCGCCCGGATCCGCAGGTGATCTGGAGCACGCCGAAGCGGCTTCCCGGCTGGAAGCACTGCAGCGCCCACTACCACCGCAGCAAAAAAGGCGGCGGTGAGTGGGAGTTTTTTGACCTGCCCGAACAGTGGGACATCTCGTACCGGAGTCCGGCCATCGGCAGGACGCTGACGTTTCATCTGAAGCCCTTCAGCTTCAAGCACACCGGGCTTTTCCCGGAGCAGGCGGTCAACTGGGACTGGTTCGCGGAGAAGATCCGCGATGCGGTCGCGGCGGGGCGTTCTGTCAAAGTGCTGAATCTCTTTGCCTACACCGGGGGCGCGACGCTCGCCGCCGCGTCGGCCGGGGCAGCCGTGACGCATGTGGACGCCTCGAAGGGCATGGTCGGCTGGGCGAAAGAAAACGCAGCCGCCTCCGGCCTGGCAGATGCACCGATCCGCTGGCTCGTGGACGACTGCGTAAAGTTTGTGGAACGTGAGATTCGCCGCGGTAATCACTACGACGGCATCATCATGGATCCGCCCTCCTACGGGCGCGGTCCCAAGGGGGAGATCTGGAAGATCGAGGACTCGATCCATTCATTCATTCGGCTCTGCGCCGGACTTTTGAGCGGCGATCCGCTCTTCTTCCTCGTGAACTCCTACACGACCGGGCTGGCTCCGGCGGTCCTGACCTATCTGATCTCGACCGAACTCAGGCGCTTTGGCGGGCATGTCGACTCACAGGAGATCGGACTGCCCGTCACCGCCAGCGGTCTCATCCTGCCCTGCGGGGCGTCCGGGCGTTGGGAGCGGTGAGTCATTCGCCTCCGGCTCGGCTGTCGGAGCCGCTTCCGGATCCCCGGAAGCCTCCGCTGTCGGCTCTGTCGGAACTTCTCTGACTGTATCCGCCGGCGCTGCCTCCTCAACTGCCTTCTCGCTGATGCGGGATACCGGCTCTTTCTTCTCCTCCGTCTCGGAGATCCCCTCCACCTCGCGGAAGATCTGCATGAACTCCTTGCCGGTGATGGTCTCTTTCGCGATCAGGAACTCGGCGATCTTGTCCAGCGCCTTGCGGTGCTCAGTCAGCAGCCGCTTCGCCTCGTCGTACGAAGCCTTGAGAACCGCCATGACCTCCTGGTCGACGTCCGCGGCCGTCGCGTCGCTGCAGTTCATGATCGGGCGGTTGTCGAGATACTGGTTCGCCTGTATCTCAAGTCCCATCAGGCCAAAACGCTTCGACATGCCGTACTGCGTCACCATCGCGCGGGCGATGCGCGTCGCCTTCTCGATATCGTTCGCGGCGCCGGTCGTCACCGTGTCGAAGACCAGCTCCTCCGCCGCGCGTCCCGCCACACACTCGACGAGCATCGCGCGGATCTCTTTTTCCGTATTCAGGTATTTCTCTTCCTCCGGCACGTTCATCACGTAGCCGAGCGCGCCCATCGTGCGCGGCACGATCGTGATCTTCTGCACCGGCTCGGAATCCTTCTGAAGCGCGCTCACCAGCGCGTGCCCCACCTCATGGTAAGAGACGATCCTGCGCTCTTCCTTGCTCAGGATGCGGTCCTTCTTCTCCTTGCCGACAAGCACGATCTCCACGGACTCAAACAGATCCTGCTGGGAAACTGCCTTACGCCCCTTCTTGACCGCGAGGATCGCGGCCTCGTTGATCATATTCGCGAGGTCCGAGCCCACAGCGCCCGAAGTCGCGAGCGCGATCGCCTCGAGATCCACAGTCTCGTCCATGCTGACGTCCTTCGAATGCACCTTCAGAACGTCGATCCGTCCCTTGAGGTCCGGCTTGTCGACGATGACGCGCCGGTCAAAACGTCCCGGACGCAGCAGCGCCTGGTCGAGCACCTCCGGGCGGTTCGTCGCCGCCAGCACCAGCAGACCCTTGGACGTATCGAAGCCGTCCATCTCCGCCAACAGCTGGTTCAGCGTCTGCTCGCGCTCGTCATTGCCGCCGCCGTAGCGGCTGTCACGGGTCTTTCCGATCGCGTCGATCTCATCGATGAAGATGATACACGGCGCGTTTTTCTTCGCCTCTTCAAATAGGTCTCTGACACGGGACGCGCCGACGCCGACGAACATCTCCACGAAATCCGATCCGGAAAGCGAGAAGAACGGGCACTTCGCCTCGCCTGCCACCGCCTTCGCGAGCAGTGTCTTGCCGGTGCCCGGAGGGCCTACCAGCAGCGCGCCCTTCGGGAGCTTCGCGCCGATCGTCGTGTACTTGCCCGGATTCTCCAGGAAGTCGACGACCTCCTGCAGCGATTCCTTTGCCTCGTCCTGCCCGGCGACGTCCTGGAACGTCACGCCGGTCTCTTTCTGCACATAGACCTTGGCGCGGCTCTTGCCGACGCCCATGATCCCGCCGCTTCCGCCGCCCATCCGGCGCATCACAAAACCGAAGATGATCCAGATCAGCAGCACCGGAAGCACAAAGCTCACCAGCATCTCCACGATCATCATCGACGTGGTGTCCGGGATCTCCTCGGTAAACTTCACATCCGCGCGGCGCAGACGCTCAATCAGGTTCGGATCCCCCGGATTTCCGGTATAATAAGTCGTATTGCCCGTTCCGAGAATGTCGGAAAGCGCCTCGATCGTCTTCATCTCAATCTCGATCCGTGAGGAGCTGATCGTCACACTCTCCACCGTGCCCGCGTCAAGCCGATCCAGAAATTCGTCGTAACTAATCTCGACCGCCGCCGTACTGTTTCTCATATTGTTCAACATCGCCACCGCCAGAACGGCCACCAGCGTTACGATTAGAAAGATCGTAAACGTGGAACGGTTCTTATTCGGATCCCCCTGGGGTCCCTGGCCGCCTCCCGACGGACGATTGTTTCTCTGTTGGTTGTTGTCCATATGTTCCTCCTCTTCTGCCTGCATCCAGAAACTGTGTTTCGCTCTGTTTCTGCCGCTTACCTGCCGGCAAATGCACGCAAGCGCCCATTTCTTCCGACAGGTTACATTATAAAGAGATGTATTTCATAAATCAATAGAATAATTCTAAAATGTTTGCAAAATTTCTAGAAAAAAACCATGGATTTTCCATGGATAACGTTGTATAATAGCGATGGTTCAGTCATGCCGACGACGGCTTGATCCATCTGGTTCGTCGTGTTCTGCGCATGGCTTTTTATTTTGAAAGCCCGGTCTCCATGCAGAGGCGCTGTGCGCCGGTGGCGCACGTTCAGCGCCGACCGAAGCGGAGCGTAGACCGGACGACAAGTTCACTTGTCGGACTGACTTTGCATGAGAGACGCTAACCCGTATGAGCAAAAAAGCAGCGTGAGCAGAGCGAACGGTGTAATTTGCGAATAACGACATAGTGCGGAGCAATCCGTAGGGCTTTCATACAATACAATAAAGTAACACAGGAGGAAACCCATGTCAGTAAAATACGTATTTGTCACCGGCGGCGTCGTCTCCGGCCTCGGCAAGGGAATCACGGCGGCGTCTCTCGGACGGCTTTTGAAAGCGCGCGGTTACCGGGTCACCATGCAGAAGTTCGATCCCTACATCAACATCGATCCCGGGACGATGAACCCGATCCAGCACGGCGAAGTGTTCGTCACGGACGACGGCGCGGAGACCGATCTCGACCTCGGGCACTACGAACGTTTCATCGACGAGAGCCTGAGCAAGAATTCCAACGTCACCACCGGCAAGATCTACTGGTCCGTGCTCCACAAGGAGCGCCGCGGCGACTATGGCGGCGGCACAGTGCAGGTGATCCCGCACATCACGAACGAGATCAAGAGCCGTTTCCACCGGGACTACTCGACGGATGGGACGCAGATCGCGATCATTGAGGTGGGCGGCACGGTCGGCGATATCGAGAGCCAGCCGTTTCTGGAGGCCATCCGCCAGTTCCAGCACGACATCGGACACGAGAACGCGATCCTGGTCCACGTGACGCTGATCCCGTATCTGAAAGCGTCCGGCGAGATGAAGACGAAGCCGACGCAGGCCAGCGTCAAGCAGCTGCAGGGGATGGGCATCTGGCCCGACATCATCGTGTGCCGTTCCGAATTCCCGCTCGACCAGGGCATCAAGGACAAGATCGCCCTGTTCTGCAACGTGCCGAGCTCGCATGTCCTGCAGAATCTGGACGTCGAATACTTATATGAAGCGCCGCTCGCCATGGAGCGCGAGAATCTCGCGCAGGTGGCCTGCGAATGCCTGCATCTGCCCTGTCCGGAGCCGGATCTGACCGACTGGCAGGCGATGGTGGACGCGCTGCGTTCCCCGACCGGCGAGGTAAACATCGCGCTCGTCGGAAAATACATACAGCTCCACGACGCCTACATCAGCGTGGTAGAGGCGCTGAAACACGGCGGCATCGCGAGCCGCGCGGTCGTGAACCTTCACTGGATCAATTCTGAGGAAGTCACGCGGGAGAACGCGCCGGAGCTGCTCTCCGGCATGGACGGCATCCTTGTGCCCGGCGGTTTCGGCGACAGAGGCATCGAGGGCAAGATCGAGGCGATCCGCTACGCGCGCATGAACAAGATCCCGTACCTCGGGCTGTGCCTCGGCATGCAGCTCGCGATCGTCGAGTACGCGCGCAACGTCGCGGGGCTCGGAGACGCGCACAGCATCGAGCTGAACCCGCAGACGCCGCATCCCGTGATCGCGCTTATGCCCGACCAGAACGGCGTCGAGGACATCGGCGGCACGCTGCGCCTCGGCTCCTATCCCTGTGTGCTGGACGAGACCACGCTCGCGTATAAACTGTACGGGGAGAAGGAGATCCACGAGCGCCACAGGCACCGCTACGAGGTCAACAACGACTACCGCAAGCTGCTCACCGAGAACGGCATGACGCTCTCCGGCATCTCTCCGGACGGGCGCATCGTAGAGATGATCGAATTGAAAGATCACCCGTTCTTCATCGGAACACAGGCGCATCCGGAGCTCAAATCGCGCCCGAACCGCCCACACCCGCTGTTCCGCGGATTCGTGGAGGCGGCGCTGGCCGTGCACAACGGGCGTTAAAGTGTAATTATTTATATTTTCTTCAGATTAATTTCATAAATAATTTGTTGCAACTTCTGTCATCTTATAGTATACTATATAAAATCTTAAGCGTTGGGGAATGGGGAATTTTGATGGATACAATGCATGACAGGAAAATTGATCGTATTCAGGAAAATGATGACGTCCTGAGAATGCTGGATAGGGGAATCGACGACATGGAAGCCGGCAGAGAACTGCCATTTGACAAAGCTTTCCGTGAAGTTGAAGAGCTAAGAAAATCCCGAAGAAATGCAAGACTATGAGAAGAGCGTAACTGGCAGAATATTCTAAGTCGTCCACATAACTATACATATCCTGTTTAGCAAACAGAGCAGGGGAAATCACCCCTGCTCGATTTGTATAATCCGGAGTTTAATTAGATTAATGATGAAACAGGCGGATGCCCGTGAACACCATCACCATGCCATACTTGTCGCAGGTCGCGATGACGTCCTTGTCGCGCACTGAACCGCCCGGCTGCGCGATGTATGCAACGCCGGACTTGTGCGCCCGCTCGATGTTGTCAGAAAACGGGAAGAACGCATCGGAGCCCAGCGTCACGCCCTTCATCTGATCCAGCCACGCGCGCTTCTCCTGCTCGGTGAAGACCTCCGGCTTCTCCGTGAAGACCTTCTGCCACGCGCCGTCTGCGAGCACGTCCATGTACTCCGGCCCGATGTAGACATCGATCGCGTTGTCGCGCTCCGCGCGTGTGATATTGTCAGCGAACGGGAGGTTCAGCACTTTCGGGCACTGGCGCAGGAACCAGTTGTCGGCCTTCTGTCCGGCCAGGCGCGTGCAGTGCACGCGGGACTGCTGCCCGGCGCCGATGCCGATCGCCTGTCCGTCTTTCACGAAGCAGACGGAATTCGACTGTGTGTATTTCAGCGTGATCAGCGCGATCTTCAGATCCGTCTTCGCGCTCTCCGGCAGTTCCTTCTGCTTCGTCACGCAGTTCGAGATCAGCGCGTCGTCGATCGGCAACTCCTGCCGCCCCTGCTCGAACGTCACGCCGTACACCTGCTTGCGCTCGATCGGGGCCGGGCGGTAATTCTCGTCGATCTGGATCACGTTGTAATTGCCCTTTTTCTTCTGCCTGAGGAACTCCAGCGCCTCGTCGGTGTAGCCCGGCGCGATCACGCCGTCGGACACCTCTCTCTTGATGAGCATCGCCGTGTCCTTATCGCAGACGTCGGACAGCGCGATGAAATCGCCGAACGAGGACATCCGGTCCGCGCCTCTCGCCCTCGCGTACGCGCAGGCCAGCGGGGAGAGCGGCCCGCAGTCGTCCACCCAATAAATCTTCGCGAGCGTCTCGTCCAGAGGAAGTCCCACCGCCGCGCCGGCCGGGGACACGTGCTTAAAGGAAGTCGCCGCCGGGAGCCCGGTCGCCTGCTTCAGCTCACGCACGAGCTGCCAACCGTTGAACGCGTCGAGAAAGTTGATGTAGCCCGGCTTGCCCGAGAGCACCTGGATCGGGAGTTCGCTGCCGTCCTCCATGAAAATGCGGGAAGGCTTCTGGTTCGGGTTGCAGCCGTATTTCAAAGCAAGTTCATTCATATCGTCGTCCTCCTGTACATGATTTTATAATTTATTAAATTCAGCAATTCTTCACGCCGCTTAGGCAGGACATCTGTGTAGACGTCTTATAAAGTCTTCCCAGAATGTACAACACTGCTGACGGAAAGAATTGCCCGTGAACGTTGATTATCGATTCTTATTGATGATTTTGGACTCATACTTCCCGCTCGTGATGTCGATGTAGCGCACAAACAGCGACACCTTGTTGTCCTCATTCAGGCTTGTCCAGAGCATCTGCGCGAACTCTTCCATGTCGTCCGGGATTGCCACCAGCTTCGGCTCGCCCTCAAAGCTCGGGAGCGGATCGCCGTCGCACTTGTAGGTGTGGATAAAATGTCCCTCGCCCGCGACGCAGTTCTCATATGCGAAGGTGAAGCGGTTGCAGGCCGACGGGTCGCCGTTGTTGCTCTTTAAGATGGAGAGCGCGTAGCTGTATTTGCCGCCCTCGACATGCATGACGCCGGATATACGCGGCGTGTAGTTCGGAGCGTCCGGCTCGAACTCGCGGCTGCGCAACGACTGCTCAAACGTCATCTGCCGATCCATGCCCTCGTAGATCGTGTCCGTCTGATCGCCGTTCGTCACGATCGTCTTGTTGCCGAGCACACGCACCGGCGCATAGATGATCAGGCTCGGATCGCTTAATTTCGACGGATCGAACGCCTGCGTGCGGATTCCCTCACCGTCCTCGACGAACACGCGATTCCTGCTGTTGACGCTGCGCCCCATGATAAAGTACGCCGTCACCGCTTTCGTCCCGTCCGCGGACCTGCCGATGATAATTCCTCTTCCCGGGTAGCTGTTTTCTTTCAGTTCCTTCTCCAGCGAAATCATTTCCATTGCGTCTCCTCTCCTTGTCATACATATTTACGATAATGAAAAAAGCCAAACGCCGGACACTTGCATGCCCAGACGGTCGGCTCCCCTTGGCTCATACTCCCTGTGGGTACTCCCACTTCCGTCAGTCATATGAGCAGATTTAACATAACATTAACATCAAAAAAAAGCAAGCAGTATTTTCAACATTCTAAACTATAACAGCCGATAGCGCACCAGCGCAGCCAGGATCTCCTGCACGCGCACCATCGACGCCGGTCCCGCCCCGTAGTTCTTCGGCGTGACGCTTAAGATTCCCTCGCGCGCAAGCTTCTGTGCCGCCTCCTGCGCGAGCTGCGCCGCACTCTTCTTTCCGTCCGCCATGCGGCTGAGCACATACTGGAGCACATAGCCCAACGCGGCCGTCTGCGTCTCGTCCACGATCTGTTCCAGATAGCGCAGATCGATCTCGGTCTTGTCCAGGCTCAACGTATCCCAGCCGTGCACGCGCATCTTCTCGATACTCTTCAGGCGGACAGCCTTTTTCAGCCAGACGCGCTTTTCCGCCGTCTCTTCCGTGAGACTCACCGCAAGCTGCTTCGCGCGCTCTGTCACATCCTTCGCCACATAGCAGTCCATCTGCAGCACCGTGTCCGCCACCGACAGATAATCGCCTGAGCTGCCCGCCACGAGCACCGTCGACACTCCAAGGTCTCTGTACAGGCTGCGGATCTTGCGGATGAACGGCGTGATCGGCTCCTTCTCGTCCGAGACGAGCTGCGCCATCCGGTCGTCGCGCACCATGAAGTTCGTCGCCGAGGTGTCCTCGTCGATCAGCAGCACCGTGCTTCCGCAGGCCAACGCCTCGACCGTGTTCGCCGCCTGCGACGTACTGCCGCTGGCGTTCTCTGTCGAAAAACAGCTCGTATCCGTCTTCGTCGGAAGATTGCTGATAAACATCGAGATATCCGTCTGGTGCACGCAGCGCCCTTCCTCGGCGCGCAGCTTGAACGCGCTCGCGTCCGTCAGGACATACTCTCTCCCGTCGCCCGCGATGTGGTCGTACACGCCGCGCTCCAACGCCTTCAGAAGCGTCGACTTCCCGTGGAAACCGCCGCCCGCGATCACCGTGATCCCCCTGCGGATCCCCATGCCGCGCAGCGCCCCTCGATGCGGCAGCGCAAGCGTCACGGCAAGGCTCTCCGGGCTCTCGAACTTCACAGCGTCTTTCATCGGCCGCTGTGACACACCGCTCTCACGCGGCAGCACGGAGCCATCCCCGACGAACGCCACCAGCCCCAGCCGGTCCAACTCACCGCGGATGAAGTGCTGATCGTCCGCCAGATCCGCCACTTGCTGCAGCTCCCGCTGCATCGCCGGCTGCATGTGAAACGTCTTCTCCACCACCTCCGGCAGCAGATCAAACAAGATTTTCTCGAGCTCCCCGGCCGCGATCGTCCGCCCGTAGGCCGGGAACCCCACCTCGATGCGCGCCGTCACGGCCTCCGCAGAGATCTGCATCGCCGTGCGCTCCAGGATCTCCTGCCCCGCGCGGCACGCGCTCACCAGGCCGCTCTTGCCGGAGCCCCTGCGCTCGCGGTCCATGCACATCCGCAGGCTGCGGTGCAGCCGCCGCAGCAGATAATCCTCCGTCGCCGTCCTGCGGTGCTTCTGCCCGAAATACTCCGTCGGGATATTACCCCGGTTTCCATACACGATGCGCACCCGCGACGGCGTCGCGAACGGATCTCCCTGCACGTGATCAATGCACAGACAATACGACCCGAAGTCGTACTCTCCCTCCAGCACCTTGTACGCCTTGTATCCCTTGTGGTCGATCTGGCGCAGCTGCGTCCGCAGATCGTTTCTTGTCTTCATGTCGTCCCTCCGTTTCTCCCGGTCTGTAACGCTCGTGCAAATTCATGGCAAAGATCAATAAAGCGGGCAGCCCCACTTCGCCTCTCCATCCCCTCCCTCAATCCTGAGGGGGTTGCGCACTTTGCACGCGGAGCGCCTTTATTTTATAGAGCCAAAATTCCCTATGACATAAAAATCTGCCGCAAAACAGCTTGCCCGCTCTTCGGACATTTCTTTTCGCGACAGTCTCCTTCCACTGCGGAAAAAGGGATTTGAACCCTCACGCCTTGCGGCACAGGAACCTAAATCCTGCACGTCTGCCAATTCCGTCATTTCCGCCTGCCTATATCTATAAACCTGCGCGCGAAGCGTCGTCCTCCCGGACAGGACCCGCTCGCGCTGCGATGAGGCATCGGGGATTCGAACCCCGGACAACTTGATTAAAAGTCAAGTGCTCTGCCGACTGAGCTAATACCCCAGAAACCTTGAAAACACATCCGCCTCACGCCCGGCGCGGCCGGAATGCCAAGCTGGGCTAGCCGGATTCGAACCAGCGAATGCAGGAGTCAAAGTCCTGTGCCTTACCGCTTGGCGATAGCCCATCATCTTCCATTATATCAAATAAGGATGTCGCAGCCTGCAACACCCTTATCCTTCAGCAGGGTGGATAAAGGGATTCGAACCCTTGGCCTCCAGAGCCACAATCTGGCGCGCTAACCAGCTGCGCTATACCCACC